>CALFAM010000297.1 GCA_937948815.1 uncultured bacterium
GACCCTGGCCCTGATCACGCGCTTGCTTCCGTCCGGCTCCGCCGATTCGCTCGCTCTCACGATTGATGGGCCGGTGACGATCTTCGCGCTGGCGCTCGCCCTGGGCACCGGCTTCCTCTTCGGCCTGTTTCCCGCCCTACACAGCACCCGCCCCGACCTCGCCACCACGCTCAAGGGCCAGGCTGGCCAGCCGGCAGGGGCGCGGTCGGCAGCGCGCTTTCGGAACTTGCTGGTGACCGCGCAGATCGCCCTGTCGACGACCCTCTTGGTTTCTGCCGGGCTGTTCCTGAAGAGCCTGATCAACGTCAACCGCGTCGACCTCGGCCTCGAAGTGGAAAGCCTGGTCACCTTTGGTGTGTCGCCGGAGCTCAACGGCTACAGCCCCGAGCGAGCCCTCGCGCTGTTCATCGAAGCGGAAGAAGCCCTGGCGGCGATTCCCGGGGTCGCCGGCGTCACCACGTCGCTGGTGCCGATTCTCGCGGGCAACAACTGGGGGCGGAGTGTCAGTGTCGAAGGGCACGTTCAGGAGCCGGACGCCGACAACAGCGCGCGTTACAACGAGATTGGCCCCGGCTACTTCCGGACCATGGGCGTCGCCATGCTGGCGGGCCGCGACTTCACGGCCAGCGACGCGCTCGGCGCGCCGAAGGTCGCCATCGTCAACCAGACCTTTGCCGAGAAGTTCGGGCTCGGGCGCGAGGCGATCGGCAAGCGGATGGCGACCAGCGGCGGCAATCCGGAGCTCGACATCGAGATCATCGGCCTGGTTCCGAACGTCAAGTACAGCGAGGTGAAGGATCCGGCGCCGGCGCTTTTCTTCACACCGTACCGGCAAGACGATCAGCTCGGCTCCATCTCGTTCTATGTGCGCAGCACGGGTGCACCCGAGAGCATTCTGCGCGAGATTCCCGCCGTCATGGCCAAGCTCGACCCGAATCTGCCGGTCGAGGAGCTCAAGACCATGCCCCAGCAGATCCGTGAAAACGTCTTCCTGGATCGCATGCTGACCACCTTGTCTGCCGCCTTCGCCATCCTCGCGACCCTGCTCGCCGCGGTTGGCCTCTACGGTGTGCTCGCCTACACCGTGTCGCAGCGCACACGCGAGTTCGGGCTGCGCATGGTCCTCGGTGCACGCAGCAGCGCGGTCCAGCTCCTGGTCTTGCGCCAGGTCGGCAAGATGGCGGTGATCGGGGGCCTCGTCGGCATCGCCGCTGCGGTCGCGGTGGGCCGGGCGATGCGCAGCCAGCTTTTCGAGCTCGAAGGCCACGACCCGACCGTGCTGCTCGGCGCCACCGTCCTGCTCGCCTTCGTCGCCCTCGCGTCAGGCTCGATTCCGGCACGCAAGGCGGCCAGCGTCGAGCCGATGAGCGCGCTCCGCTACGAGTAGCCTCCCTCGATCGCTTCGTGCAGGTGTGCTTTTTCACAGCACACCTGCACGAAACGTGAAACATTCTTCCTTGTCGAACGTCATAGGGAGTGGCTCTTGTCGAACGTCACAGGAAGAATCGAAAGCCGAGGTGCACGCCGATGAAACGATGGATGATCGAGCTCTGGATGCGCTTCCGCGCGCTCCTTCGCCGCAACGTGGCCGACCGCGACATCGACGCCGAAGTGCAGCATCACCTCGAGATGGAAGCGGCGCTGCTGGTCGAGCAAGGTCTCTCACCGCGCGCGGCCAAGCGCCAGGCAGCCCTCGCGTTCGGTGGCCGAGCTGCGGTCCGCGAGGAATGCCGCGACGAGCGGGGCGTCTCGCTGTTGGAAGACCTCGCCCGCGATGTTCGACTGGGAACGCGCTCGCTGATCCGTGCCCCCCGATTCACCGTCGCCTCACTCCTGAGCCTGACCCTCGGTGTCGGCGCGGCCACAGTGATCTTCGCCATCGTCGATGCCGTGATCCTCCGACCCCTACCCTACGATCGCCCCGAGGAGCTCGTGCGCCTCTTCGAGCTGACACCGGAGGGTGATCTCTTTTCGACCTCGGACCTCAACGTTCTCGACTTTCGCGCCCGCAGCCAGACTCTGACGGACATCGCAGCCCTTGCGTTTCCGATCCAGAGCCTCCTGCTCGAAGCCCAGGACACACAGGGAGCCTCAGGCGAGGCGATGCGGCTGCGCGGCACCCGCGTGACTGGCAACTTCTTCGATGTGATGGGGGTTCAGCCCACGATCGGCCGAAGCTGGAGTGCCGACGAGACCGCGCCTGGCGAGCGCCCCCGCAGTGTCGTGATCGGTCACGGGCTGTGGCAGCGGACCTTTGGTGGCGACGAAACCCTGGTTGGCGAACAAATCCGTCTCGGCGGCGAGGCCTGGACCGTGCTGGGGGTACTGCCCCCAGGCTTCCGGTTCGCCGACGAAGTTGATCTGTGGCTGCCCTACCCGCTCGATCGCGACCGCCCACGTGGCGACCATCGGCTCGAAGCTGTCGCACGCTTGGCCCCCGGCATCTCCCTCGATGTCGCCGAGCAGGAGCTCCTCGGCATCAGCGCCGAGATCGCGGAAACCTACCCGGAAGATCAGGCAGGCTGGAGCGTCGATCTGCAAAGTGTCCCCGCTCTCTTCCTGGGCGACGATACCCGTTCCTCGTCCGCTGCCTTGGTCGTCGCGGTCGGCCTGCTCCTTCTGCTTGCATGCGCCAACGTGACCAGCTTGTTGCTCGCCCGCGCCACAGGACGGGTACGCGAGATGGCGATGCGGCGGGCGCTGGGCGCGCGCCGCAGCCGACTCGTTCGCCAGCTTCTGGCCGAATCCCTGGCGCTCGGACTGGTCGGAGCGGGCGCGGGCCTGCTGCTCGCAGCGGCTGCCCTGCCGCTGGTGAAGACGATCGGCGCGGGTGCCTTGCCGCGCATCGAAGAAGCCGCGCTCGATCCGCGTGCCGCCGCCGTAGCCGCGGCCCTGGCGCTCGTCACAGCGGTGATCTTCGGCACGGTGCCGGCGCTCCAGCTCACCGCTGGCGAGCGGGCGCGGGCAGGCCATCTCGTCCGCGCCGACGCGATCGGCGGTGCCAGCGGCGGCCGGCGTGGTGGTGGCCTACGCGCGGCCCTGGTGGTCGGCCAGCTCGCCCTCGCCCTGGTGCTGACTTCGAGCTCCGTCCTCCTGCTGCAAAGCCTCGGCTCCCTGCGCGCGATTCCAACCGGATTCGTGGTCGACGACCTGCTCGCGGTCGACGTCACGCTACCCGGGAGCCGCTACGAAGAAGGCTCCCAAGCCGTACGGGACTTCTACACCGAAACGCTCGAGCGAATCCGCGCCCTGCCAGGCGTCGATCAGGCAGGTGGCCACACCACGCATCCGTTCGAAGGCCCCTCCCTGGCCAACACGGTGGCCCGCGCCGAGGTCACGGAGAAATCCGACTTCATCGAGATTGGCTGGCGATCAGTGACGCCCGGGGCGTTCCGGGCCCTCGGAACACCGCTGTTGCGGGGCCGAGACTTTCGCGAGCAAGAGTCCGAGCTGGTGACCGTCATCAATGCCAGCCTTGCCGAGCGCCTCTTTGGCAATGAAGAAGCGATCGGCCAACAGATCCGATGGCGGTGGGAGCGCGGCCCGCTCGCCCGCGTGATCGGTGTGGTGGCGGACGTGCGCGACTTGGACGTGACGGCAGCACCCAGACCGATGTTCTACTGGCATCAGGCGAGTATGCGTTGGCCTGACCTGACGCTGCTAGTACGCAGCAGTCTCGATCTCGACCAGCTCGCAGGCCCCTTGCGCGCCGCGGTCCGCGAGGTGGACCCCTTCCTTCCACCCCCAGAGGTTTCGCGGGTTCGGGATGATCTGCGCCTGTCGCTGGCCACGCCGCAACTCAACTTCCGGGTCTTCACCGCCTTCGCCGCAGTCGCCGTGGTCATCGCCGTGGTTGGCCTCTACGGTCTGATCGCCTATTCGGCGGCACGGCGACGCGGCGAGATGGGCGTCCGGATGGCCCTCGGCGCCCAGCCCCGCGACATCGGCCGCTTGCTGGTGGGACAGGGCGTGCGGCTGGTCACCCTCGGCCTGCTCAGCGGGCTCACCGGCGTCTGGGCCGTTTCCACCCTGCTCTATCGCCTTCTCCATGAGCGCTCTGCCCTGGACCTCACGACCCTGGCACTGAGTGCCTGCGCCTTCGCCCTCGTCTCCCTCGTCGCCTGCCTCGTCCCGGCCATTCGTGCTGCCCGGCAGAGTCCCGTGAGTGCCTTGCGCGCGGACTGAAGCACCAACTCCGCAAGCCCGACCGCCGAACCACCGGGGTCGTGAGCCGACGCCGATCCCGTGCCCGACGCAATCGAGGGGGGGCGTTTTCGAGTTGACACACGACGCCGCGTGGGGTTCGACCCCTGGATCGAGAAGAGTCGATCTGCGAGAACCGCGCGCTGCCGCGAGAGCACGCGCCAGGCGGCAGCCAATCGCCCCACCCGCCTCGTCAGGCTCCTGGGCTGCCGGCCTATTGGGCCGCCGGCCTATTGGGCTGCCGGCCTATACTGTGGCTCCATCAACGAAGACGGGCCATGCTGCTCGATGACGCAAACCGGATGCGGCAATCACAAGGACGAACCCGAGGCGCATGGACATGACAACTGCAAAGATCATCGGCAGCGCGCCCGTCTTGCTGGTCGCGGACGTGGTGGAAGCTGCACACTACTATCGTGACAAGGCTGGATTCACCTTCGATCGGTTCTGGGGTGACCCACCTTGCTTCTGCATTCTTCGACGCGACAACTTCCATCTGATGCTTCGGGAAGTCGACGACACCTCGATGATCGTTCCGCGCAGAAAGGCCACCGGCGGCCTGTGGGATGTCTACTTCTGGGTGGATGATGTCGCGGCCCTTTTCTCGGAGCTCGAGAAACGAAATGTGAGGATCGGCTCGCCACTCTGCGACCAGCCCTACGGCTGCCGCGAGTTCGGCATCCGCGATCTCGACGACTATGAGATCGCGTTTGGCCAAGACCTCGAAACGTGAGCGCAACTGGACCTGCCCATGGAAATGCCTGAATCCGAACCATTCAATCCTTCGAGCCGCGGACGGGGCCTTCTCGTCCGCTCCCGTCGTCAACGATTGGTCTTGTTTTTCCTGATCGGCACCGTTGCCGCGGGAACCGTGCTGGCCCAAGAGCGGACGCTGGTGTCGAATCCGTTCTATGGCTTCGACTTGAACGAGCACCTCAGCGCGGACGTGCAGCTCGGAGATCTCGACGGCGATGGCGATCTCGACGTCGCGCTCGCAAACGGTCGGCATTGGGCGCAACCGGACTTCGCATTCTTCAACCTGGGAAACGGTCGCCTGCTCGAAGCCGCTCCCCTGGGTTCGACTCTACGACCGACCTACACCATTCGACTCGCAGACCTCGATCACGACGGCGACCTCGACGCAGTTGCCGTTCACGACCGTCTGCCTCCCCGGGTATGGTTGGGCGACGGAAGCGGCCACTTCGAACCGGGTCCCCGAGTCGAAACCGGCGGCGGGCGCGCCCGGGGCGCGGTGTTGGTCGACATCGACGGCAACGGCACACGCGACCTCGTGGTCGCTCGGCGCCGGGAAGCCGACGCGCTCTACCGGGGCACGGGCGACGGCGGATTCGGCGCCATGACGTCCTTTGGAAACCCACAGGGCTCCTCGACGTCCGTAGCCACGGCCGACTTCGATCAGGACGGTGACGCCGATCTCGCATTCGCTCGCCGTGACGGCCAGCCGAGCGTGGTCGCGCTGAACGATGGGTCGGGCACGTTTGTCGAGCACGAGCTGCCCGACAGCGTCGCCGACACACGCCGCGTCGTGACCGGAGACTTCGACGGCGACGGCCACGTCGACGTTGCGCTGGGCGTCATCGGGGCCGCCAACGTCCTCTACCGCGGCAACGGAACCGGCGGTTTCACCCGGGCCAGCTCGTTCGGCAGCCCCGACGGACGCACCTACGCGCTTGCGGCCGCGGATCTCGACCTCGATGGCGACCTCGACTTCGTGGAAGGTAACGACGAGCAAGGAAACGCCTACTACCTGAATGCCGGAGCTGGCAGGACCTTCGCGCGCTACCCACTCGGCGACGAATCGGCCGACACCTACGGCGTCGCCATCGGAGACCTGAACGGGGACGGATATCCAGACGTGGTGTTCGCCAACTCGGGCAGCGTCAACGCGGTGTACCTCAACCGCTCGTCAGAGCGCTGAGCATCGATCCCCGAAGGGCAGGTCAGTGCCGGGGGCCCGGCGGGGCCGACCACGTGCTCAGCTGGCGAGCTCGGCGCGCAACCAGGCCCGGGCGAGCCGAGACTCTCGATTGACCGTGGTCTTGGAGACCCCCAAGGCTGCCGCGGTTTCGTCGTAGCTGAGGCCGGCAAAGTACCGCAATTCGATAATGCGGCACTTGCGGGCATCCAAACGCTCGAGAGCCTGAAGCGCCTCGTCGAGACGGAGGAAATCTTGCTCGGCCTTGTCGGCCGGCGAGTTGGCGGCCTTGTCCCAGGAAACGCGAAGCAGGTCACCACCGCGCTTCTTGCGCTGTTGGGCGCGCAAATGGTCGAGCAGGACGCTTCGCATGACGCGGGCCGCGAACGCGAAGAAGTGAGCCCGATCGGCAAAATCGCTCTGGTTGGCAGCGAGCTTGAGGTAGGCCTCATTGACCAAGGCCGTCGGTTGCAGCGTTTGCGGCCCGCCCCGGCCAGCACGCGCCGACGCGAGACGATGTAGCTCGGCATAGACCAAGGGCATCAACGCATCCTTGGCCTGCGAGTCGCCGCGCTTCCATGCACGCAGCAGCTCTGTCACCGGTGTGTCGATCGGGCCCGTCATTCCTCCATCCTACTCCCGCGAGAGGATCTCGTGCCGTGGGTGTCGTGCGCTTCGTGGTCAGGAGGGAGCACGCTTGCGCTGGTAGTGGCGAGCTGCCTTGTGGCGATTTCCGCACGCCGACATGCTGCACCAGCGGCGGGCGCCGTTCTTGCTCACATCGTAGAAAAAGAGCACGCAGGCATGGCCTTCACAGCGTCGGACACGGCGAGGCATGGCCGTGACCAGGAGGTTCGCCGCGGCCTCGGCCACGGGTGCCAGAAGGTCGATGGGCTGCTCGATCGGCGTCCGCGTGACGAGCTCGAACCTTGCTGCCGCATCCGTGCCGCCAGCCGAGGACGCTGGCAGCGCGACGAGCTCGCGGGTCACCGTGCGACGCGCCAGCACGTGGTTCAGTGCCGCGATCGCGTCGTCGTCACCAGCATCAGCCTCTCGACGGCCCGGCTCTCGGGAGCCCTCATCGGAAAGCTCCTTGCCGTCGGCGAGTCGGCTCGCCAAGGTGTGAATCGTAGCCCGCAAACGGCGGGCCTCGACCAACGCGTCATCGCCCGCGCGACCGTGCCAGCGCCTGGCCGCCGCGAGCTCCCGGGCACCCAGGAGGCCAGCGGCATCGAACCAACGGAGGAGATCTTCATAGTTTCCGAGCCGCTCGTTCGGCGCCCCCTGGTGATTCGGAAGCGTGTTGACGAAGTCGAGGGCAGCGTGGTTGCCGACAAAGAGGAAAGGCTGTTGCTCAGGCATGGGCGGTCCTCCGATCGGTTTCGGGCGCCAGATGTCGCGTCAAGTCGGTCGCACGCTTTCGGCCAGCCGGTGCGGTACACCCACCCGAACTAACCTTCAATCTAACTATTGACAGGTTAGCCCGCTTCGCCTATAACTGTCAAAGTAATCGATAGACGGTTACAGCGATCCACCAGGAGACGTCATGAGCACCGCAACCGCCCCCAACTCGCTCGGCCCCAAAATCGGACACATCGGCCTCAACGTTTCGAGCCTCGATCGCTCCCTGGCCTTCTACACCGACCTCCTCCCTCTCCAAGTCGTTGCCCAATCTGATGCGGCCAGCGACCAGCGGTGGGCCTTCCTCGGCCAGGATGGCGCGGTCCAGCTCACCCTCTGGGAGCAGAGCGCGGGCCGCTTCGCCACCGACCGACCCGGACTCCACCACCTCGCATTCGAGGTCGCGGATCTGGCCGCGGTCGAAGCTGCCGAGGCGCGCTTGCGTGAGCAGGATGTGCGCATCTACCACGACGGCGTCGTGGCGCACCGTGAAGGCGCGTCGTCGGGCGGCTTGTTCTTCGAGGACCCGGACGGAACCCGGATCGAGCTGTTCACCGCGGCGGGAGCAGACGATGCACCGGCGCCCGCACATGATGGGCCAGCCTGTGGCTTCTTCTGATCGCGGCGCGCACACGCCGTCGCCGGCATCCCCCTTCCACGCTGGCGAGTGGAAAGCGCAAGAGGCCGCAGGCGTCCGCACACAGGCGGATCGCTTGACAGCCATGTTTCGCGATGCGCTGCCACCGGCCGCGATCGAATTCCTCGGCGGTGAACGCATGGTGGTCGCGACGACTCTCGACCCCGAGGGTCGCCCGCATCCGTCGCTGATGCTCGGTCCGGACCTGCTGCACGCCAACGACCCACAGCGGCTCGTCCTCTCGGTGCCACCGGTCTGGCAAGAACGGCTGGCCCGACATCTCGACCATCCGGCGCCGATTGGCCTTTTGGTGGTCGACGCCGCGACCCGCCGACGGATGCGCGTCAACGGGCGCGCCGTGATGCACGCCAAGGGCCGCGTGGCGATCGACACGGAAGCGGTCTACAGCAACTGCCCGCGGCACATTCGCCCGCGCCGCCCTATGTCACGACCGGTGTCGGAAGCGGCACCGAAGATCGAGACGCTGGCGGCGCTCGGCAGCGAGCACCAGACATGGGCAGCGGAGGCCGATACCTTCTTCCTCGCCAGTCATCACGCTCGAGCCGGAGCCGACGCCTCACATCGAGGCGGCGACCCGGGCGTCTTGCAGCTCGACGGGGATGTGCTGTCGTTTCCTGACTACGCGGGCAACAACCTCTACAACACCTTGGGCAACCTGCTCGAAGACCCTCGGATCGGCGTTGCGATTCCAGACTTCGAACGCGGACGCATCCTCGAGATCGCCGGCCGCGCCCGCATCGCCTGGCAGGACGACGCAGGCGCCCCCGACACGCCCAAGATCAAGGTGATCAAGGCGCGGGTCGAAGTCGACATCGAGGCAGCCTGGCAGGTCGATGGCGCCTTCGCGGCGCCATGGGTCCTGGTGTAGCGCTCCGCAACCCGGTCGAGGGGCACTACGGCTGCGGGCGCAGGACGCGGACAGGATCCGGCGGCTGGGGCAACAGCTCGACGCCCTGGGTCTCGAGCAGCTCGAGGGCGACTTCGACCGCCTTCTCGAGCTGCGGATCATGGCCGGCGTTGACCAGCTTGGGATCCTGCTCGACCTCGATGTCCGGGGCCACACCTTCGTTCTCCACGGCCCACTCACCTTCGACGTTGTAGAACCCACCTCGCGGCGCGGTGATGAAACCACCGTCGATCAGGCTCGGTACGTCCCAAATCCCGACCAAGCCACCCCAGGTCTTGGTGCCGACCAACGGCCCGATCTTGGCGGCACGGAACATGTACGGCAGCATGTCGCCACCGGAACCCGACATCTCGTTGATGAGCATCACCTTCGGTCCCCACACCGCAGCATTCGGTGCGGTAAAGGGCTGCTTGTCGCCCACGGGATTGTTGAAGTATCCGTAGAGCTGCCGGTTGAGATAGTCGATCACATAGTCGGCGATGAGTCCGCCCTGGTTGAAACGTTCATCGATCACCGCCCCCTTCTTGTCGGTCTGAGCGAAGAAGTAGCGGGTGAAGTTGGTGTAGCCGCCGTCCGCCGTATCCGGCACCCAAACGTAGGCGAGCTGGCCATCCGACAGCTCCTCGACCCGGCGACGGTTGCCCTCGAGCCACTCGCGCTGACGAAGCGCGACCTCGTTGCGCGTGGGCACGACGGTCACCTTGCGGGCACCTTCCAGTGTCGGCTTGTCATTGAGCATCAGAACCGTCTGACGATCGGCGGTGCGATCGAACAGGCTGTACGGATTCATCGATGCATCGAGCGGCACGCCATCGACCGCCAGCAAATAGTCGCCCTCATGAGCGTCGATCCCAGGGCCGGCCAGGGGTGATCGCAGGTCGGGATTCCAATTCTCGCCGACGTAGATCTTGGCAAATCGGTAGTGCCCGTCCGCGACTTCGAGATCGACACCCAACAAGCCACCCGGAACGCGATCGACGTCGGGCTCGTCGCCGCCGCCGGTAAATGAGTGACCGATGGCGGTCTCCCCGCCCAGAATGTCGAGCAGATAGGTCAGATCTGCGCGGTGTCGGACGTGCTCGACCCAAGGCTGATAGGCCTCCCACGCCCACTCCAGGTCGAGCCCGTGAACGTTCTCGACATAGAAGTAGTCACGCTGGAAACGCCACGCCTCGCGGAAGATCTGCTGCCATTCCGCAGCTGGATCGACCTTCATCCGCAAGCCTGAAAGATCGATCGCCCCCTCACCAGGTGAAGGCTTGCTGCTGGCGTCGGCGATGAAATAGGCATCGCCGGTCGTGCCATAGAGCAGCTTCTTGCCGTCGGCAGAAAGGGCAACCGAGGCGACACCTTCCAGAAGCTGGTCTGCCTTGCGTTCACTGAGCTTGTAGCGATGAAGGCGATCGCCACGTTCGTTGGGTACGGACTCGGTATAGAAAACCTGCCCTTCTTCACCCGCGAGCAAGCGAGTATAGGCCCGCACGGGTACGTCGATTGCCAGGATGCGCTGACCGATTCCTTGGAAGTCGATGCGCACTGTCACCGCTTCGTCATCCCCATCCGAGCCCGCAACCGACCGATCACCGGCATCGTCGGCCTTTGCATCGGCTTGCTTGCTCTCTGCGTCGTCTTCGGCGCCATCGTGCTTCGCAGCTTCGTCGTCGCTCTCGGGGGCGAACGGTGACGGTTCCTCGGCCGACAAAACCACCACGTAGATCGCACGACTGATGCGCGTTGGCAACGAGCTGAGGTCCAGCCAGCCGACGTTCAAGCCCAGGTTGGTGCTAGCAAGAAAGTAGAGGTATTTCCCGCTCGGGTCCCAGGCCGGGGTGTGGGCGTCGGACAGGCCATCGGTAATCTGATGCGACGTGCTGTCGGCCAACGAATAAGCCGAAATCACGTTGAGCTCGTTGGGCAGCCGCTTGCTGTAGGCGATCCACTGAGCGTCCGGTGACCACTCCGGATAGATCAGACGATTGGGATGGGCAAAGCCCTCGTTGTCGATCAGCCGTGCTTTGCCCGTCGCCACTTCCACCACCCACAGGTTGCGATCGGCGTCACCGAATGCAATGTGCTTCGAGTCGGGGGACCAGCGTGGGGTGTAGTAGAACGTCGGCGACTCGAGATCGATCACCCGCTCGTTGTCGCCGAACTGATCCGCGATGACCAGGTGATACTCGCCGCGGTCGCCATCGCGGGGCGCGTCCGAGAACCAGGCGATGTGCTGGCCGTCCGGTGACCACGCGGGGGCACGGTCCGCGGTACCGGAAGAACGCGTCAAGTTGCGTACGTCGCCCTTCTCGGCCGGGACCGTGAAGATCTCGCCCCGTGCTTCGAACAGCGCCCGCTTACCACTGGGCGACAACGAGGCGCCCTGAACCATGTCGGCGACGTCCTCCCAGTGCGGACGGGCCCACGGGAAGTCACCGCGCAGGTGGACATCCATCTTGCGTGGCTCGCCGCCGGCCGCATCCAGGACCTGGAGGTAGCCATCGTGCTCGAAGACCACGGCGTCGGGCCCCGCGGACAGGCTCTTGGCGTCAAAGACCTTGAAATGAGTCCGCTGGGTGAGCTGCTCCGTCTCGAAGTCGAAGGACCAGACGTTGGAGGCATGGTCACGGTCGCTGAGAAAAAAGACCGTCGACCCGATCCAAACCGGAGAGAGATCGTTGCTCCCGGCCCATGGCAACCGCGTTACCTCTTCGCTCGCGAAGTCGTAGATCCGAATCGGATTGGCCTGGCCGCCGCGGTAATTGCGGAACTCGGTCTCCCAGGGCTGCACGAGCTGGTACGCGAGCTTCTTGCCGTCCGGCGAGAACCAAGCGCGCTCCGCGCGCGGCAGCGGCAAGGGAGTCGGCAGGCCACCCGTGACCGCCACAGACCACATGCGCGACATCGGGCGGGGCTGATTGGTGCGCCCGGACACGAAGAGGACGCGCGAACCGTCGGGAGTGAAGCCGCGGGCGCGATCCGCCAGTGGATGCCAGGTCATCCGGATCGGCTCACCACCCTCCACCGGAACCCGAAAGACATCGGTGTTGCCGTCGTAGTCGCCGGTGAAGGCGATCCACCGGCCATCCGGCGAGAAGTGGGGCTCACTCTCGAGACCATCGGAGGTCGTCAGTCGACGCGCGTCGCCACCATCGCGGCCAACAATCCAGATGTCTCCCGCATAGACGAAGGCAATCTGGGTCGAACTGATCGCCGGCGAGCGTAGCAAGCGTGCGCCATCCGACGCGGCTGCCGGCGAGGCGAGGGCCCAGAGGGTGACGGCCAACCCGAAGGCCGAGAGCGATTTCCGTGAAGTCATTGATGTCTCCTGAACGGACAGGGTGTCTGGGACGCAGACGCCGGCACCCGCCGACGTCACGAGATGGTACGGAAGCTGTCGGCCTCGCGTCCGCAATGCGAGGTTGACCAGTTCAACGCTATAGCGTATATTCCTACGCCATGAGTAAGTCAGTCGATACGAGCCACCCCGCCGACATCGGAGCCAACGTCCGCCGCCGACGGCGCGCGCTGGGCTTCACCCTCGATCAACTCGCCGAAGCGAGCGGCGTCAGCCCGACGATGCTCTCCGAGGTCGAGCGGTCGGTGAAGAATCCAACCGTCAAGCTCGCGTACCAGATCGCACGTGCGCTCGGCTGCTCGCTCACGGAGCTTCTCGAAGAGCATGGCGTACATCCTCCCACCGTCATCCGCGCCGAGGATCGACGCACACTGATTGATCCGGAGACCGGCGTCGAACGCTACGCTCTCTCACCAGACTTCCTGAAACGCGGAATCGAGCTGGCATCGTACCGAATTCCTCCGGGTGCGTCAGCCGGCGAGATGGCCGCCAACCGTGCCGGCATCATCGAGCACGTCGTCGTTACCGAGGGAGCGCTGACCTTGGTGCTCGGCGGCCGAGCGTTCCACCTGGCCGAAGGCGATGGCGCGACCTACGGCCCCCAAGTCGCGATCGAATACCGCAACGACGGCGATTCCCCCTGCTCGTTCCAGTTGGTCTCAGACGCCTCGCGCGCGCTCTGAGCCTCCGGCACGCCACGAAGCCAACCCAATGTCCTTTTCGATGCCAGATCCGGTTCACAGCGTCCGCGTCATCGACTCTCACACCGAGGGCGAGCCCACCCGCGTGGTGGTCGCCGGCTATCCGGAGCTCGGCCCCGGCAGCGCTGCCGACCGGCTGCGGAGACTGCGCGCGCACCACGATGGCTTTCGCTCGTCGATCTGCAACGAGCCGCGTGGCTTCGATGCCCTGGTCGGCAGCGTGCTGCTTCCGCCGTCTCGCCCCGACGCCATTGCCCAGGTGATCTTCTTCAACAACGTGGGCTACCTCGGCATGTGCGTGCACGGCGCCATCGGTGTCGGCGAGACGCTCCGGCACCTCGGCCACATCCAGGCCGGTGCTGGACGCCATCGCCTGGAAACCCCGGTCGGTGACGTCTTTCTCGATGTGCAGGCCGATGGATCGATCGCGATCGAGAACATCGAGTCGTTTCGTGCTGCCAAGAACGTCTCGGTCGAGACCGTGCACCATGGCACCGTGACCGGGGACGTCGCGTGGGGTGGCAACTGGTTCTTCCTCATCGAGGACCATGGTCTCGCGCTGTCGCTCGCCAACCTCGACGCCCTTACCGACTACGCCTGGGAAGTCCGGGGTGCGCTTCGTGCCGCGCGCATCGTCGGCCGTTTCGGCATCGACGAAGGCACGGGGGAAGAACACGAGATCGACCACATCGAGCTCTTCGGCCCACCCCAGCGGTTGGACGCGGACAGCCGCAACTTCGTGCTCTGCCCGGGCCGCGCCTACGATCGCTCGCCCTGCGGCACGGGCACGAGTGCCAAGATGGCCTGCCTGGCGGCTGACGGCAAGCTGCAAGACGGCGAGCTCTGGCGTCAAGAGAGCATCATCGGCAGCCGTTTCACCGGTACCGTCGTGCGGACGGCCCGGGGCGTCGTGCCAACCGTTTCCGGCCGTGCCTGGGTGACTGCAGAGAGCACGCTGATGCTGCGCGCGGACGACCCGCTACGCGAGGGAATCCGTCCACCGACACCCTCTGCAACACGGCCCCCGGTCGATGCCAGCGCTGCCGCAGGCGGAGCGGCATGAAGCAGTTCGACGCGATCGTCGTCGGCGGCGGAATCGTCGGCGCGGCATGCGCAGAAGCCCTGGCACACGTGGGCGGTACGGTTCGGCTCCTCGAGCGCGGACACATTGCCGGCGGTGCCACGGCAGCGGGCATGGGTCACGTCCTGGTGCTCGACGATTCCGACGCCCAGCTCGCCTTGACCCGGATCGGCCGCTCGCTGTGGACCGAGCGATGGTCGCACCTGCCACCCGCGGTCGAGCGCGATGCCTGCGGCACGATCTGGGTGGCAGCCGATGAGGCAGAGCTCGAAGCCGCCTCCAGACGGGCGACCGCCTACGCAGCCCACGGTATCGAAGCCGAGTTGCTCGACGCCGAGGCACTCTACGGCCATGAGCCGCGCCTGCGACGCGGCCTCGCCGGGGGCTTGCGCATTCCTGGGGATCGTGTGCTGTACCCGCCGACCGCGACCCGTCACCTCCTCGATCGGGCCGTCGCAGCCGGCGCCGTCATCTTGGAACGTACGCCGGTCCAGCGCGCGGGCAACGGCCATGTCGACCTGGCCGACGGCAACCGATTCGAGGCCGATCTGGTCGTTATCGCCGCGGGCCTGGCAACACCGATGTTGGTCGACGTGCCGGGCCTGGTGATTCGCCCCAAGAAGGGCCATCTTTCGATCACGGCGCGGTGTCCAGGCCTCCTTCGCCACCAGCTGATCGAGCTCGGCTATCTCACCAGCGCCCATGGCGACGAGGCCGCCTCCGTGGCGTTCAATCTCCAGCCACGGGCCACCGGTCAGATCCTGATCGGATCTTCGCGACAGCTCGACGACAACGAACCGCATGTCGACCAGGGCATCGTCGCGCGCATGCTGGCGCGCGCCACCGAGTACCTTCCAGCGCTCGGCAACGTTCCCATCGTCCGCACCTGGACCGGGTTCCGCCCCGCAACGCCGGATCATCTTCCGGTCATCGGCCCAGTTCCGGGCGCCCCTCGTCTGTGGCTCGCCGCCGGCCATGAAGGATTCGGCATCGCGACAGCCCTGGGCACGGCGCGCTTACTGGTCGACCAGTGGTTGGATCGGCAGCCGACCATCGACCCACGACCGTTTCGGGTCGAGCGTTTGAGCGCCACCCACCGTGCCACCGCCTGTGTCCCCCGGGGGGCTCCCGAATGCGCGGCCGTGCCGGACCAGGATTCACCGCCGTCCCCGTTCGCCGCTTGATGCCATGGAGAATCGCCTCCAGCTCACGATCGACGGTCGAACTGTCTGGGTAGCGCCCGGTACGACGGTCGCCGCCGCCTGGGTGGATCTGCATGCACCAGCGATTCGGCGCTCGGTCGCCGGTCAGCCGCGTGGCCCACTCTGCGGCATGGGCATCTGCTACGAGTGCCGCGCCACGGTCGACGGTCATCCCCACACACGCACCTGCCAGACCCCGTGTCGAGACGGCATGACCATCACGACGGATCGTTGAGATCACCCATGCGTGAAGTGAGATGTGACGTGCTGGTGGTCGGCGCAGGACCCGCGGGGCTGGCGGCGGCCGCGGCCGCGGCCGAAGGCGGTCAGTCAGTCATCGTGCTCGACGAAAACCCTCATCTGGGCGGTCAGATTTGGCGTCCGCAAGCGGCAGAAGCCAACCAACCAAGCCGGTCGGTTTCGCCGCGCGCGGCGGCAGCACCGCCCTCCGCGCACGCTCATCGCCGCGCACATGCTTGGCACCAGCGAGCCCAGAAACGCGGCGTGATCTTCGAGACGGGCATGACTCTCTTCGACGCTCCCCGGACTGACCACCTCTTGGCGGTCGACGCTGCCGGCCAGGCGTCCGCGTTCTCGGCCCAACAGGTCATTCTCGCCACCGGCGCCGCCGAACGCTTCTTGCCGTTTCCCGGCTGGACCCTGCCCGGCGTCATGGGCGTCGGTGGCCTGCAAGCCATGGTCAAGGGAGGCATGGCGGTGCGGGGCAAGCGGATCCTGCTTGCCGGCACTGGCCCCTTGCTGCTCGCGGTCGCGGCCTTCCTGCTCGACCACGGCGCCCACGTCGTCGGCATTGCCGAACAAGCATCGCGCGCCGCCGTGCGGAGGTTTGGGACGAGCCTGTGGCGGCATCCGAACAAGCTCGTTCAGGCTGCGCGCCTCTTCACACGCTTGCGCGCGGTGCCGCTGCTCCACGATGCATGGCCAACACAGGCCGAGGGGTTCGGCCGCGTCGAGCAGGTCCGGGTAGCCGCCGGCGACCGCTGCCAGGAATTCGACGTCGATCTTCTGGCTTGCGCGTTCGGACTCGTGCCGCGCACCGAGCTCGCGCGGCTGATGGGCTGTGCAACCCAGAGCCACATCGACGGAGAGATCGTCGCGGTCGACCGCTGGCAGCGCACCACGGTCGCCACCGTTTGGTGTGCCGGCGAGCCCACCGGCATCGGCGGCGTCGACCTGGCAGTCGCCGAAGGCTTGGTTGCCGGGTACGCTGCCTCTGGCGCCTTCAAACGCGCGGGTCGCGCCGCACGCCGACGCGACCGTGCACGGGCGTTTGCCGAGCGTCTCGATCGCGCCTACGCGCTGCGACCGGCGCTGCGTGCGCTGCCGACCGACGCCACGGTGGTGTGTCGCTGTGAGGACGTCACCTGGCAAGCGATACGCGCGCAGCCGACCATCCGCCAGGCCAAGCTTCAAACCCGCTGCGGCATGGGTCCTTGCCAGGGCCGAATCTGCGGCCCAGCCCTCGCCTTTCTGACCCGCGCCACCCCTGCGGCGCCAGGGACGGCCACACAGACGACCACGCGGCCGACTGCGGCAACCACTTCGAGCCACGCGGCCGGGCCGAGCACGGGCTGGACCGGCGATCGCGTGCGCCCGCCGCTGGTACCGGTCGCCGTCAACGTCTTGATCGGTGCCGGCCAGGCACCTTTAGCGAACCATCAACCATCACCCGCTCCATCACGACACCAGGAGATCTCCCTATGAAGTGGCAAGGCGTCATGCCCGCCATCACCACACCGTTCACGGACGACGGTGCGATCGACCATCCCTTTGTCACCCGCCACGTTCAGTGGCTGATCGATCACGACTGCACGGGGATCGTGCCATGCGGCTCCCTGGGCGAAGGCGCGACTCTGGATCCCGAAGAGAAAGTCGACCTGATGCACACATGCGTCGAGGCGGTCTCCGGGCGTGTGCCCGTCGTTCCGGGGATCGCAGCCGGCAGCACCCGAAGGGCAGTCTGGCTCGCCCAACAGGCACAAGAGGTCGGTTGCCGCGGCCTGATGGTGTTGCCGCCCTACGTTCACAAAGGGCCTGATTCGGAGATCGCCCGACACTTCGAAGCCGTGCTCGGGGCCACAGATCTTCCCTGCATGCTCTACAACAATCCAATTGCCTACGGCTTCGACGCCAGCCCGTCGTTCATTGGCGACCTGGCCGAGCGCTTCCCGAATTTGCAAGCGGTCAAGGAGTCGAGTGGTGACGTCCGCCGCGTCTCGGCCGTGCGCGCGCTGCTCGGCGACCGTCTGGCCCTCTTCGCTGGCCTCGACGATATGGTCGTCGAAGCCGTGACCATGGGTGCTTCCGGTTGGATCGCCGGCCTGGTCAACGCCCTGCCAGAAGAATCGGTCCGACTCTTCAAGCTGGCCCAGGCTGGCAAACACGAAGAAGCGTTCGCGCTTTATCGCTGGTTCTTGCCGCTGCTCCGCCTCGACACGGTGCCGGAATTCGTGCAGTGGATCAAGCTGGTACAGACCGAGGTCGATATGGGCAACGAGACCGTCCGTCTTCCCCGCGAGCCGATCTCCGGCCCGCTTCGCGATCAGACCCTGACGATGATCCGCACGCAGTTGGGGGCCCAGCGATGATCGAGACCAACACCAACCCCATCCCGGCCGAGGCCATGATCACCGGTTCTCAGCTCCTCGGTCGCCGATCGGACGCCCAAAGCGCGGACGGCGCGACGCCTGCCACGGACGCAGAGGTCGCGACGTTTCAGGCGATTCAGCCGGACACCGGCACCACGTTTCCCGAGCTGTTTCACGAGGCCAGCGACGACGAGATCGATCGTGCAATGACCCTTGCCGCGGCTGCGCATCCGCACTTCGAGCAGGCTGGGCGTCACCGGCGCGCGGCGCTGCTGGAGGCCATTGCCCAGGAAATCGAGGACCTCGGCGCACCTTTGCTGGAACGTGCCAGTGGCGAAACCGGTCTACCGCTGGCCCGACTCGAAGGCGAGCGAGGGCGGACATGCGGTCAGCTTCGCCTCTTTGCCCAGGTGATTCGAGACGGCAGCTACCTCGACCTGCGCATCGACCATGCGGATCCAGAGCGGCAGCCGATCCCGAAACCGGATCTGCGCACGATGCAGCGCGCGCTCGGGCCCGTCGTGGTTTTCGGCGCCAGCAACTTTCCGCTCGCCTTCTCGGTCGCGGGAGGCGACACGGCCTCGGCGCTCGCCGCGGGTTGCCCGGTCGTGGTCAAGGCGCACCCTCATCACCCTGGAACGTCAGAAATGGTCGGGCGGGCGATCCTCCGCGCCGTCCGTGGGCTCGATCTCCCTGAAGGCACCTTCTCGCTCGTTCAGGGGCGCGGACACCAGGTCGGCGCTGCGCTGGTGCAGCATCCCGACACGCGGGCGGTCGGATTCACGGGGTCGCTGACCGGCGGACGTGCCCTCTTCGATCTGGCCAACCAGCGCCCGAACCCGATTCCGGTGTATGCCGAGATGGGCAGCACCAACCCAGTCTTCCTCCTGCCTCGACAGCTCGCGTCCAGTGCCGAGGATCTCGCCAGCGGGCTGGCGGCCTCGATCACCCTGGGCGCGGGGCAGTTCTGCACCAATCCCGGCATCGTTGTATTCGTTTCGAGCAGCCAGGCGGATGTCTTGACCCGCGCGCTTACCGAGCACCTTCAGAAGCTTCCCTCGGCCACCATGCTGCATGCGGGCATCCGCTCCGGCTTCGAAGCCGGGGTCGCCGAGGCCGTCAATCAGCCCGGCGTCGAGACGCTGGTTCGGAATGAGAATCCGGGCCGCTGCGGCGTACGACCGACCCTGTTGGGGCTCAGCGCGAGCACGTTCTTGCAGCAGCGCGTCTTGCACGAAGAGGTCTTCGGACCTTGCACGATGCTCGTGGCATGCCAAGACCGTGACGAGATGCTCGCGGTCGCAGCCAGCCTGGTGGGGCAGCTCACCGCCACGGTTCACGGAACAGACCAGGACCTCGCGGCAACCGGTGAGTTGTTGGAGATCCTGACCCAGCGCGTCGGGCGTCTGCTCTTCGGCGGCTACCCCACCAGCGTCGAGGTCACGGACGCCATGGTTCACGGCGGTCCCTATCCGGCAACCACCCACAGCCAGTCGACCTCTGTGGGCACGGCAGCCATTCGCCGCTTCACACGGCCGGTTTGCTGGCAGAACGCGCCGGCCTCGGCGTTGCCCGAAGTGCTCCGAGACGATGCACCCGCCGGGCTTCGGCGCCTCGTCGACGGTACCTGGACCACGTCCTAGAACGCATCGTCGGCCCGAGCTTGGCGCCCGCCCGCGTTCGTTCTGAACCGGGCCGGGCGCCTTTTCGATTTCGCGGTAACCTTTCCCGCATCGCAACGTAGAAGTCTACATAGGTAGAGAACGACTGAACGGGGCGAGGAAAACCATCGTGAGAACGAACGTGAGCTTGCCAGCATGGGCGTCCGGCTGCGGCGGCGACTCCATTTCGAGGAAGGCCTGAGCGTGCCCTCGCGAAGGCGTCGCCTGGCATGGTGCTCGCGCTGGTTGCGTCTTCTGGCACCCCTGGTACCGGCATCCCGACGCCGAGACTGGCTCGCGGAGTGGCAGGCAGAGCTGGCATGCCGGGTCGACGCACCACAGTCTTCGCACGACCATCCGCCAATCGGCTGGCACCTCGCCCGTGATGCGTCAGGGGCGCTGCTCGATGCCTTGTGGCTGGCCTATGAACCGTGGAGCTCCGACCCGATGCTCGAAGATCTTCGCCACGCCTGGCGCACGCTGACGCGCCATCCGGCCTTTACGGTTGGGGCCGTTCTCACCCTCGCGATCGGAATCGGCGTCACTACGGCGATCATGGCGGCTGTCGACGTCGTCTTGGTTCGGCCGCTTCCCTACCCCGAGCCCGATCGTCTCGTCGCGCTCTGGGAATCGAACCCCGAATACGGTTCACGACCGAACAACGCGGCACCGGCCAACGTGCTCGACTGGCGCGAGCAAAGCGTCACGCTGGACGATGTCGCCTTCCGTCGACACGCCCCGAGAGCACGGATCCTCGACGCAGGATCGAAGGAAGCGGTTCGCGCCAGCGGCCTGGCGGTGAGCGGAAATTTCTTCGACGTGCTCGGCGTGGCACCCACCCTTGGCCGCGCACTCGTCTGGGATGAGACCTGGGAAACCGACACAACGGGCATCGTGCTCGATCACGACTTCTGGCAGCGCGCCTTCGGTGGTCGTACCGATGCGGTCGGCCGCTCGATTCGGATCGATGGCCTACCGGGAGTCGTCGTCGGCATCATGCCCGCGCGCTTCGAGACGCCGGGTGGAAAGGTCGACTTCTGGCACGGTCTCGCCTGGGATCCAGGCGATCGCGACGCCCTCTCGTTCCGCAGCTGGCACTTTCTCTGGCCCATTGCCCGCCTCGCGCCGGGCGTGACCCTGCCGCAAGCCCGGGCCGAGCTCGACGTCATTTCCCGCCGCCTGGGCACCGCGCATCCGGACACCAACGCCCACGTGACGGTCGGCATCACGCCCTTGCACGCGTGGCAAACGGGCGACACCCGACGCCCCTTGCTGGTGCTGCTCGGAGCCGTTGCCATCGTGCTTCTGATCGCGTGCGCGAATGTGGCCAACCTGCTGTTGGTTCGGGCAGCCCAGCGCGGACGCGAGATGACGGTACGTCGCGCACTCGGCGCGGACCGCTTGCGGCTGTCACGTCAGCTGTTCGCCGAAGGGTTGCTCCTCGCTGTGGCCGCAGGGGCTGTGGGCGTGATCAGCGCCCGTGGGATGGTCATCGCCATCAAGGCCCTGGCACCTGAGGGTCTACCAAGACTGGCCGACATCGCCGTCGACACCAGAGTCATCCTGCTCGCCGGAGGACTGGCCCTGATGTCGACGCTCCTTTTCGCACTCGCGCCAGCCTGGATCGGCGCCCGCGGTGGCGCCGTTCTACGAACCCGCGGCGACGAACCGAGCAGCAGGCAAGGAAATCGCGCACGCAGCGTGTTGGTGATCGCCGAGGTCGCCTTGGCGCTCGCGCTGATGGTCGGGCTAGGGCTCCTTTCACGCAGCCTGCAAGCCCTCTACGAAGTGGATCTCGGGTTCACGCCCGACCACGTGCTGGCGGTGAAGGTCGAGCTTCCGACAGCCATGTTTCCGGGCAGCGATTCGACCTCCAGTACCGCCCGGCGTGCCAGCCTGTTTGCCCAGCTGGAGGCCGATGTCCGTGCCCTTCCCGGGGTCGAAGCCCTCGCCTCGGCTTCCGGCCTTCCGGTTACCGGACAGCGCTGGCTCACCGACTATGCGATCGCAGGCCGACCACGGGAAGCGTTCGGCCTCGGCGTTGGCCATGTCAACGTCTCACCAGGGTTCTTCAGAACGTTGGAAACACCGTTGTTCCAGGGACGCGACTTCACATCGGCCGACGGTTCCAACAGCGAGAGCGTGATCGTCGTCAACGAGACCTGGGTACGGGAAGCCTTCCCAAACGGCGGCAGTCCGCTCGGCGCCCAGGTGATGTTCGACCGCTACCCGGACGCGGAATCACAGTGGTTCACGGTCGTCGGTGTGGTCGGCGATATTCGCCACGAGAATGTGGGCGCACCGCCGCGGGCCATGGTCTATCAATCGATTCTTCGAGACCACTCGAGCTACCGCTATCTGACCATCCGGACCGAAAGTGACCCAGCGGTCCTGGTCCCCGCCATCCGCGAGACCGTTCAGGCGCTCGATCCCGCTCTGCCCTTGATGGAAGTCACGACGTTCGAGTCCTTGGTGACGGAGTCGGTCGCCATGGAACGCCTGGTCACCCTGCTGCTCGCAGTCTTTGGACTGGTCGCAACGCTGCTGGCCATGATCGGAACGTACGGCACCATTGCCTTCGTCACCAACCAACGCCAGCGCGAGCTGGCCATTCGGGCCGCAGTCGGTGCCAGCCGCTTCGACTTGACGCGTTTGGTCATCGTCCGCGGCCTGCGATGGATCGGACTTGGACTGCTCGCCGGCCTTGCGCTCGCCGCGATCGGTTCCCGCTTCCTCGGCAGCCTTCTCTTCGAAGTCGGCGCTGGGGATCCGATGACCTACGCGATGTTCGCAAGCCTCTTGGCACTCGCTGGTCTCGTTGCCTGCTGGCTGCCCGCTCGCCGGGCCGCGCGGCGGGATCCGTCTGCCACGCTCCGAGCCGACTGACACACTGGGATCGCGCTGCCACGAACCGTCTACGCAACCATGTCAAGAGCACCCATTCGACTCCAACCTACCCGGGACTGAGATCGCGATGAGAATCACCGTCACCACCGGCGCCATCCTGCAGGCATTGGCCTCTGGTTGCCGCTATGGCTTCGACCTGATGGACGCCACCGGCCTTCCGAGCGGTACGGTGTATCCGGCGCTGCGACGCCTGGAACGACAGGAGCTGGTGCGCTCGAGTTGGGAGTCTGCCGAGCGGGCGCTCGCCTCAGGACGTCCGCGACGGCGCTACTACACGTTGAGTGCCGAGGGAGAGGCCGCCCTGGCGACCGCCATTGAGCGCTTCCCGCTGCTACGGGGCGCCGGAATCGGAGCGGCCCGCCCGGCGGAGTCCTGATCATGTCCGAACGAAGTCGCTCTCTCGCCCGGTGCATGCGCTGGCTTCGCGTGCTGGCACCGCTGGTGCCCGCCGCGCGGCGGCGCGAGTGGCTCGAAGAGTGGCAGGCCGAGCTGGCGAATCGGATCGATGGGGCCCATCAGGCGAGACGCCAAACCCAGGAGCATCCACGAGACGAGCATCCACGAGGCTGGCACCTTGCCCGTGATGCGTCCGGCGCGCTCTTCGATGCCCTGTGGCTCGCCTACGAACCCTGGAGACCCGACCCCATGCTCGAAGATCTTCGCCACGCCTGGCGCACCCTGACGCGCCACCCGGCCTTCTCCATCGTCGCCGTGCTCACCCTCGCCATTGGCATCGGCGTGACCACCGCGATCGTGGCTGCGGTGGACGTCGTTCTGCTGCGTCCACTGCCGTATCCCCAGCCCGAGCGCTTGGTGGCGCTGTGGGAGTCGAATCCCGACCGAGGCTGGCACCAGGTGAACGCGGCGCCGGCCAACGCCCTCGACTGGCGCGACCAAAGCACCCTGCTGGACGACGTCGCCCTGCGCATGTTCAGCCCGACAGCGAGCATCGTCGCCACCAGTGCTGAGGAGGCGGTCCGTGCGAATGGCCTGGCGGTGAGCGGCAACTACTTCGACGTACTCGGCGTGTCGGCAGTCCGCGGACGCACCCTCGCCTGGGACGAGACCTGGGCGACCGGTACCAAGCCGGTGGTGCTCGGACACGGGCTCTGGCAGCGTAGCTTTGGCGGCCGCGACGACGTGGTAGGCAGCACCATCCGAGTCGACGGCGAGCCCTCCCTGGTGGTTGGCATCATGCCTGAAGGCTTCCGAGGCCCCAGCGCCACAGCCGAGTTCTGGACCAGCATGAACTGGGACCCGGCCTTCCGCACGGCGACCTGGTTCCGCCGGGCACACTTCGTCTGGCCCGTCGCGCGCCTGGCTCCGGGTGCGACAGTGCAGCAGGCCCGTGCAGAGCTCGAAGCCATCGCCCAGCGACTCGCAACGGATCATCCCGAGACCAACGAGCATATGGGCGCGGGAATGACACCGTTGCACACCTGGCAAACCGGTGACACGCGCCGCCCACTCTTGGTTCTTCTCGGCGCCGTCGCCGTGGTCTTGCTGATCGCCTGCGCCAATGTCGCCAACCTGCTCCTGGTACGCGCAACGCGGCGTGGTCGCGAGATGGCGGTACGCCGCGCACTCGGCGCCAGTCGGATGCGCCTGTCCCGCCAGCTCTTTGCCGAAGGGCTGTTGCTGGCCGCGGCAGCAGCACTGGTCGGCGTGATCAGCGCCAGCGGAATGGTGGTCACACTCAAGACACTGGCGCCGGCCGGGCTGCCGCGCCTTACAGACATCGCCGTGGATGGTCGTGTCGTGGGACTGGCCGGTCTGCTGGCACTCGGATCGACGCTGATCTTCGCCCTCGTGCCAGCCTGGGTGGGCGCCCGAGGGAGCCATGCCCCGCGCTTGCGCGGCAGTGACACGAGCGGACACACGGGCCAGCGCGCGCGGGCTGTGCTGGTGGTCGCCGAGGTCGCCCTCGCGCTGGCACTACTGGTCGGGCTCGGCCTGCTGTCGCGCAGCCTCCAGGCGCTCTATCGTGTCGATCTCGGCTTTGATCCCGACCGCGTGATGGCCGTGAAGGTCGAACTGCCGGAGGCCATGTTCCCCGGCGACGACACCATATCGAGCGAAACGCGCCGGGCCGCGCTCTTCGATCGTCTGGAGGTCGAGATCGCCGCCCTCCCCGGTGTTTCGGCCGTCGCCGCAACGTCTGGGCTGCCGGTTTCAGGGCAGCGTTGGACGGGTGACTATGCAGTTGCCGGCCGCCCACGCGAGGCTTTCGGTGTCGAGGTCGGACACGTCGAAGTGGCACCCGGGCTGTTCCGGACCTTGGCCACACCCTTGCTCCAAGGGCGTGACTTCACCACAGCCGACGATGCCGATTCGGAGCCCGTCGTGATCGTCAACGAAACCTGGGCGCGCGAAGCATTTCCAGGGTGGCAGGCAGGCGAGAGCCGCCCTCCTGGAAGGCAGCCTCTCGGCACCCGAGTCAGCTTCGACCGCTACCCGAGCGAGCGTTCGACCTGGTACACGGTCGTCGGCGTGGTCGCCGATCTTCGGCACGAACGGGTGGTCAAGCCAGCGCGGGCGATGATCTATCAGCCGATCCGGCAGGATCCGTCCAGCCATCGCTACCTGGCCCTGCGTGCCGACGATGACCCCCTCGCGCTGGTACCAGCGATCCGCAAGCTCGTTCACGACATCGATCCCACCCTGCCCCTGATGGAGGTAACGACCTTCGACGCCCTGATCGCCGAGTCGGTCGCGAACGAGCGCCTGGTCACCATCCTGCTGGCCTGCTTCGGTTTCGTGGCTGGCCTCTTGGCGATGGTAGGAACTTACGGCACGATCGCCTTCGTCACCAACCAACGGCGCCGGGAGCTGGCCATCCGCATGGCAGTCGGTGCCCAGCGCGGCGAGGTCGTCCGCCTGGTGCTCGGCCGTGGCTTGCGGTGGATCGGCTACGGTCTCGTGGCTGGCTTGGTGCTGGCGTGGGGCGGCAGCCGCTTTCTCGGCAGTTTGCTCTTCGAGGTCGATGCCAGCGACCCGACGACCTATGGCACGGTCGCAGCCTTGTTGGCGCTTGCCGGCCTCCTTGCCTGCTGGCTGCCCGCACGGCGTGCGGCGGGACACGATCCTTCCACGACCTTGCGCGCCGACTGAGGCCGTTCGACCGTCCATTCGAGCGCGAACGCTGCATCCGCAGGCCACCGAAACGCTGACGCGACCTGCCACGAAGACCGAAGACGGTCGGCCACAATCCTCGCGGGCCCATCAACCGATCGCTCAGCGAATCGCCGGGCAAGGGCTTGTCGCCGGGCGGGGGCTTGTCGCCGGCATCAGGCGTATCGCCGGTCGAGCAATATCTATACAGTATCTGGAACGTTGGTCGATCACCATTCACAACCTACGGCTGGTCTGAACGCAATGAAACCACGCGCTCGCAGGTTCGTTCCCATGGTTGCACTGCTCCTCCTTTGCACCCATCTCTCGCCACCGGTCTTGGCCGGAACCACCCCTCACCAGCCCGGTTCGGCCTTGCCAGCGGCAGTCGGCGAAACCATCGGACGCATCGACAGCGTCGTATTCCAAGACAATGAATACCATTTACATGGCTGGGCATGCCAGAAAGCTCATCCCAGCTCCATCGATGTCCACGTGTACGTGGGTGGCGATTCTTCCACCGGAATCTTCATGGCGCCTGCTCAAGCCAACCTGGCCTCGGAGCCGGCCATTGCAGCGCTGTGCGAAACCACCGGAGTCAACCATCGATTCCTGATCCCCGTCGACTTCGACCAGATCACGAGCCACCCGGGAGAAGGGGTCTACATTCACGCGATTTCGCCCAGTGGACCGCCGCATCCGTTGCTTCTCCAATCCGGAACCATCGAGATTCCAGATCGGGTCCATCTGTCCTATGTCACAACCCACGACGCATCGTTCGATTTGAACATTCCAGACGGACTCACAGTCTTGATCGACCAGAACCTCGTGCGTGGCATCCTCAGCGTGAACGGTGGCCTCGAGTGCTTCGACAATGGAGACTATGAGCTCAATGTCCAAGGCATTCATGTGAGTGGGCCAGAGGCCCACCTCACCTGTGGACGCGAGGAGGCTCCATTCGAAGGCACGATTGACTTTACTTTCGCCGACAACCGCCCTGTCGCCACGAACTCGACACAACCACAGCCAGGCAAGGAATTCATTGTCAGCCATGGCGCCACCCTTCGGCTGATCGGCCGAACAGAGAAGAGCCAGATTCTGAAGCTCTCCCGTTCGGCCCTCGTACACGCTCACACGATCGACGTCGCGCCGCCGGCAACCGGCTGGGAGCGCGGAGACACGATTGTCATTGCCCCAACCGGATTCAGGCCCCACGAAGCCGAGGAGCGCACGCTCGTTGACTTCTCGGAGGATCGGCGGCAGCTCATCCTAGATGCCCCTCTCGACTACTTCCACTGGGGACGAACCGAAGCCTTTGCGAGCGATTCTGGAATGAGATGGGTGCTCGATGAACGCGCAGAAGTCATCAACCTTTCCCGGCGCATCCGGGTCATGTCTGAAGACGACCACTTTGTTCAAAATGCCCAGATTGGCGCGCACATGATGATCATGGGCGCCGGAAGCGCCGCATTCGTTGACGGCGTCGAATTCCACCGGGTTGGGCAGATGGGCCAGCTTCGGCGCTACCCCTTCCACTGGCACCTTCTCGACGATGCCACGGGTCAATACATCAAGAACTCGAGCGTTCATCACTCCTTCAACCGCTGCATCGTCGTCCACGGGACCGATTCGGTGGAGGTCGAGGGCAACAGCTGCTACGACCATTTCGGCCACGGGTTCTTCCTGGAAGACGGTTCGGAGCGCCGAAACGTCCTACGCGCGAATATTGGAATTTTGTCGCGGAAGGTGCCACCTGGCAGAGAGCTGCTCGAGAGCGAAAGCAAGGATCTCCAGATTGGGCGATTCCCGGGTCCAGCGACGTTCTGGATTTCTCATCCGGACAACGAGGTTGCGGACAATGTCGCAGCCGGTTCGGAGGGCAGCGGCTTTTGGATGGCCTTCAGCCGCGAGAACACCTGCCCACAGCTTGACTGCGCTCCACCAACGAAGACCGACACCCTCTTCTTTGGCGGCAACATTGCTCACTCGTCGAAGGTCGGCATCACCCACGACGGGGGGCCAAACGGCCCTTCTCTGAACAATCCTCGAAATCCGGCGGACCGCGCGATCGTCACCACGCACTACGAACCGGAAAAGGTGCCGATATTCGAGAATCTGCAAGCCTTCAAGAACTCCGTCACAGGCATCTACTTCCGTGGCGATCGTGCGATCTACCGAAACAACATTCTGGCTGACAACGGCGCTTCGTTCTTTTTCGCCTTCGATCAAGAAGTCGAGGATTCACTGGTCGTTGGCATGAGCCAGAATATGTCCAGCGATGATCTGGAGTACCTCGATCAGACGCCCTTCCGACTGCCGGACGACCTCATTGGCGTCCTCGTCTATGACGGACCGTTCTTCCTGAAGAACGTCCATTTCGCAAACTTCCCAGAGAGCCCGCTCGACCATCAAGGAGCTCCGTTCGCACCCACCGCCATCAAGCTGATGGGAGGACTCGCGCGGTATGTCAACAAGACGAGCGGGCTGTCGTTCTACCCGCCCAACCCTTACAAGAAGGTCGATTTGAGAAGAGTCGGTGAGCCCAGAACGGCCTTCTGGAGCGATAGCTATACGGCCTCGATTCGAGATCTCGATGGCTCACTCTCCGGCCTGTCCGGTGCCGAAATTCGCCCCGATCACCCACTGAACTGGGATGAATCCCGATGTTCCGCGATCGCGGAATGGGGAGCGTTCGCCTGCGACTACCGCACAACGCATCTCCGCTTTCGAAACCGGGTCCCATTCGTGGGCGCTGTCGAAACCCAACAACTCGGATTTTCTATTCGCCGAGACAGTACCTCCTCGCTTGGCGTCACCTACCCCTACCTCTCGTTTCCCAACGCGATAGAGGGTCGCTCCTACAACAAATTCTCGATCATCTTGGATGAAGGGTACTCGTACCACGTCACCGACTACCCTGTAGATCTGAGTCAGCAGGTCGTCGATCTCTTCTTCACCAGTGAAACCGCGGGGCAACTCTCCCCGGTTCTCAGCGTCGAGCTCCCGCTGGCAAGCCCCACATGCGCGCTCTACAACGGCTACGCCTCCCCCGCGAATCACGACGCGCTACCCAATCTCGGCACCCTCGGCGCACTCGAATCGTCGTCCGAGCCGGGCTTCGTCCGTGTGGGCGCGACGATCCATTTTCGACTTCGGGCGACTATGGACAAGGGACGGGCGTACTACGGGATCTACGGCCTGCGCTGCTGAGAGCTGCCGCCAGCCGCTCTCCGCGACGACGCACCCGCCGGACGACGTCAGCGCCGCATCGATGGCACCTGCCAGACATCCAGGTGTCCCACGGGCGGGTGCGTTCGAGTGTCTCCTACTGTGGAAATGCGAACCGTGACTCGACACCATAAAGCCGATCGATCGCAAGGGCTCGGTTCCAACCAGCGGCCTGGAATGCCTCCGAAGCGATCCACTTGGACTTGGCCTCTTCGCTCGGCCAATCGATGATGAAGACCTTTTCGGGCTGGAAGGGATAGCGTTCTGAGGTACCGACAACCTCGAACGCATCGATGAGGCCCACACCGTGCTCCTGGCCGAAGGGGCGCGTGGCGGCGAGGTAGTCGTCCATATGGCTCGCGTGGGTTCGGTTCATCCATAGGCCGGCAAACTCGTAGATGTGACCTTCGCGGAAGGTGACCGTGAACGCCCGCTTGGGCTTCAAGTGAACGACCTTGAACGAAGCCATCAGCTCATCGCGAACGGCCCGCACTTCCAGATAGCGCGGATCGGCTTCGAAGCGCTTTCGGGACGCTTGGTCGGGCCACTGGAAAAGCCCCCAGAGCGTCGCGTCTTCAGGGCCGTTGGAAACGTGCGTGACCGAAAAGATGCCGAGTGAGCGCATGCCGAACTCTTCGGCCAGTGGCAGCACTTTGCTGATGTATCGCTCGTGGACCTCGGCCTGACGTGCCGGATCGATACGGAAGAACGCTGCTTCTACGATCGTGTTGGGTTGAAACGAGATGCGGGCTTCCCGGGGTGGTGACGGTGCCGCCTGGACCGAAGCTGCGGCCGTGAGCATGAGAACGACTGCCAGGAGGATTGCATTCCTCCGGTCGTGCCAAACGTCTTGCATGGTTTTCCGCCTTCTTTCGTTTGTTGCGTTGATTGTCAGTAGACCGGTCGGCTTGCTGTGAGTCCCGCTGAAGGGCCTTCTCTGCAGTCTTCGCCTGGCCACGGCTCGCTTCACGCCAGCCTCTTCGTGGACGCGGTTTCGGCGCCGATGAATGATCGCCGTCCTGGCAGATCTACTAGACGACCGGTCGAATACTTCTACGTTCCTCCGCTGGAAAGGTTTCTCAAAAACCCACTCCTGACCAGCTGGCTACGCGGAGGGTTGGCACGATACGTCAACAAGACAAGTGGCCTGCCCCTTTACCGACGCAACCCGTACAGCACGTTGAGCCTGAGCGGGTGGGAAGCATTCGCCCGTGACCACAGATCAGTGCACCGTCTCAACCGGAGCCGATGTCTGGTCGTGAAGCATGTCGAGACGCGACGCCTCGCGCGCTCGAGGCGCAAGGAAGGCACTTCCTCGCTTGGAGTCACCTATCTCTATCCTTCGTTTTCCAATGCACGTAGGGGCCACCCTTTTCCTGAGCTCTCGATCGTCTTCAGGGACGAGCGTCTTTCGGAGGCAACGGGCTGCGCCGCTGAGAGGTGACCCGGACCGCCACCCGCCGCTTCGAGCATGGCTGAGCCGTGCGACCACTTTGCCTGGCTCTTGCCTCGACACTGGCCACCAGGCACCCGGCCGGCGGGCCGCAGGCCGACCTACTCGGGGTCGATCTCGATCACGCGAGGCGCGTCTCCGCCCGCCGGCCGGCCAACCACCTGCACCCGTGCACGGAATCGGCGGGCAAGCGTCTTGCGGAGCGCGGTCCGAATGACCGGTGTGAGCAGAGCGAAGCCCGCGATATCCGTCAGCAACCCCGGCGTGAGCAAGACCGCGCCCGCGATGAGAATCAGCACACCGTCAATCAGCGTTTGGCCCGGCATGCGTCCGGCAGCGAGCTCGGATTGCAGACGCGTCAGCGTGCGAAGACCCTGCTGGCGCGCGAGCCAGGCGCCCAGAAGGCCGGTCAGGAAGACCAGGCCCAGGGTACTGAGCAGGCCGAGCTGTCGGCCGATCACGAGCAGGAGGTAGAGCTCAGCCAAGGGCACGAGCGTGAACAGCAGGAGCAGGCGGGCAAACCACATGTCTTGCTTACGGCTCAGTGCCCGGACGGATTCAGCATCCGGCCGGTGAGACCCGAGCCTGTGGAAGGCGAACCGATGCGGCGCGGGCTGCTGGTACACAGATGTACACGCGATCCGTTCTGGAGCCAGGGCGTCACGCCAGTGTGAGGACGATGTCGAAGCTGGCCTCCTGACGCGGCCGATCGCCCGGTCCAGGCTCGACCGCACGCGGTTCGACCGCCAGCATCAGGTGCTGAGCATAGGTGGCGACGAAGTCTTCCTTGGCATGTGGATCCCCAGCAAAGTGCATCTCGGTGGCCAAGGAGCTGTAGCCCTCGGCGCGAACCTCGAAGTGGACGTGCTTGGGACGCCACCGTCCGCCCACCGCATAGCGCCCGGGGACGATGGTCGAGAAGCGGTAGTGTCCGTCCGCATCCGCCTTGGCAGTACCCCAGTAGCGAAAGGCCGGGTCGAGCGCGTCGGCCCCGCTGGGTCGCGGATCACTGTCCGGATGGTCGTACTGACCGTGGGCGTCGGTCTGCCAAATCACCAAGGTGGCGCCAGCGACGGCCTGACCATCTTGGCCGCGCACCCGACCGATGATGTCGAGAAGCTCTCCGCCAACGGCTTGCGGCGCGCGCAGCAGATCCGATCCAGCGGAATCGACCTCACCTGCGGGGAAAAACGGTCCTCGGCCGGTGCGTGGCGTGGGCACGAGCCCACTCCCGGCTGCCCACGCGCGCGTCCTGACGAGCGCAAGCGCGAGCAACAGCTTCCATCCGAAGGCGCGTCGACTGAGTGGGCTCGATGATTCCATGAGGAGACCCTCCCTTTCAGGCGGGTCTCTATCATCCTCGGCCATCGGCTTGCGCACAACGGGATGGCGTTGCAAAACGGTAAAGACCGCCCCGCAAGCGGCGAGCAGGGCGGTCGTCTTGTTCTAGAACCCGATCGAATCTGCCTTGCAGCTCTTGTATTCCGGCCCATCTGGCCCGCCGGACGACACACAGTGGCTGTAGTCCACAGCAGCGCAGCTGACGCCTGAGCAGGAGACCGATTCCCCTCCCTTACATGGGGCCGTGCAAGAAGCGCGGGTCGCGAATCCTGTCAGATCCTCTTGACACCAGGCCGGTGCCGACGCGTCGAACGTGTTGACCGCATTCGTGGAGGATTGCCCACGGTCAGTTGCCGCCACCTCGGCACCCCCGATCAGGCAGACCGCGGACAGGGCGGCAGCGGAAATTAGAAACTTCATGATCCTGTTCATTCTCGAACTCCTCTCGA
>CALFAM010000298.1 GCA_937948815.1 uncultured bacterium
CCAGCGTGGGGCGGGCCGGTGGGGGCATCTCAACCTCGCAGGCAACGTCTGGGAGCACGTGTCTGGAGCGTTCGAGAACAGTGAGGCGGGCATCATTCGTGGCGGGGGCTGGGCACAGACCAAAGAAAAGTGGCTGCGCTCGGATGCCCTCGGTGGCTACCTCGATACCAGTCGAGGTAGCGCGGTCGGCTTCCGCTGCGCAGCCACGCCCTGAGCCAACCTCAGCCGCGCCAATCGATCAACGATGGCGCGGCGGCGAGGGGATGGCGTTGGTCAGGGAATCGTGCTCGACCAGTCGGATGTATCGCCGGACTCGAAGTTGCTCGCGAAGATGTCGCCCGTCATGCCCATGCCAATAGCGTTGTTCGGCAGGTTGGCACCGAGGTCGGTGATGATCGCCGGAATGGAAACGCCACGGTTGGGGTCGTCGTTGGCGGGATTGCCGCTCGAGCAGAAGGCGGCGCCGCGGCAGTGGTGGAGCGCGACGACGAGGTTGTCTTCCCAGCCGAGCACCGGTGAACCCGAGGAACCGCCCTCGGTATCCATCCAGTAACCCACTTCGGGCTCGTTGCCGCCCGAGCACACGGGCTCGACCAGGCTATCGACCTCAGCGAAGCCGCCCGGGTTGTCCGAGTAGGTCGAGAGCACGGCGAACTCTTTGCCACGGCCGGACGGATGCTGGGGCGACCAGATCCGCTCGTCGAGCACGGCGCCGGTCTCGCGGAGCTGCATGTAGCCGTAGGTACCCGACAGGTTGGTCGGCAGCGCGATCAACGAGTAGTCCAGCGGGCCGCTGGTCTGGATCACGGTCGCCGAGGTGAACTCGAGGGTGCCGTCACAGCCGAGCTGCGGGCAGTTGGTGGCACAGGTCGCACCTTCGGCCATGAACTCGTAGTCGGAGTTCGTCGCCTCGTTGGCGTTCGCGATGCAGTGGTTGTTGGTCATCATGTGACCCTCGTCACCGAGCAGCCAGCCGGTGCACAGGAATTGCCCGGTGATGAACAGGCGCACGACCGAGCGGGCCTCTTCGTAGTGATCGGGATTCGAGGTCTCGTAGCAGACCGCGTTTTCCTTGTCATCGACGGTGCAGATCGACTTGTTGGCGCCGCCCGGAAGCTGGGGAGCTTCGTCGTAGCCGCGGCCGTAGCGATCGATCGCAAAGCCGTAGCTACCGCCCGAAGCACCTGCGTGGAGCTCGATGATGGCGCGGTCGCCGGGCACGCGGATGCCCCAGAAGCCCTCGTTGCCGGCCCGGCCGAGCTCACCCTTGCCGAAACGCTCGTAGCGCCAGGAACGGGCGCCATCCGGCGAACGGACGATCACGTAGTCGCCGGCGGCGAGCTCCATGCGGCTGAAGTGCGGTGCGATGTACGAAGCGCCCGGATCGTAGATCTCTTGGCGATGCACGAGCTGCGGCGATGCCGACCGTGAGGCGTCGTAGGGGTGCGGGCTGTCGAACGAGGCGGTGATGATGTCACCGACTTGCAGCTTCTGAGCGGGGCTGACGCTTGCAAGCAACAGGCCGACGGCAACCAGGGCAATCGTGTGCTTCAGTCTCATGGGTTGAGCTCCTCCATGGGTGGTGGGGCGAACCAGGACAGGAACCAGGCGCGTTCTTCCGAGACGGAACACACGACCAGCCCTGGCATCGTTGCGAACCTGGCACCTTTCGGCGACTTGGCGATGCAAGCCGAGCGTGCGCCAGGGCTGGAACAGACGGGAACCTGCAGGTTCGAGGCGTTACCCCCTAATCATAGAGCAACTTGGGGTGTGCACGAGGAAGAAACGTGCACAAGGCTGCCTCGGCCGCACAGAGCTCTCACGAAGGGTCGGCCGCCGCGGTGGCAATGGGTGGCGATGCGTCGTCCGTCGCAGCCGAGATGCCCGACTCCTCGCGTCTGCCGAGGAGTCGACGCCCGAGGGTCTTGACGTCTTCCAAGATGACGTAGGTCACCGGCACCAGCAGCAGGATGATCACGGTGGCGAACAGGACGCCGAAGGCCAGCGAGATTGCCATGGGAATTAGGAACTGGGCCTGCACGCTCCTTTCGAGCAGCAGGGGCGTCAGGCCCACGAAAGTCGTCAGGGAGGTCAGAATGATCGGCCGGAAGCGGGCAGCGCCGGCGTCGCGAATCGCTTCTTCGATGCTGGCGCCTGCGCGGCGTGCACGATTGATGAAGTCGACCAGAACCAGGCTGTCGTTGACCACGACGCCGGTGAGCGCGACGATGCCGAAAATCGAGAGCATGGTCAGCCCTTGGCCCATCAGCACGTGGCCCCAGATGGCGCCGATGATGCCGAACGGCACAGCAGTCATCACGATCATGGGTTGCAAATACGAACGGAAGGGAACCGCGAGCAAGGCGTAGATCACGAACATCGCAAAGACGAAGCTGCGAATCAGCGCGGCGACCGTTTCGCGCTGCTCTTGCTGTTCGCCTTCCAGGCTGAACGAGACACCGCGGTAGTCGGCCAGAATGGTCGGCAGGACGTTGGCGGTCAGGTCGGCGACGATCGTGTTGGCGTTGGCCTGGTTGAGGTCGATGTCGGCGGTCACGTTGACGGTCCGCTTGCGGTCGGTGCGCTCGATGGTGGCGAAACCGCGCTCGCTGGAGAGCCGGCCGGCGACGCTGAAGGGCACCTGGGTGCCCGCGTCAGGGCTCGCACCGGGTGCGCCGGGCCGCGGCGGGAGGCGAATGCGCAGGCGCTCGAGGTCGCCGATCGACCGGCGTTGGTCGTCGGGATAGCGCACCATGACGCGGACGTCGTCGCGTCCGCGCTGGATTCGCTGGACCTCCTCGCCGTAGAACGCTTGGCGAACCTGGCGTGCCAGGTTGGCGAGACTGAGGCCGGCGGCTTCGGCTTCGGGGGTGATGTCGAGCGAGAGCTGGCGTTTGCCCGCGCGAAAGGAGTCTGCGATGTCGTAGAGCCCAGGGTACTGGCGCAGCGCTTCGCTGATGCGGTCTGCCGCCGACCGAAGCGCATCGAGATCCGCGCCCGCAAGCTGAATGTCGATCGGCTTTCCGGCCGAGAAGAGGTTGGCGTCGAAAACCAGCTCCACCGCGTCCGGCACCTCGCCCACCCGCTCGCGCCAACGCTTGAGCAGGGTGCCGGCATCGATCGTTCGGAACTCTGCCGGCGCCAGCTCGATGTTGATCTCACCCAGGTGCGCAGACGAAGACGCCACGAAGGTTCGTGGATCGGTCCCCGGGCTGGCCTGGCGCGCGCGGTAGGGCTGCTCGCCGATCGCGGTCACGATGTGCTGAATCGCACCGCTGCTATTTGGGGGACCGTCGTCGGTACCGCCCTTCGCCCTTGCTTCGGCGTCGAGCTCCGCGCGCAACTCGAGGGCCGCGTCTTCGATTCGCCTGAGAATGCTGGACGTCTGCTCGCGGGTCGTGCCCTGCGGCATGGTCAGAAAGGCCACCAGGTTGTCCGCTTCGATCGGTGGGAAGAAGGAGAATCGGATGAATCCCGCCGACACGAAGCCGATCGTCAGCGCCAGGATCGTAATGCCGGTGGCCAGGGACGTATAGCGCCACGCCACGACCCTCTCGACCAGCGGTCGGTAGCGGGTCTCGACCATGCGATTGAAGGCGTCGCTGAACCCCTGCTGGAAGCGCGGCCAAGCAGACAGCAGAAAGCCGCGCTTTCGTGGTGGCCGGTGGTAGAGATGCGACAAGTGGGCCGGCAGCACGAACAGTGATTCGAGCATCGAGAACAGGATCGTGGCGATCACCACGATCGGGATCACCCGCATGATCTTGCCTGTGGTGCCGGTGACGGTGATCAGCGGTGCAAAGGCCGCGACCGTGGTGAGAATCGAGAACACCACGGGAACGGAGACTTCCCGTGCGCCATCGACCGCAGCCCGGAGGCCCTCCTTGCCGCTTTCATGGTGGCGATAGATGTTCTCGCCGACCACGATCGCATCATCGACCACGATGCCGAGTACGACGATGAACGCGAAGAGGGAAATGAGGTTGATCGTCAGGCCGAGGATCGGCATGACCCACAGCGCCCCCATGAACGAGACGAGAATGCCGACGGACACCCAGGCCGCCAGCCTCAGGCGCAGGAAGAGCGCCAAGACCAGCAAGACCAGCAGCAGTCCGGCACGCCCATTGCGGTAGAGAACGTCCATGCGGCTCGTCAACAGGCGGGTGTCGTCTTGCCAGATCGTCAGCTCGATGCCGGGTGGAATGCGCGTGCGCGCGTCGGCCACGTATTCCTTGACCGCGCGTGCCATGGTGCTGACATCCTGGCTACCGACGCGGAAAACCTGCACCAGGACCGCGGGCGTGCCGTCGAATCGGGCCGCCTGGTCGGTATCGGCGAAGCCGTCGACCACGGTGGCGACCTGGCCGAGGGTGATCCGGCTGCCGTCCGGGTGGGTGAGCAGGACCAACTCTTCGAACGCGGCTCCCCGGTACGCCTGTCCCTCGGTGCGTAGCAAGATTTCGCCGCCGTCGGTGTCGACCGAGCCTCCGGGGAGATCGAGTGACGCGCTGCGTACGGCGTTCGCCACCTGGTCGAAGGTCAATGACCAGCGGCGCAGCGCCTCTTCCGATACCTCGATCGAGATCTCGTAAGGCCTTGCGGCCGACACGGTGACCTGTGTAATGCCCGGGAGGCTCGCGACATCGTCACGCACCTGCTCGCCGAGCCGTTTGAGCGTCCCCTCGTCGGTGTGGCCGGAGACCGCGATGGCGAGCACGTGGGTGCGAATCTCCAGCTCCTGGATCGTCGGCTCTTCGACGTCTTCGGGAAAGGTATCGATGGCATCCACGCGAGCCTTGACGTCATCGACCGCCTTGCTGACCTCGGCACCAGTGAGCAGCTCGACGGTGACCAGGCAGCTGCCTTCGTTGGCTTGGGAGCGAATGCGTTTGACGGATTCGAGGCCCTCGATCTGTTCCTCGATTCGCGTGCAGACCGCACGCTCGACCTCCTCCGGCGCGGCGCCAGGGTAGACCACGCTGACCGAGACGATCTCGGTGGCCAGAGTCGGGAAGACCTCCTTGACGATGCTCGTCATGGCCAGGATCCCACCGACGATGACCATCATCATCAGCAGGTTGGCAGCCACGCCATTGCGCGCGAACCAGGCGACGGCGCCACGGTTGAGAGACCCGCTCATCGTGTGCCCCCGTCAGCGGACGTCGAATGGCTTGGAACGGTGCGAACGGGCATCCCATCGACCACGACGTCGAGGCTGGAGACCACGACTTCCTCGCCGTTCTCGAGACCCTGGGCGATCAAGACGCGGTCGCCCTCGGCGCGCAAGACCGTCACGGGCCGGATCCGTAGACGTTGGTTCGCGTCGACGATCAAGACTTCATATTGGTCACTGCGGGGCTGCTTGCGGAGCGCGCTGCGCGGCAGCAGCGCCACGTCGGGAGCGACGATGCCATCGATCTCGGCGTCCACAAAAAGCCCGACGGGCAAGGGCGCCGCGTCCTTGCGGCTGTCGTCTTTGGTGGTGGCGCGGCGTCGGTAGGGGTCCTCGACGCGCACGACCAGATGGATCATCCTGGTGCTCGGATCCAGCTCGCCCTCGGAGCGCACGATGTGGCCCGGCCAACTGTGCTCGGCGCCAGCGAAGCGAGCGCGAAGGGTCACTGGTGCGCCAGCTCGAGATGCGCTCCTGCCCTGCCGCGAGGCCCCCCGTGCACTGACGTCGACGTCGAGAAAGGCCAGCTCGCTGTCCGGCACCGGCAGACGCACCTCCGCGTAGTCCACGGGATGGACGGTCGCGAGCGGTGTGCCCGGCGTGACGTACTGGCCCAGTCCGACGTGAACGGTGCGGATGCGGCCGGCATAGGGCGCCCGGATCGTGGTGCGCTCGAGGCCAAGCTCAGCTTGGCGGACAGTCGCCTGGGCCGCGGTGCGCGCGGCTTCGAGCTGGGCGAGCTGCGGCTGACGGATGACCAGCGGGTCGGGCTCGCCGCCATCGCCCAGTGTGGCCCATTCTTCCTGTGCCACCCGTGACTCGGCTCGTTCCTGGACCATGCGAAGCTCCACCTGCGCGACTTCGGACGTTGCCCGCTCGACAGCCAGCTCGTGATCACGCGGATCGAGCCGGACGAGCAGATCGCCGCGTCCGAAGAAGCCGCCTGCCACGAAGTCACGGGCGGTGCTGATGATCTCGCCGGCGACCTGGGCGACCAGGGTCGCCTGGGTACGCGGTTGCACGGTGCCCTGGGCTCCGATGCGAATGGGATGGTCGCTGATCTCGACCTCGAGGGTTCGAACCAGTGGGATGGTCGGCTCGGGTCGAACGGTCTCGACCGGCTGGCGCGAGCGGATCATGAGGGCGGTGCTACCCGCCGCGAACGCCAGAATGATGATCGGAAGAATGATCTTGAGCTTGTTCATGGTGTGCGGTTACCGAAGGAGCGTATTCAGTGGAAGCCGTGATCAGGGACGGTGAGACGCTGCGTTCGTCGTCGAGGCGATGGGAGAAGCAGCCGAGGCGCGACTTGCGTCCGACCCGGCTGACGGGTCCAGGGTGAAGCCACCGCCCAGCGCGACGAAGAGGTCGACCCGGTTGTTCAGGCGCTCGACCCGGACCGTCACCAGCTGGCTCTCGGCGACGAATGCGCGGCGATCGGCTTCGAGCACCTGCAAGAAGCCACCGACGCCGCCGAGGCCAGCTTCATAGCGATCGCGGGCCAGGACGGCCGCGCGCTCGGCTTCGCTCCGCGCCTGCTCGAGGGCTTGCTCTTGTGCGCGCAGCGAGTTGGCGAACGCTAGCGATGTTTCGACCTCGCCGAAGGCGCGGAGCACGGCACCCGCGTACGCGGCCAGGCTCTGCTCCTGAGAGGCTTCACGCAGCTCGATCGCCGCCCGCAGGCGCCCGCCCTGGAAGATCGGCGCCAGCAGGTTGCCCGCCAGGTTCCAGACTGAGAAGTCCTGGTCGACGAGATCGCTGAGCGTGTCGCTCGACGTGCCGGTGCCGCCGGTCAAGCTGAGGCGTGGGTAGAGCGCGGCGCGGGCCTCGGTGATGCGGTAGCCCGCAGCCACCAGCCGCTGCTCAGCGGCGGCGAGGTCCGGGCGGCGGGTGACGAGATCGGCGGGCAAGCCACTCGGAACGGCTGGTGGAGGGGGCGGCAGATCTCGATCCGATGTTTCGAGCAAGCCGGCTGGGTAGCGCCCGAGCAGCACTTCGAGGGCACGCTGGGTACGGTCTCGGATGCGTTCGCGACGATGCAGCTCACTCTTGGCCTGCGCCTGCTCGGTGCGGGCCAGCCGAACGTCGACCGGCGGCGCCACGCCTCGGCGATAGCGTGCCGTCGTTCGCTCGACCGTGCGTGTGCGGTTGGCAAGCGTCTCGGTGGCGAGCCGTACCTGGCGAGTGGCTTCGCGGAGCGTGAAGTAGCTCTTCGCAGTCTGCGCCGCGATCGACAAGCGTGCCGCTTCGAGGTCGAGTCGGGCGCCGCCGAGATCGGCATTGGCCGCCGCCTTGCCCGCTCGGATCCGGCCCCAGAGGTCGACCTCCCAGCTGACGTTCAGACTCACGCCGAACGACGTCGAGCTCGATGTGAGAACGCCGTCCGTCCCGGGAATCGGCAGGCCGACGAAGATCTGCTGGCGCCGGCTGGCGTCGAGGCCGGCGCTGGCTTGCGGGGCTCGGTCTGCGCCCGCAATGCGCGCCTGCGCAACGGCTTGGTCGACCGCTGCCACAGCCGCACGGATGTCGAAGGAGCGCTCCTGCGCCTCCTGGATCAGGGCGTCGAGCTGTGGATCGGCGAAGGCTGTCCACCAGGTATCGCTCACGGGCTCGTGGAGGGCAGGGGTGTCGAGCGTTGGGCGATCTGGGTCTGCGGCGCCCGCCTGCCAGGTTCCGGGAACGATGTCGTCCAGGAGCGTTACCGGCTCGGGTGCCTTGACCGCGCAGCCGCCCAGGACGGTCAGGGAGAGCGCGGCCATGACGCCGATGAAGCGCCTGTGAGCAAAGCGGCTCATGCGTCTTCTCCTTCAGGGGACGCTTCGGATGTTTCCGTGTCTGATGCTGTCGTGCCGCGTTCTCGTGTGCCGCGTGCATTCGTGCCGCGTGTTGGCTGATCTGGCGCCAGTATGTGAGGCGGTACGGACGCCTTGTCAGGCAAAGTCGACGGTTTTGTGCTGGCCTGGCTCGCAGGCGCCTGCATGCCCGCGGTCAAGAATCGCACGATGTGATCGGCGATGGTGTCGACGTCGTCCACGTCGGCTTCGTCCCCGAGTGCAATGAGCAGCATCCGGTGCCCACCGACGACGTGGGCCATGGCGCCCGCCATGAAGTGAATGCGCCAGACCAGCTCCTGGCGCCCGAGGTGAGGCAACGCCTGGGCGAAAGCCGGGACGAAGCGGGCGATGATCTCGGAGAGCTCGTCGTGCAGAACGGCCCGCAGCACCTCGTCGTGGCCGAGGAGCACCCGTCCGATCAGCTGAACCAGATCTCGCCCCTCATTCGGCAGGTTGCGGCCGGCGGCGATGACCGGCGCGACGAAGGCACGGATCAGCGCTTCGAGCGTGCGCTCGGCTGCCGGCAGCGCTTCGATCTCGTCGAGGCGGGCGATGCGCACGCGGTTCATCGGGCGCAGGCGACGAGCGACCACGGCGCGCAGGAGACCTTCCTTGGACCCGAAGTGGTAGTGCGCGGCGGCGACGTTGGCGTCGGCGCGGGCGGTGATGGCACGAAGCGATGCGCCAGCGAACCCGTGCTCGGCGAACAAGGCCTCGGCGGCTTCGAGCAAGGACTCCTTGGTGTCGGCTGTTGCGGTCTGCGCCATGGCAGCGGTCTTGCTGTTGGGATGTTCCTGGTTCATCGCTGTCTCGAACGTCTGTTCTATCTTAAACGTCTGTTTCAATCGTTCGTTTCAAACGACTGTTTGGATTCTTGAACAGCGCGTGGGCGATGTCAAGCGCGAACGCCTCTCGTGGGCCCCTCCCGGTTGCCGAAGGGGTACGGTCGTTGTAATGAGGCGGTAAGAGCAGCGACACGTTCGGGATTGGATGGGAACGAAATGCCGCATGTGGCGGTATATTGGTCGCGAGCGGTCGTGGGAAGATCGTCTGCGAGCTTGCGACCGTCATGAGCTCGTGACCGCCAACCGGGCGGCTCGCCTTTGTCTCGAACCGGAGCCTTTCGCCATGCGCTCGCCACGCCATCCCGAAGTGCACGTCGCGTTGCACAGCCGCAACCCATTCGCTTGGGTGAGCAGCGTTCGGCATGCGTTACGGCAGTCCGGTGTCGCCCGCGAAGAGATCAGCCGTTTCAGCGCGGCAGCCCTGACCCACCAGGGCAATCCCGACGAGACCTGGCAGATTGTGTCCGCCTGGGTCAACGTCGTCCTTCTGTAGCGAAACGAAACGCCCCGCTGAGTGTTTGCGGGGCTGCTTCCCCCCTCCTTCGTCGTCACCATCTCGCCCCGCTGTCCGGCCGTTTCGGGAGGGGTGGGCATCTTGGTGCCTGGTGGGCGTTCTCCCAGCCCTCCAGAGGGGGGCCTCACCCATTTCGCATGCGTGGCAGGGGTGACCGTACCGCGCCGCCTTGCGAGAAGGCCAGCTTCCTTGCGCCTTGGGTCATTTCGTGCCCATTTTGGCCAGGAATGGTACTGATCTTGCTGGCGGAGGTGCCCGTTCCAACAGTCTGTTGTCGTCTTCCACAGATGAGCGTGGCGTCGACATCCCGTAAAAGCACGCCCGCGATGGTTTTCCCGTCTGGGGAATCTGTGGCTTGCGGCATGGGCTCGCACCGCGACAGGCGACCGGTCAGTCTCTCGGGAACTGGCAAGTCGTCCGTCGCGTCATCGGGCAGCGTTTCGGGGACTTGGGTCCGGAATACGCGTCAGCGGAGGAGGCCACGGGTGAGTGATGCGCGGTCGGTCTCATGCCAAAGCGCGGTTGAAATGCTGAGCTGGGCGACGCCGGCGCGAGTCCTCGAACGGATCTGACGGTTCGTCGATCTGGGAGCTGTGCCGGATGGGGGCAGCGTCGTGTACGCCTGGCACTTCTCGTTCGTGGGCTTTGGAGCGATGCGGTCGCTTGTGGCCGTGGTGCGTGGTTGGGTGGTGCTGATCACTGGGGATCAGCCGACGGTCTCATTTGCTTTTCTAGGAGTCGTTTTGATGTCGAAGAACGATGGGGATTCCTCCTCACCTATGACGGTGGCTGCAGCGAAACTTCGTGCACGGCGTGTTGCTTCGGGGCGTCGTTGGGTGCTCGCATCCATCCTCTTGATCATGGCGACCGGGCTCCTGGCGACGTCCGCAGATGCCCAGACATTCCCGATCACGCAGACCGTGCGCGATACCGATCCAGGCGACACGGTGCTGACCGGCAACGTGTTCACCTACCGGATCAACTATCGCTGCAACTCGACGACTTGATGGCGGACATCACGGTCACCGCCTCGGGTCCGGGCGTCCTGGATGCCTGGCTCGATCTCGATGGCAGTGGTGACTTCACCGGACCGGCGGATCGGATCTTCACCAACCAAGCGTTGGTAGCGGGCCCGAACAGCCTCACCTTCGCGGTTCCCTGTGACGCGATTCCGGGTGACAGCTACGCCCGCTTCCGCTTCAGCTCGACCGGTACGCCGAGCTTCGCCGGGCCCGCCATGGACGGTGAGGTCGAGGACTACGCGTTGCTGGTCAAGGGATTCGACTTCGGCGATTCCCCGGACCCCCGTTATCCGACCCTCCTCGAGTCAGATGGCGCGCGTCACATCGTGCTCACCACCGGCAACCCGACCCTCGGTCAGCTTGTCGATATCGAGCCGGTGGCGCTGCAGTCGGCCAACCACCTGGGCGACGATGCGGACGGTGTCGACGACGAGGACGGCGTGACCTTCCTCGAGTCCGAGCTGATCCCGGGTACCACGACGCAGATCGAGCTGACCGCCGGTGTCGTCGGTGGCCAGGTCAGTGCCTGGATCGACTGGAATCTGGACGGAGACTGGACCGATGCCGGTGAGCAGATCGTCACGGATCTGGCCCTCGGTGCGGGTCTGACATCGACGGTCGACGTCGACGTTCCGGTCGGTTCCCTCGCGGGACCGAGCTGTGCACGCTTCCGGATCAGCACGGCAGGCGGCTTGCCCTCTACCGGCCAGGCGATGGACGGAGAGGTTGAGGACTACGCGGTCGAGATCGATGTCGAAGACCCGGTCATTGGCGCGGCCAAGGAAGTTGGCGATGTCGCTGACCTTCCGGGCGGCGTGTTCCAGGTCACCTACGACATGGTGGTCGAGAACTTCGGCAATGTGCCGTTGACCGATGTCAGCGTCATCGTCGACCTGGCCACGACGTTTGCCGAGATCGATCCGTTCACGATCATCTCCCTGACCAGCGACACCCTGACCGTCAACATGGGCTTCGACGGCGACACCGATACCGAGCTGCTCGCCCCGGGCAACAGCCTGGAAGTCGGCGAGATGACCATGATCCAGCTGGTGGTCGAAATCGAGCCGGGTACGAATCCTGGTCCCTACGTCTGCACGGCCCTGGTGCGCGGCACCAGCCCAGCGGATGTCGAGGTCGAGGACATGTCTCAGGATGGTTCCGATCCGGATCCGGGAAACAACGGTCCTGGCGACGATGACGATCCGACCGTGGTCGAGATCCCGATCAACGTCACAGAGGTGCCGACCCTCGGTACCTGGGGCATGTTGCTGCTGATCCTGCTGCTGGCAGCGGTCGCGATGCGCCGGATCCATCCGTAGCTGGCCGACGGCACACGTGGCGATTTCGGGGGCGGTCTTCGGGCCGTCCCCGTTTTCTTTTTGGACGGTTCTCTGGTTTCGGTCTCGCATCCACCGGACGAGCCCTACGTGCGAGCCCCATCCGCGGTCACGGTTCCATGCGCCGGAGTTCGCGAGCCGAATCGAAGGAACCGGGGTTGATTTCGCGTGTACAGATAGGGAGGTCGATACGATGTCGAAACCGTTTGTCGTTCCGAGCCCATTTCAATGCTGGAGGACAGCCGCTGATGAGACTCGCTCCACTCCTGCTCGCACTGTTGCTCTTCGCCTGGTTGCCCACCGTGGCCGAGGCTGATGATGCCAACGACTCAGAAACCGAGACCCGAGCGAGCATCGAGATCCTTTCTCTATCGCCCGATCCGGAGAGCGTGGTCGATCCGGAGACCGAGCTTCGGGTCCAGCTCCGATACAGGATCGACCATGCCACGGCCAAGCCCAAACGCTACTTCGCGCAGATCAGCTTTGCGGGGCACGCGCCCGACACCTGGGTCTGGCGGTCGATCGAGATCCCCAATGCCGGTCGGCGGCGTCTCGGCAAGCTCGAAGGCGAGGTGGTGCTGGTCTACCGGCTGGCACACATCTACGGCTACGAGCAACTGGGTTCGCCGCTCCGAGCCACGTTCGAGATTTTCGAAAAGACCGGGGCCACCAGCCGGAAGGTCGTGGGCCGAACCGATCCCATCCCGTATCACTGGGTATCGATTCAGCCCTGAACAGCGCTCTGTGCTGCGCAGGCTCGGGACGCGGTCGGGTGACTTCGGTCAGGCGTCGGAACCGGCTCGTGTGCGCAGCCAGTCCAGGGTGTCGTCCCAGAGTGGTTGGCCGATGGTCGACCGGAAGTAGCCGAGGTGGCCGATCTCCGAGACGCCGAGCGAATCGGGCGTCACCCAGCGAGTCTCGACTGCGGCCTGCTCGAAGAGGGTCATCATCGGTGGCACGTTGGCGCGCGTGGCGATCGGATCGTCGGTGAAGCAGTAGGCGCGAATCGGGAAGGCGGCTTGGTCGAAATAGACGGGGCCGAAGGGGGTACCGTCCGGTGATTCGTGGCGGCCCGTCTCGTCGAAATAGGCTGCCAAGTAGTCGTGCTCCAGGCACCAGGCGCCCCATTCCTGCGCCACGCCAGCCGGGAGATTCTCGCCCCAGCGGATCTTGCGCGCTGGTGCATAGCCGTAGATCCGCGATGCGAGGGGTAGATAGACCTTCCAGAGCCCCAGCGTGAACCACTTGAAGAGGGCCGGCATGCCGCGCCAATAGCCCGTCGACACGGCAATGAATGCAGCGGCGCGAACCCTGGAGACGTTCTCGGCCAGACCAAGCTGCTGCCCTCCGGTCGAATGGCCGACGACGGTGAGGGGAAGTGCCGGAAAGCGATCGGAAAGCCAAGCGATCGCTCCGGGGACGTCCCGCTGCCCCCAATCGCGGTACCGGGCCTCGTAGCCGCGGAGCGACACCGGGGCCGAGCCGCCGATTCCGCGGTAGTCGTAGGCCAGCACCGCGAACCCACGTGCTGCCGCGTACTGCGCGAAGCGGTTGTAGAAGCGCCGCGGAATGCCGGTGCCGGAGTTCACCACCAAAGCCGTATGCGGCTCGCCCACTGGCTCGAACAACGTACCGGCGAGGGGTGTGCCGTCGAGGGCGTCGAATTGGAGAAGCTGTGGGGCGGCGGGAGTCGGCTGACTCATGGTCGTGCTCCTTCGTGAAGCATCGCCGCGAACAGAAGCGACGACGGAAGCTAGTGTACCGGCGCCACAAAAGTCCATGCACGCTTGCAATGGCCCTTGCCATGACGCCCAGGAGCGGTGGGAGGCGTAGGCCGTCTGGGCCCTTGCATGGGGTGAGGGAGACGGTAGGCGCCGTGATATGCTGACGGTGTACTGTTCCTCGACAGCGTGTTATTCGGGATCGCCCCGGGTGGACTGATGGGGTCGTCCAGCCGGCTCACGGGGGAGTCATGTCTTCTGCGCAGCAAGCTAGCCATGCCGAGTTGGTCGGCGAGATCCGCGCGGGTCGGTCAGAGGCGGAGGTGGAGCTTGTCGAGCGTCTCGGCCGGGTGGTGCGTGTGGTGCTGCGCCAGCTACTTCGGGGGCAGCCAGAGGCGGAGGATCTCTTTCAGGATACGTTCCGGCTGGCGATCGAGAAGATCCGCGCTGGTGAGTTGCGTGATCCGTCCCTGCTGCCGCGCTTTGTCACCAGCCTGGCGCGTAACCTCGCCATCAACCACTTTCGCATTCGGACACGTCGTCGCACGGATGCCGACAGCGATGCCGTGGCGGCCGCCTCGCAGACCCCGCCGGATCAGCTCGGCCGGTTGCTGATGGCGGAGAAGGCGACGTTGGTGCGCCGCGTGATCGGCGAGCTGGGCACCGATCGCGACCGCCAGGTGCTCTATCGTTTCTATATTGCGGAAGAGGACAAGGCGACCATCTGCGAAGATTTGGAGCTCGATTCGCTCCACTTCAATCGTGTCTTGTATCGGGCGCGCCAGCGCTATCGGCAGCTCTATG
>CALFAM010000299.1 GCA_937948815.1 uncultured bacterium
GGGACTGACGCCGCAAGAGCTGGCCGGTCGCTCGATTTTCGCCGGCACCTGCGACAACTGCCATCAGGCGGCGATCATGAGTGATCACCGGTTCCACTACACGGGTGTCCGACCTCGGAGTGAAGACATTGGGCGGATGGACGTCACCGGTGACCCGGCAGACGAAGGGGCGATGCGTACACCGAGCCTCCGCAACCTCGAGTTGCGGGCTCCCTACATGCGGAACGGGCGCTTCGCGACCATTGAAGAAGTCATCGAGTTCTACGATCGCGGAGGCGATTTCCCCAACGACGAGATCGCACCGCTCAACCTGACGCCGCAGCAGAAGGCGGATCTGGCCGCTTTCCTGAAGCGACCGCTCACCGATCCTCGGGTTCCCGCGGAAACGGCGCCGTTCGATCGGCCAACGCTCTACACCGAAACGACGCGGGTGCCGACCATCGAAGGTACCGGGCTTGCGGGCTCAGGGGGCTTCGTACCGTCCGTCGTGGCGCTCGAGCCGCCGCTGATCGGCAATCCGAGCTTCACGGTCGGCGTGTGGGACGCCCTGGGTGGCGCCAATGCGTTGCTGGTGATCGACACCCAGGACCCTGGAATGACCCCGCCGGCTGCGGGTGCGTTCGCGTTCGAGAACATCGTGCTCGAGGGCGTGGGTGCGGGCCTGGGTTTCGGTTCGGTCAGCCTCACCATTCCTGACGATGCAGCGCAGCACGGAGCCGAATGGTTCGGGCGCTGGTACGTCACGGATGCGGGGGGTGGCGGGACCGTCGCCGTGAGTCGGCTCTTCCGCTTCCAGACCTTCCTGGGTTCAGGAGAGTTGGCGATCTTCGCGAGCGGCTTCGAGTCGGGCGATACCTCGGAGTGGTCCGACACGTCGCCGTAGCGCCCGCGAAGGCCCTCGAGGCCGACTGCCGAAGGGCCGAGCGCGCACCGTCGCCTCGGCCCTTCTTGTTTGGCGGCAGCAGCGTCGCGTCGGGGGCTACGGCCGACGCTCGGTGCGTGCTTCCGGGGGCTTGATGATCAAGAGGCCGTCGATCGGCTCGTTGGTGGACGTCGTGACCGTGCCGTCGGGCCACCGTACCCTCACGATCGGCTGGGAGAGGAGCGGGGTGGAATCCGCCTCGTCCGCTGCAGATCTCTCGCGTCCCGGTGCCGCGCTCGCGGCCTCATTCGATTCGTTGCCGGGGAGCGAGGTACTGGCTTCGATCGCTCCGAGGCCGAAGTAGGCCTCTGGCGCGTCCACCGATTGGTAGCTGCCGCCGCCGGTGATCCAGCGACGCTGCACGCCGGCCGCGGTTTCGACCTCGACAACACTGCCGTAGCCGTGGCGGTTCGGGGGCGGACTGTCGAGGCGAACCGTCAGTGCTCTCCCGCTCGCCGGCGTGTCGTTCCGAAGGACCACGACCGGTCCGTTCAGCGTCGTCATGAGGATGTCGACATCGCGGTCGCCGTCGATGTCACCAAAGGCGGTCGCGCGCCCGTGGTACGACGCCTGGCACCAGGGTTGGTCGCACGGTACCGCTACGAATCGCCTGCCGCGGCGCTCGAAGAGGAGCGGGCGTTGCGCCCAGGACGAACCGACCTGCGGATCGTCCATCTCCGGGTACACGTGCCCGTTGGCGATGAAGAGATCTTCGTCGCCGTCGAGGTCGAAGTCGAAGAATCCACACCCCCACCCGAGGTACGGCTGGCTGACGGCGGCGAGGCCGAGCTGCGCGGATCGATCGTCGAAGAAGCCGTCGCCGAGGTTGAGGTGCAGGGTGTTCGTGTCATCGGAGAACACGGTGACGAAGAGGTCCGGGAAGCCGTTGCTGTCTGCGTCGACCAGACCGATGCCCATCGAGGCTTGGGTGGTACCGACGCCGTTGGCCGACACCCCCGCGATCACGCCGTGGTCGCGAAACGTCATACCGCCTCGGTTTTGCCAGAGCCGATCCGCGGTCGAGTCGTTGCCGACGAAGATGTCTTGCTTGCCGTCCCCATCGAAATCCGCGATGCGCACGCCGAGCCCGTAGTCCGCGCCTGGATCCACGGCGAGCCCGCTGGCTGTGGTGACGTCGCGGAACCGCCCGCTGCCGAGATTCTCGTAGAGCGCATCGGCCTGCGCGGCGAGCCCGATGGGGCCTGCCATCACCCGGATGCCCTTGTAGGCCTTGCCGATGCGGCTCGGCGGATTCCGCGCATCGATCGACAGGTAGCGGTTGACGTAGAGATCGAGGTCGCCGTCGCCATCCAGATCGCCGAATGCGGCGCTGGTCGACCATGGCGCTTCCGTACGCGTCGCGCTGAATGTCTCGCGCTCGATCTCGACGAAGCGCCGCGTTCCGGCCTCACCGGCTGCATTGCGTAGCAACACGTTGGATCCGTAGTGGGTCACGAAGAGGTCGTCCCAGCCGTCGCCGTCGACGTCGCCCACCGCCACGCCCATGGCCCATCGGCGCAGGTCGAGCCCTACGCGCCGGGTCACGTCTTCGAATCGGCCGTCACCACGGTTGGCATAGAGCCGTGAGCCGGGGCCCTCGTTGGGAGCGGCGAGGGTCGCACCGTTGGCGAGGAACACATCGAGGTCGCCATCGTTGTCGAAGTCGAAGAGGGCGATGCCACCGCCATTGACTTCGAGGATCTCTCGGCTCGGCATGCCGCCGCTGGTCATGACGAGGTCGATGCCGGCCGCCTCGGGTAGGGCGGTGAAGCGAATCGCTGACGCATCCGCCCCGGCGCGGATCGGCGGGAGGAGGACGACAAAGCCGAGCGCTACGAGCGCCGCGGCACACGAGGGCTTCCGAGGCATTTGCCCGGTGATCATGCCTGCTCAGCCTCCCGGAAACTGAGTCTTCCCAGGCCGGAGCTTCGCCTTGAGCGCTTCGAACGTCTCGCGCGCTGCCTCGGCGCCGGCTTCGTCTCCCAGGCGCTGGAGCACACGCGAAAGTGTGAAATGCGCATTGTGATCGTCGGGGAAGAGCTCGATCGCACGGGTCAGCGCCTCCTTGGCGCCTTCGAGCTCGCCGAGTCGCAGGAGCAAGTCGCCGATGCGCCCGTGGCCCCGTCCCTGGATGATCTCGTCTTGTTGCTGCTTCCCGAGCCGAATCGTGGTGTCGAAGTGCGCACGGGCGGCTTCGACCTCGTCGCGATCGAGATCGATCATGCCGAGCGCGTAGTGGGCGGCGGTGTAGTCGGGCTTCGGTTTCAAGATCGACTCGAACATCTGCTCTGCGGCGTCGAGCTCGCCGAGTGAGTAGAGACTCCAGCCGTAGAAGGGACGTACGGCGAGCTCGCCGGGATTGGCTTCGAGGGCCTTGGCGAAATGTTCGTTGGCGGCTTCGAAACGACTCTCTCGGTAGTACGTCAAGCCCATCAGAAGCCGCGCGCGCGCCCAATTCGGATGCTGTTCGAGGATTGGCTGAAGGCGGGCTCGCGCACCCCCGAAGAGGCCCCGGTCGATCAGCTTCTTGCACGCCGCCATGGTGCCGGGTGGCGGCAGGGGGGCGCGCGGAGCCTTCTGCGCCGCCGCGGGTTGGCCGGGCTTTGGCTCGACTTCGGCTGCGGCAGCGGCTTCGACTGCGGCAGCCGGGGACGGCTCCGTTTCTTGTTCGACCTGCGCCTGTCCGAACAGTGCCTGTTCGAGCAGGGCGGGCGCGATGAACAAGCACACCGCGGCTAGCAGCAGCCGACGGCAAACCAAGGCGCTTTGGGTCGTCTTCATGACCCAGTACCGTAGCCTTCGGGCACGGCCAGTGCAAGGTGCTCTGCGGCCGCGCGCCGCTTGTAAGGTGCGATGAACACGATGGCCTGCGAAGACCCATGCGCGGATCGAATGAGCGACAAGTCGAGCGAATCCCCCGGGCATCCTGCGCGTAGGAAGTAGGAACAGGAGGACAACCGGATGCTGGCGAAGATTGGAAATGGTTGGAGTTTGATCAAGGCGAGTGCGTCGGTGCTGCGTCAGGACAAGGAGCTGTTGCTCTTCCCGGTGCTCTCGGGAACGGCTTTGGTGGTGGTGTCCCTGAGCTTTGCGCTGCCCTTCTTCTTCGTCGGCAACCTGGCGGCGGGCGCATCGGTCGGCGCCTATGTCGTGGGCTTTGCCTTCTACCTCGTGCAGTACTTCGTGATCATCTTCTTCAACGCGGCCCTGGTCGGCGCGGCGATGATCCGGCTCGACGGTGGCGACCCGACGGTCATGGACGGTCTCCGAATCGCCTGGCGTCGAATCGGCGCGATCCTCGGCTACGCAGCGATTGCGGCGACGGTCGGTTTGCTGCTGCAGACGGCGCGCGAACGCGCCGGCTGGATCGGCCGCCTGGCGATCGGCATGGTCGGTATGGCTTGGAACTTGGCGACTTTCCTCGTGGTGCCAGTCTTGGTGGTGCGTGAGATCGGTCCGATCGACGCGATCAAGGAAAGTGCCAACGTGCTGCGCCGCACATGGGGTGAGCAGGTGGCCGGCAACGTCGGAATCAGCCTGGTCTTCGGCTTGATCTACCTGGTGCTCGGCCTGGTAGCCCTTCCGTTCGTGCTGCTCGCAGCCCAAACGGGCCAGCCGCTGGTCATTGGTGGTGTGGTCGTGGCAGCCGTGCTCGTGGGCCTGCTTCTGGCGGCGATCCAGGCGGGGCTGTCCGGCATCTATGCCGCGGCCCTCTACCGCTTCGCGTCGACTGGTGATGCTGGCAACACCTTCGACAGCCAGCAGATGCGTCAGGCGTTCCTGCCCAAGTAGCGGATGCCCCGCGGCACGCGCCCTCCAACCGGGCTGATGAGCTTCGTGATGAATTGATGGCGATGAGCGGATAATGTCTCTCTTGGTCTCGGGCCTTCCGGTCGAGGGCCCGTGGCCGGTAACGCAACCAAGGAGAGAGACCATGAAGACGACACTGACCGCCCTTTTCGCCCTTTCCCTGCTCGTCACGTCGATGGCTGGTGCGGATTTCGGCTCGGCCCAGGACAGCACCTCCCAGGGGCCGACACCGAGCATCTCGGCGAGCATTTCGTGCACCTTCCTCGGCCCTGGGCGCCGCGGGTTCTGTAGCGCCTTGCCTCGAGGGACTGGCTTTATCTACAACTTCTACACCAGTGGACCGATCTCGGTCGCCACGGGCCCGCTGACCGCTTCGGCGCGCTCGGCAACCTGCGGTGGCTTCGGCTCGATCACAGTTGTCATCACCGACCCATCTGGCAACACCGGCTCGGCGTCGACGTCGACCTCTTGCGGTAGCGGCAACTGATCAGCAGCCTCCCGAACCGGACGCAGTGCCGGCGGAACTTCGTCGGTACTGCGTTACTCAGCTCTGGACTCACTCAGCTCCTGGCTCACCCAGCGTTTGGCTCAGTCGGCTTGGGCCGGCGACTCAGTTCTGACCCGCAGCCGCGCGAAGGCGGGCGAAAAGCGCTTGGCTCACCTGTCGAGCTCGCCGAGAGGCTCTGAGGTCAGCGAGAGCCGTGGCGGCCAGCTCGGTCGACTGATCACTCCGATCGAGGGCCGCCTTGTAGGAATCCCACGATGCCTCGTCCTGGCCGTCGAGTGCCAGCAAGCGCGCGTGGAGCAGAAGGTCTTCTTCGCTGTCCTCGCCCCAGATGACGGCCTGCCGAGCCGCTTCCACGGCGGCGCCGATCCGCCCCGAGCGCTCTTCGATCGTGGCCTTGTAGCGCCAGAGGTGAACGGACTCTGGCTGATCGGCGAGCGCCTCATCGACCAACGCCAGAGCAGCGGGAAGGCGCTCCGCAGCCTCGAGCACGCGGAGTAGGTTGAGTGTCGACCGTAGGGTTTCGTCGTGGCCGCGACCGAGCACGCGACGCTGTGAGGACATTGCTTCCCGATAGGCGTCTTCGGCCGCTGACCATCGACCCTGGCGGCGCAGCGCATTGCCCAGGTTGTTGAGGGTGAGGAGCGTGCTCGGGTGATCGGCGCCGAGATCTTCTTGCTGGGTCGTCAAGACCTCACGAAACAGCGCTTCTGCCTGAACGTATCGGCCCTGCTTGTACACCGCATTGGCGACGTTCATGCGCAGCAGGAGGCTGTACGGATGGGTCGCGCCGAAGCGGGTCTCCGCCCGGGCCAGCGTGTCACGGTACTGCGTTTCGGCCTGGCCGAAGCGGCGCGTCGTATAGAGCACGTTTCCCAGCATGTTGGCGCTCTCGATCGTGCTCGGATGATCCGTTCCCAGCTTGCTGGCCCGCGCGTCGTGGACACTTCGGAAGATGGTCTCCGCAGCGTCGGCTTGCCCCAACCGATTGAGGGTCTTGCCGAGGGCGAAGTGAGCGGTCAAGACGTCGAGATGATCGCGTCCGAGCTGGGTCGCCAGGCCGTCGAAGGCCACGCGCAGCGCCCCCTCCGCCTCGTCGTATTGGCCGAGCGCATACAGCACCTGGCCGTGCAGGCATTGGGCGCGCAAGGTCAGCTCGCTGTGCTCGCCGTGGTTCGCTGCGGCGATCTCGAGCTGCTTGCCCGCGAGCTCTGCCGCCGGCTCGAATTCGCCCGCGGCCAGGTAGTAGCGGGTCATGGCCTCGCGCGTCGCCAGGGTCTCTTCGGCACCGACGCCGAGGTGATTCTCACGTGCGTTCAAGGCATCGGAAAGGAACTGCTCGGCCTCGGGATAGACCCCCAGGGCGGTGTACGTACGGCCCAGAACGTGGAGCAGGGCGCTTGCCGTCTCCGGCTGGTCGACGAGGCCGCTGGTCACCCGGTGGGCGGTGCGGTCGAGGACCGAGAGCAGCGTCACGTCTTTGCCGTCGAGGGCTGGATCCGGGCTGCTCAGAATGTCCTCGAGGATTCGATTGACCGCTTGTGTGTGCGACGCGGCGAGCCGTTCTTGGCGTTCGGCCGCGCGTGCCCGGCGCAAGCTGATGCTGGTCGAGATGGTCGCAAAGCCCAAAGCGAGCACGACCAACGTGGCGGCGACGACCGCGGCTTTGTGGCGGCCGATCAGCTTGCGGAGCTGGTAGCGGCGTCCGCCTGGATGCGCCATGACCGGCAGGCCGTCGAGGTGACGGCGAAGGTCGAGCGCCAGACCGGAAGCGGATGGATAGCGCTCCTCACGATTGCGCGCCAGGGCTTTGAGCACGATCGCGTCGAGGTCCCCGCGCAGCTGCTGGACCAACCCACTTGCCGAGGTCTTGCGCTTCGCCGCAATGCTCTCGAGGCTCGAATCGAGCTCGTGACAGCGACCGGAGGGCCGCTGTGGATCATTGCGGGTGATCTGCAGCATGTAGTCGTAGAAGCTGCCACTGGCAGCGATGAACACCATGGTGCCGGTGAGGAGCTCGAAGAGCACGTTGCCGAGGGCGTAGACGTCGGCGCGGGTATCGACGTCCGCACCGCCCCCCTGGAGCTGCTCCGGGCTCATGTGGCTGGGCGAGCCGATCAGCTGCCCCACCTTGGTGAGGTCGCGGGACGCGTCGAGCAGCTTGGCGATGCCGAAGTCGATCACCTTGGGGACGATCTGACTTCCTTGCTGGGTGACGAGAATGTTCGAGGGCTTGAGGTCGCGGTGCACGACGCCTTTCTGGTGGGCGTGCTGGATGCCTTCACAGACCTTGATGAACAGCTCGAGCCGCGCGTGAACGTCGAGGGAATTCTGGTCGCAGAAGTCGGTCAGCGGCTCGCCTTCGATGTATTCGAGGACCAGGAAGGGGTGCCCCTCCTCGGTCTCCCCGGCGTCGAGCATCTGCGCGATGTTCGGATGCCGCATGCGGGCGATGGTCTGGCACTCTTCCCGGAAACGCTCGGCGTGGCGGCTGCCGCGATGGGAGAGCAACAGCTTGAGTGCGACCTGGCGGCGAACCGGCTCGGACTGCTCGGCGCGATACACCACGCCCATGCCACCGCGCCCGATCTCTTCGAGCACTTGGTAGCGGCCGACCCGCGCAGGCGGTGCGCCTTCCGCAGTTCCTGTTCGGTGGACCACCCTGGCCAGGGTGGTCTCGGACTCCGCTGCGGCCAGCGGGTTCGGCGGATCGGTCGGCATGGCACCGTGCCCGCCTTGGATATCGGGCCCGCCTTGTACATCGGCGGCGCGAAGCGAGCGGTGCTTGCTGCCTGGGCCTACGGTCGTCGTCATGAGCGTTCGACGGTCAGAATAGGCGATGCTCGTCAATGGAGCAACCGATCACTTCGTTGATTGGGCTCGGACAGAAGGACCACCCAGTCAGATGGCCTTGTCTTCTCGCCGGTAGCCACGGTCTCATGGCCGGTGGCCACGCGGATCGATCGCGGGCGCCCTTCGCTTCAGTTTGCCGTCAACCACTGCGCGATCGCCTGGCCGATTTCGTCCGGTGCGTCTTCCTGGATGAAATGAGTGCCCGGTACGGTCACCTCGAGCTGGTTCTTCCACCGGCGGCAGAGCGACCGATGCGCGCCGGTCAAGATCGCGCCAGGTTCGGCATTGACGAAGAGCTTGGGAATGTCGTTCTCGGCCATCCAGGCCCCGTACTCGCGGACGATCGCGACGACCTCTCGCGGCTCGCCCTCGATCGGAATCTGTCGTGGCCAGGTGAGCGTCGGGCGCCGTCCTTCACCGGGTTCACGGAAGGGTGCGCGGTAGGCATCCATCTCGGCGTCGTCGAGGGTCCGGAGAATGGCGCCGGGCAAGATCTTCTCGACGAAGAGATTGCGATCGAGGACCATTTCCTCACCAGCAGGGGAGCGCAGCGCCTGAAAGACGCCACGGATGGCTTCGGGCCAGTCGTCCCAGGTCTCGTTGGGCTGCACGATCGCTTCCATGTAGGCGATCGCCCGCACCGCATCGGCGTGGCGGTGCGCCCAGTGAAAGCCGAGCGCAGAGCCCCAATCGTGCAACACCAAGGTGACTCGCTCGCGCACGCCGAGGGTCTCGAGCAGCTGGTCCAGGTACTGACGGTGCTCGAGGAAGGTATAGCGGTCGGCGCCGCTGGGCGAGAGCTTGCCGGAGTCGCCCATGCCAATCAGGTCGGGCGCGATGCAACGCCCCAGCCCGTGCAGGTGCGGCATCACGTTGCGCCACAGGTGCGACGACGTCGGGTTGCCGTGCAGGAAGACGATCGGGTCGCCTTCACCATGCTCGACGTAGGCCATCTCGCTGTCGAGGATTGTGATGTATTTCTTCGAAGAATGTTGCATGCTTCAACGGTATCAGTCGATTGCTTTCCCGCCTGGCACCCGAGCGCCTCGGTCGCGAGGAGCGCGTCGAAAGCTGCGCACGCAGCGTGCTGCGGTAGGCTCGCAATGAGCTGCCAACACGATCGTCGACTCTGGAGGATGCCGATGAAGGTGCCAACGATGCGTGCGTCCCGAAGGACGCTGGTACTTGCCACCTTGGTACTTGCCGCCATGTTCTTGGTGGCCTGTCAGACCGGCCCCGAAAGCGCCGGCCCAGTCGCGTCCGGAACCGAAGCGGCTTCGGAGAACCGCGCGGATGCTGACCTCGTGCTGCGCGGCGGTCGGGTCTACACCTTGGCGTGGGGAGAGCCACAGCGCGATGGCTCGCCGGCGCCAGACGCTCCGCATGACGATGCTGGCTGGCGTCCGGATGCCAGCGCGATCGCCATGCGGGCTGATCGAATCGTCTACGTCGGTGACGATGCCGGGGTCGCGCCCTATGTGGGAGATGCCACAAGCGTTATCGATCTCGACGGCGCCACCGTGCTACCGGGTTTCATCGACTCTCACGCGCACGGGTCGAGCTATGGTCTCGTGCTCGGTCGCGTCAGCCTGCTCGGTGTGGAGGACGAAGCCGAGGCGGTTGCCCGCATCACCGCCGCCGCCCGCGAAACGCCCGCGGGGGAGTGGATCGTGGCCTGGGGCTTCGACGAGGGAAAGTGGTCGGAGCATCTCCCGACCAAGACCCTGCTCGACGAGAAGGTGCCGGACCATCCGGTCCATGCGATCGGCCTCCACGGCTTCGCCTCATGGAACAACACACGTTCGCTCGAGGCTGCCGGAATTACCGGCGCGACCAAGTCCCCGGTGGGCGGCCGCATCGTCCTCGATGATCATGGAGAACCGACCGGCATGTTGCTCGACAACGCCACCGATCTCTATGCCGAGGTCCTACCGGCCCCAACCCTCGATGACCGTATCCTCGGCACCCGACGCGCGCTTCGATCCATGGCCGATCTGGGCTACGTGGCCATTCACGATGCCGGGGTCGGTGGCGAGGCTCTGGCGGCCTACCAGGATCTTGCCGAACGCGGCGAGCTGTCGGTCCGGGTTTACGTGATGCTCGCCATCACCGACACGGCCACGATGGAGGATTGGATCGCGCGCGGGCCCCACACCAGCTCAGATGGCTTCCTGACGGTGCGATCCGTCAAGGCCTACTACGATGCGTCGCTGGGTGCCCGTGGAGCCCGCATGCTCGAAGCCTACGCGGATCGTCCCGGGCACTTCGGTGTGAGTGGCAGCGACTATGGCTTCGACCGTGCCCTCGCCCAACGGGCCATGGAAGCTGGTTTTCAGATCGGCATTCACGCCATCGGCGATGCGGGCAACCGCGAGACCCTCGACTTCCTGGCCTCGGTCTACGAGCAGGCCCCTTCCGCGCGTGACAACCGGAACCGCATCGAGCACGCACAGATCGTGCATCCGGACGATCAGCCGCGCTTCGCCGAGCTCGACGTCATCGCGTCGATGGAGCCACCCCACGCGGTCGAGGACATGGCCTGGGCCGAAGATCGTATCGGCGAGCGTGCGGCCCACGGCTACGCGTGGCGATCGCTCCGCCAACAAGGCGCCCGCCTGGCCTTCAACTCGGACCTCTCCGGCTCCGATCCCAACATCTTCTACGGCCTGCACGCCGCGATCACCCGCCGCAACAAAGCGAAACAACCTCCCGACGGCTGGTTCCCCGAGCAAGCGCTGACGCCGGAAGAAGCGATTCGTGCCTACACCGCCTGGAACGCCTATGCCGGGTTCGCCGATGCGGAATCCGGCACGATTGCTACCGGCCGCTGGGCCGACCTGACGATCATGGATCTCGACCCTTTCGTCGTCGGCAGTGAGGATCCGGGCAGGTTGCTCGACGGTACGGTTTTGATGACCGTCGTCGCAGGCGAGCCGGTCTATCGCCACGGGGAGACCGAGCCCGTGCCCGCGCTCTACACCAACCCGCTTGCCCGCGACCCCTGATCCGGGCTACGAGACGCGCGCGTCAGTCACCGCACCACTTGGGGTTCTTGCACCGATAGGTCGCGACGGCCGTGGCCGAGAATCCGTTGGTGATCGGCTGGCACGGCGCGACCGAGTGACTCACCTCGCAGGTACCGGTCCAGCATTCGACCCGTTCCCGTGCCGCCGCGGCTGCCTTCTGACGCGCGCGCAGGCAGGTTGCGCCGACCCGCGTGACCGGATCGGTCGTCCGCTCCGGCATGCAGCGAAACAGTGCGCCCGCGGCTTCCACCCGCTGTTCTTCGGGGAGCACCGATCCATCTTGCTCGGGCGCTGCGAGACTCAGCGTGCCGGTCGTCGTGTCGACCGATGCGAGTGCGGCATCGCTTGTCGGCATGGGGCCGTCACCGGTCGGTAGCACTGCCTCGGCAGCGGTCGCCAGCGCCGGGAGGAGCAGGAACGCGAGCACGGTGAGCGTGAAGCGCTGCTTGGGTGCGATCGGGGACCTGGCGACCGAAACGGGATGTCGAGTCATGACGTGCTCCTGGATGAGTGGGCCGGATTGGTGAAGCGAATCGGTTCACGAATGGCGGGGCGACCAGACGATTCGTCGCGCCCTTGCCGGTGATTGCGCGATTCGACGGGAGGAAAGGCTCAGCGAGGAGAAACGAAGATCTGCTGAAGCTCCCCGATCACTCCGCTTGGTGTGCGCGCCGCGTGACCCTCAGAAGGCTTCGCCACGAGATCGATGACGAGTTCCGGCGCGGCTTGCGTTCTACAAGTGAGCGGTCACGTATGACTGCTTCGTATGCGGCGGTGAACGCGTCCTCGAGAGATCGTCGACGATGGGCGTTCGCCGACCGCGATCTTTCGGCCAACCATCTCAGGAGACCGCATCTATGAAGCGTACGATGAAACTCGTTCTCCTCGGGGTCGCCCTTCTCTTGGCGGCCACGAGCTCGGTCTGGGCTCAAGAGACACAGCCAATCGCTCACTATGGGGAGGCGGGCGACGGGGTGCCGGACTATGTGCGCAATCTGTTACCAGAAGGGTTTTTCACCAAGAATCTGACCAAGGACATCGTGGGTGGCGAGAACTACGTCGGCGCGCTCGACCTCAGCCCATCGAATCCCGATCTCTTCGGTGCATCGCATCCCTTCTCGCTCGCGAATACGTTCGTCTTCCTCGAGAACGTGAACGATGATGTGGCAGACGTCGTGATCTCTGCGGAGTACGGAAATGGCAAGCGGGTCGAGAACTACCTGGTCCATCTCGCTGGCGGGGAGCGTCGTTCGATCGATCTGAGTGGGTTGGAGCCCGGCCCGAGCCTGCACCTCGTTTCGATGCTGCCGTTCTCGGCCAGCGTGTCGTTCGAAGGTGGCGATGTCCGTGCCAAGGCGACCCGTCAAGACATCGGGCCAACCCTCCGGCGGGCGATTGGCGTGAACGATGCGGCGGGTGACTCATCTGGGCTGTCCAAGTCATCCAGCGCGTGTGGCCCGTTGCAAAAGGACGTCAAGATCTGCAATGCGGGCACGACCGACTGTGTCATGGCGCGTGCGAATCGCGACTACTACCCTCATCTCTTCCGTCCGCAGTACCGTGCCATTGCGTTCATCTCCTATCCGATCGGCACCGCGTTTCATTGCCCGATCAACGATCACATTTTCAGCGTGAGCACCTGCTCGGCAGGCAGCTACAAGACGAAGCGGTGTGACGGTACGCCGTACCGCCACATCTGGAATGGCCTCGACAACACCTTCAATTCCTGCACACCTTCGACCGCCAACTGCACGTCGGGCTGCGTCGGTTCTTGGGACGTGACCTGCTACTGATTCGCCTTTCTTGCCAGGGCGGTCGTGGCGCCGGCTGTGTTGCCGGCCGCCACGGCCATCCGCCGGTAGCCGGGCGAATCACCCTGCTTTTCGGGGGCCACCCAGGGCCCTGTGGCCACCCCGCGCGAACCTGGGATCAGAAGATGGCGACGGCACACACCTGGTGACCGGCGTTGGCCGTCCCCACGTAGTCTTGCTCCTGTGATGCAGACAGCCTTAGGACGCAGGGCAGCACACGTCCCCGAACGTTCCAGCTCGCCGATGAACGTAACAGCACCCATTCGGACTGTGCCGGTTCTGCTCCGAGCCGAGCAGCCTCGGCCGGCCAGCCGAGATCGTGCGCTTAGCGGATCGCCTTGTTCAGTCTGTGAGGGATAGTGCCGCAAAATTTGCCATGGTGAAGTTGAACTGACAGTTGGCCACAAGGTTCAAGTAGCTCGTTCGATAAGGGGCATTGGTGGAGCGCTGCGTACAGAGGACGAACGGTGAGCTCTCTACGGGAGCCGTGAATCCGGTCGATCCGACCATTCAGTTGCCAGCGACCGTGGGAGATCGTCATGCTGACGATGTTCCTGTACCCCCCTGCTGCTGGCCGTGCGACCCGCAGTCGCCGTATGCCAGTGTTGCCGCTTGACCCCCGCTGCTTCTCGCCCTTGGGGGCGATACCCGATTCTTCTTTGTATCCTGAACGCCAAGCGGGGCCGTGCGCGCCTGTGAAACCATCAGGGAGATCGCAGGAAACGACGACGACACAAGGGCGCGGCGAAGATGCCATGAATCGATCTCCAAGAAACGACACGACGGTTCGGGTCGAGGGGCCGCGTGGGTGCGGCTGCGCGACGGTCTTCACGCTTCTCGCCGTGGGCGGCTTTCTGGTCTTCGGCCAACTTGGTGTCTCCTGGTCGCGGCTGAGCGAGTTGGGTGCCAGCCTGATGGAGAAGGCTCGAAGGGCCGGGCCTGGTGAAGAGCCCAAGCGCGCAACGCTCGACAGTGGGCAGGAGATCGTCGGCGATTTTCAGATCCGGACGATCGAGGCGATCTTTGCGGAAGGGGACGTCGTCGGCGCGATGAATGTCGCGATCGAGAAGGATCCTGCCTGGCTACGTCGCCTGATCCAAGAGGAAGGTGTCGATCCAAATCTGAAGCTGCTTCATCAAGGTGGCAGCGGATGGGCGCACCCACTGGAGAAGGCAGCTCGACAGGGCAGCTTGGAGACCTTCGAGATCTTGCTTGCTGCGGGCTCGGATCCGAACGGGCAGAGCTCGAACGGGCAATCGGCCCTCCACGTAGCCTCGCGCAAGGGTCTCGGCCCGATCATCGAGCGGTTGCTGAAAGCCGAGGCCGAGCCGGATCTCGTGAGCGAAGCCGGCACTGCCATCGAGCTCGCGGCGCACTACGGAAACCGCGCGGCGGTCGAGATGCTGATCGACGCCGGTGCCGAGCTTCGCTTCGCCCTCCATGCCGCAGCGTGGGGAGGCGACGTCGAGATCATCCAGCGTCTTCTCGACCTCGGTGCCGTCCCCACGCGGCTGACGCAGTACGGCGACAGCACACTCCGCGGCGCCGCCAAGGATTCGCACCTATCGGCAACCGAGCTTCTTCTCGCGACTGGCGTGCGCCCCTGTGAGCAGAGTCTCCGCGAGGCGGCCCGGGGTGGCCACCATGAGACCTTGCGGGCCTACGCCGAGGCCGGTGTTCGATTCGACGTACCGCCCGCCTACTGGGACGCGCTCTACTCCGCTGCCCACGCCGGCCGGGCCGACACCGTTCGCCTGCTGCTCGATCTCGGCGCGTCACCCCATGCTGGAGCTGACCTCGACGGGCCGATCGACATCGCGATCGCCGAAGGGCACGACGAAGTCGTTCGCGTGCTCACTTCGGCAGGCGCCCAGCCGGCGCCGCCCGAAGCGGCCGATGGAGCAGCCTCGCCGCGATAAGGATGGCACCTCTGGGCGAGGCGTTTCAGCTCAGTCCTTGTCCGCAGAGATGTTGTAGATGGTCTGGGTCGGGTAGGCGAATTCGAGGCCTTCGGCGGTGAATTGCTTCAAGATTTCCAGGTTGACCGCGTTCTCGGTGTTCCGGAAGTGGCTGTCGAGCTTGATGAAGAACGCGAAGCGAATTCCCATGGCGAAATCGCCCCAGGACGAGAAGCTCAGCTTGACGTCGTCGGTGAGGTTGTCGTTGGCCTCGGCGATGCCGCGCAGAATGTCGAGGGCACGCTCCATCTGGGCGGCACTGGTGTCGTAGGTCAGCCCGAGCTGAAGCACGATTCTTCGGCCAACGCCCGCGGTGACGTTCTCGACCGCTGAGCTGGTAAACGTCGAATTGGGCATGGTCACCAGGGCACCATCGCGGGTCTCCAGACGCGAGCTGCGAATCCCGATGTCGCGAATGATGCCGTCGTAGCCGCCGACCCGTACACGGTCGCCGATGACGAAGGGTCGATCGGCGAAGATGGTGACACCGCCGAAGATGTTGGCCACCGTGTCCTGGGCGGCGATGGCCAGGGCGAGGCCACCCACGCCGAGACCGGCGAGCAGCGCGCCGACGTCGTAGCCCGCGTTGTTCAACGCCACGATGAAGCCGACGACCCAGATCGCCAGCTTGGTGCCCTTGCGCAAAATCGGCAGGAGCTGGTCGTCGAGATCGCTCTCCGTCCGTTCAGCCAGCGGTACCAGGTACTCCTGGATCAGGGAGTCGATCAGGCGTACTAGAAGCCAGGCGACGCTCAGAGTAATCGCCGCCGTCATGGCGTGGCGGATGAATTCCCCCACGCGTTCGCTCTCGAAGGTGAGCGTGTTGAAGGCGAGCGCAAAGCCCATGACCGTCAAGATGACGACAACGGGCTCTTCGATCATGTCGAGAATGATGTCGTCGAGCTTGGTCTTGGTCTTGGCCGTCAGGCGTCGCGCCACATTCTGGAAGATCCAGTAGGCCGTCTTACCGACCAGCAAGGCCCCCACGATGATCGCCAGTGCCTTTAGCCAGGCGAATATCGTGTTGCCGTAGAACGTCGTGTCGAGAAAGCCTTCCATGCGCACGCTACTCCGAGTTCGTTGACCGGTATCCACTCCACCCCGTCACGCACCGGCATTGGTCGCTGGAGGGCCAGCAGGGTGAGGCGTTCTTCGACCGCTGCGGGTGAGCTTCAATGCTACTACTCGCGATCGGTTCCGCACACCGAGAGCCCCTTTTCGCAGCGCTTGCGACCACCGTGCGAAACGTTCTGCCCAATCGCGCACCTATGGGTAGAGGATCACGCGAAGGAGCCTGCCTGGATGGGATCGTCGTCCCGAATCGGTGTGTCTCGAAGACCTGCCCGAACCGCCCAGCGACCGAACCGGAGTGCTCGGGACGCGCCGTTGGTCGAGTCGGGCAGGGCAGCCAACCTCGAGCGCGCGGAGCGCTTGGGGCACCGTTTGGGACGCTACATCATCTCCGATGGGCCTGCTCGGACGCCTGACCTGCATCCGCTCCGGCGGGCGATCAGTCGTCCACATGGGCCGTTACCCGGTGCCGGGTTGGTTGCCGCGGTCCCACCGGTCGAGGAGGTCCAGCCGCCCGAGCATCTGCCGGCCTATCAGCGTGAGCTGCTGATCTGGGCGCGGGCGCATCAGATGCCCGATCTCGATGTTGGGGAGGTTGGTGCTTACGAACGGGCGCGCCGCCAGCTCTGGTACGCCCACCGCGATGTCGTGCTCAGCTTTCTCGGCCAAGGGACGGGCCTTGGTCACGCCGAGTTGGAGCAGGTCGCGCGGGAGATCGACGGCTTCGATGTCGACGAGC
>CALFAM010000300.1 GCA_937948815.1 uncultured bacterium
GCCGCATCGACCGGGATGCGCTACCGCAGCATGTAGCCGTCATCATGGACGGCAACGGCCGCTGGGCCAAGCGCCGCAATCGCCCCCGCATCGAAGGTCATCGCGCCGGCGTCAAGTCTGTGCGTGAGCTGGTGGAAGTGAGCGCTCGGCTGGGCATTGGCCATCTGACGCTGTACGCATTCTCGACCGAGAACTGGCGGCGCCCCCGCCACGAGGTGTGGACGCTGATGAACCTGATTCGCGAATACCTCGACCGCGAGCTGGATACCCTGCGCGACAACGGCATTCGCCTCCGCATCCTCGGACGGCGCGAGCCCTTGCGACCGGATCTGCTGCGGGCGCTGGACAAGGCTGTGGCCGCCACCGCGGAGGGGGCACGAATGACCCTCAACGTGGCACTCAACTACGGCGGCCGGACCGAGATCGTCGACGCCTGCCGAAGCATCGTGGCCGACTGGGCCGCCGGGCGCGCCGTCGAGATCGACGAATCGACCATCGGTCGCTACCTGACCACCGCCGGCCAACCCGACCCGGATCTGCTGATCCGCACGTCCGGAGAAATGCGGATCAGCAACTTTCTCCTCTGGCAGATCGCATACGCCGAGCTGTGGGTGACCGAAACCCTGTGGCCCGACTTTCGCCGTGGCGACCTGTTCCAGGCAATCATCGACTTCCAGCAACGAAGCCGTCGCTTCGGCGCGGTTCAGCCCGACGGCGGTGCGGCGGTTCACGGCCGATGACCGCGCCAGTGGCTCCCGAGTCGGCAGCAGCGAGCGACGGTCGCAACCCGATGTCACAGCGGATGCAGCGCGTCCTGACCGGCGCAGTGGCGGCACCAATCGCCCTGGCAGTGGTGTTCTTCTTGCCAGACGTTTTGGTACTTGCAGCCGCGATCGCGGTATTCGGTGGCGCGGCCATCGAGTATGTCCATCTGGTTCGGCGATGGGCGCCCAGCGCGCCGCTTTTCGTCGTGCCGGTCGCGGCGGCGGTGATGGCGGTCGGCTTCTACCTCTTGCTCGAATCGGGCTTCACGGCCAGCACACCGATTGCCGCGGCCGTATCGGCGATCGCCGGATTCGGCGCTCTTTTGGCGCTGGCCGGCCTTTCCGCGCTGTTTTCGGCAGCACGGATGTCCGAGGCGATGATCGGCGCTGGCCTGATCCACTTCGGCGTGCCCTACTTTGGCTTGCCGATGATCTGCTTCTATCTCCTCGAGATCAGTGACCCTTGGCTGCTCGCCTTGCTGCTGGTCGCGATCTGGGTCGGTGACAGCTTCGCGTACTTCTTCGGAAGCCGCTTCGGCCGCACCAAGATGGCCTCGGTCATCAGTCCCAACAAGACGTGGGAAGGCTCGGCCGCGGGCTTCGCCGGCTCTCTGCTTACGGCGGTTGTCTGGTGCCTGGTCCGCCAAGGGTCGATCAGCCTGACCCTGGTCGGCGTCGTCGGTGCGGCAGCCATCGCTGGACAGGTCGGCGACCTCCTGGAGTCGATGATCAAGCGTGGGGTCGGAATCAAGGACTCGTCGAATCTGTTGCCTGGTCATGGCGGGTTGTTCGACCGGATGGACGCCGTGCTTCTGGCAGCCCCCGTTTTCGTACTGGGACTGTGGCTGTTCGACACCGAGCTTCTGGCTCTCTTGCCTTGAAGCGGTCAGCCGCCGTCTGCTCACGAATCGAACCCGGCCGCGCAGATCCCGTAGGTATATCCTGTATTGGCACCGCGGCCTGCCGCGGCCGCATCATCGGCCGGCGTGGCCCCGCGAGCCACGTCGCCGCGACATGACGGGGCGAGAACTGGCCTAGCCCACCAACCCACGATCGTGGCCTGAGACTGGTACCGAAGGACGGATCGATACGATGCTCATCGCAGTTGCTGCCTTTCTCCTCGTTCTCGGCGTCATCGTCTTCATTCACGAGTTCGGCCACTTCGCCGTGGCCAAGCTCTTTGGCGTCCGCGTGCTGGTGTTTTCGCTCGGCTTTGGCAAGCGCCTCGCCGGATTCGACTTTCGCGGCACCGACGTCCGGCTCTCTGCGATCCCGCTCGGCGGCTACGTCCAGATGTGGGGGGATCTCCCGGAAGATCGTTCCGGTTCCTCGGACGAGCTGACAGCCAAGCCGCGGTGGCAGCGAATCCTGATCTACCTCGCCGGCCCCGCCATGAATGTGGTGCTTTCCGTGGGTCTGATCGCGGCTGCGTTCATGAGCGGGATCGCCGAACAAGCCTACCAAGACATGCCATCGGTCATCGGGCATGTCGTTGAGGGTTCGCGGGCCGAAGCAGCAGGGCTGGTCCGAGGCGATCAGGTGATCGAAGTAGACGGCAAGCCCGTGGACCGGTGGGGCGACCTCATGTTCGCGCTGCAGCTGGCGCCGGAGAAGCCTGTGCTTCTGAAGGTGGTGGGCGAAGGCGGAGAACGCGAGGTGACCGTCACGCCCGAGATCATCGAGCCGTATGCGATCGGGGAGGCCGGCATCCAGCCGTCCTTCCGAACCCAGGTGGCCGACGTGCTGGTCGATACGCCAGCCGACCGCGCCGGCCTCCAGCAGGGTGATGTGCTCCGCGAGGTCGACGGCCTGCCGATTTACGGGCCCGGTGACTTCATCGAATACGTCCAGGAGCGACCCGACGTCGAGGTGATGATCACGCTGGAGCGCGGTGACGCGGTTCTCGAGACGCCGGTGACGCCGGAGATGGTCGAGGATCGCGGTCAGGTCGGGATTCGAATCGGCCTGTTCCGCAAGCTCGGCTTCGGTGAGGCAGTCGTCGCCAGCGTGCGCTACAACGCCGAGATCGTGACCAAGAGCGTGTCTCTGATCGGGAAGCTGCTGACCAACGAAGTCGCCCCGAAGAGTGCCCTCTCTGGGCCGATCGAGATCGCGAGCATCAGCGGCCGCGCGGCCAAGCGAGGCTGGCGCGAGCTGATCTTCACTATGGGATTCCTTTCCATCTCGATCGGCTTCATGAACCTCTTGCCCATCCCGGTTCTCGACGGCGGCCACATCACGATTCTGCTGATCGAGAGCGTCATCCGGCGCGACCTCTCGACCGTAATCAAGGAACGCATGACGCAAGTCGGCTTCATGTTGCTCATGATGCTCATGGTGATGGTCTTGTACTTCGACCTCGCCAAGAATTTGCCCTCTCTGCCTGGGATGTAGGGGCTTCACAGCGGCTTGATCGCCGCTTCGTTTGCCGGCCCAGGAGGCGGATGCCGCCGCGCCGAACCCTCTGCTATGCTCCGCCAAATGTGGCGACAGTTGATGCGCGGCCTGAAGGCGCTGGTCTACCTCGGCGTGCTGGGCGTGCTCTTCGGATCGATCTCGTACGCGGCCTTCAGTCAGTTCGTTCGCCGTGGCGTCACCCCTGCCCCGGAAGTGGTCGGCCTCGATCGTGAAGACGCGCGGGCCCGGCTCGGCGACCAGGGCTTGATCCTGGTGTGGGCGGAGGACGAGGCACGATTCGATGATCAGATTCCCCTCGACCACGTGATGACTCAGCGTCCACGCGGCGGAACGCTGGTGAAGCGCGGCTCTGTCGTGACGGCAGTCGCTTCGCGCGGCCCGCAGCGGTTGACCGTGCCTTCCGTCGAGGGCGACGCCCTACAAGCGGCACAAGTCACATTGGCCGCGGCCGGACTGGCAGTCGGGCGCACGGTCAGCGTGTTCAGCGAACAGGTCCGCAACGGCCTCGTCGTCGCCCAGGAGCCGCCTGCAGGAGAACCTGTCGCGCCCGGCTCGGCCGTCGACCTGTTTCTTTCGCTGGCGGGCACGGGTCGTACCTTTCTAATGCCCGATGTCGTGACACGGGACTACGATGCGGTGCGCCGGTTCTTTCTGCAGAACGGCTTTCGCCTTGGCCGGGTCGGCTACGTACGGTACGAAGGCCTTACGGCAGGCACGGTGCTCCGGCAGTTTCCCGTTGCTGGGCACCCGCTACGCCAAGGGGATGTGATCTCTCTGGCGGTCGCTGCTCCGGCGGCGGGTGAGCTGCCGGCGGACTCACGCGAAGAGGCACGAGATTCTTCGCTTTGACGAGACGTGAGCAGGATGGGCCTCTGGAACGGGACCCTCGCACACTGGATCCTTCGAGCACTGAGCCCCCAGGAACACCGACGACGATGAAACTAGCTCCCTCGATTCTCGCCGCTGACCTCGCGGATCTCAGCGGCACCATCGCCCTCTGCGAGGAGGGCGATGCCGACCTGATTCACTTCGACGTGATGGATGGTCACTTCGTACCGAACCTGACGTTCGGTGCTCCGGTGCTCGCGGCGATGGCCAAACGGACGTCCCTACCGATCGACGTCCACCTGATGGTGACGGAATCTGCGCTCTACCTCGACGAGATTCTCGACGCCGGGGCGGCATGGGTTACGGTTCATTGGGAGGCGGCCAATCACCTCGACCGAGTGGTCGAGCACATTCGCGCGGGTGGCGCAAAGACCGGCGTGGCGCTCAATCCGGCGACACCGGTGTCGGTTCTTCATGACATTCTGCCGCGGCTCGACCACGTTCTGCTGATGTCCGTGAACCCCGGATTCGGCGGCCAGGGCTTTATTCCCTATGTCCTCGACAAGGCACGACAATTGCGTGCGATGATCGCCGAGCAAGGGCTCGAGGTCGCCATCGAGGTCGATGGCGGTATCGGGCCCGACACCATTGGGCCGGCGGCAGCAGCCGGCATGGATACGTTTGTTGCGGGCTCCGCCATTTTCGGCCAGCCCAATCCCGTCGCGGCCATGCGCACGCTCCGCGACCTGGCTGAAACTTCGCGAGTTACGCCTCTATGACACCAACCCTCTTTCGGCGTGCGGCATGTGTCGCGACCTTGCTCACCGCCCTTGTGGCAACTGGCTGCGGCCGGGGCGGACCCGCCATCGACCCCATTCTCTCGCTCTCGACCCAGGAAGCCCTGGAGCGGGGTCAACAGTTGATGGAAGAGGGCAAGTACAACCGCGCCCACAAGTTCCTTACCCATGCGTTCGAGTCGTCCCCGAACTCTCGGGAGGGCCGCGGTGCGCTGCTCCAAGCGGCGGACGCGCTCTTCCTGGCCGGCGGAATCGACAACTTCGTGCTTTGCGAAGCCAAGTACCGGGACTTCATCAACCGCTTCCCGACCAGCGAGCAAGCAGACTACGCGCAATTCCAGATCGCGAACTGCCTGTCGGAGCGGATGGAGAAGCCAGACCGAGATCAAGACGAGGCACACAAGGCGCTCGAAGCGTACGAAGAGCTGTTCCGGCTGTACCCGACCAGCGACCACGCCGATGAGGCGAGGGCGAAAGCGGAAGGCGTCCGCAACCAGCTCGCCCTGTCCGAGATTCTGGTCGGCGAGTTCTACGTGCGCTACCGCCTGTGTCGCGCTGCGATCGGTCGGCTCGAGCCCATCACCGAGAACTACCCCGCCTTCACGGATCGGGAAGACTTGCTATTCTTTCTCGGCCGCGCGTATCTACAGTGTCGCCAAGTTGATCAGGCGGCCGACGTGCTGGCGGAGCTGACCCGCGACTATCCGAACAGCAAGCACCTGCCGAAGCTCCAAAAGATGCTGAAGGCGAGTCGCAAGAAGTCGGAGCAGGAAGGTTGATCCCATGCCGATTCGACCCGTTCGCCCCCGTCGTCCCAAGCTTCTCTGGCTGGCGCTCGCGGCCGGCGCACTCCTGACCAGCGCCGCACCCGGTCGCGAGGTCGACCCCACCGACGAAGAAATCAAGCGGTTGCGTGGCAGGGTACTCGCCCTGCGTCAGCAGGCTGCGGTCGACGGTGTGACGATCGACCGCCTGCGCCAGGAGATCGCCCATCTCAAGGAGGAGCTGAGCACTTCCAGCCGCGCCTCCAACGGACGAATCTCCGAGCCGAATCCGGTGGCGCCGATCGCGCGCAACAATGCCCCGATCGAGTCGTCCGAGCTGGAGTCTGTGCCGGTCCCGGCCGGACGCCCACCGGTGCCCGACAACGGGCCTTCCGCCCAGGCTGGCAACGCCCCAGGCGGGCCGACGGGCGACAGCACGACACCGACGAGCCCCGCACCCGTCGGCGAGGACCTTCAGTCGATCTATGATGACGGCTACACCTTGTTTCATCAGAAGCAATACAGCGACGCGGAGGCACGTTTCGCCGCCTTTCTGGCCCGTAGCCCACAGAGCGACCTCGCGGACAATGCCCAGTTCTGGATCGGTGAATGCCACTACGCACGGGGTGACTATCCGGCAGCGCTCGAGGCCTTTACCGAAGTCGTCGATCGGTTCCCCAAGGGCAACAAAGTCCCCGATGCAATGCTCAAGGCGGCCAAGACTCTCGAAGCGACCGGCGATATCGACGCCGCGCGCACGACCTACCGCGAGGTCGAGACGCGGTTCCCGGGAACCGCCGCGGCAGCCATTGCTGGCGAGCGACTGGCCGAGCTTCGCTAGGAATCGGCACAGGGGCCCGGTCGTGGACCACGGCCCACTTTGCACAAGAACTTGGTCTTGACAGGATCGCCGAACCGGGTTACCTTGACGTAGAATCGCCCGATGTGCGTATTGACACTTCTGCATTCCGCCGTCACGGGTTGCACGGTTTCGCGACGGTCGGCAAAAGCAGACGTCGCGGCGTTGCCATCGCTGCCCGCAGGAGAAGGCCGGTGAAGAAACTCGTAGGGATCCTCGTCATCACGGCAGTCGCCACTGTCAGTACCAGCGCCAACGCCGACGGAAGCCCTCCTCGCGACCTCTTCCTTCGGGGAGATCATTGGACGGCCTGGGATCCACCACCCTCTGAGGAGGGCGTGGAGGAGTATGTGGTCCAGCGTGGCGACACGCTCTGGGATCTCGCTGCTCGCTTTTTTGGCGACGCCTATCTGTGGCCCCAACTTTGGGAGCGCAACACCTACATTCTCGACGCACATTGGATCTATCCTGGCGACCGTCTCGTGCTGCCTGGCGTTGCCGTTGGCGACCAGTTGGGTGACTCGGATCTCGCTCAGCCGCCATTGGACTCTGACGAGGCCATGGCAGCCGCGCTACCCGACGACGGCAGCGGGACCGATGCCGGCGAGGAGGAAGAGAAGTCGCTACTGGGCCGTGGCCGGCCTGGCCTTTCGGGTACGCTTGGCCCCATCGCACTCGGACACGAATCCGATATCTACTGCGCGGGCTACATTGGCGACCCCGAGGAGCCGTTCACGCTCTCGATCGTCGGTTCCGAGCACGACTACCTCACGCCATCGCTGACGCCGGGCGAGCTGAGCAACGTCGAAGGCCTCTTCGGCAAGGCGGAGACCGCCAAGTACGAGCTCACGGTCGGCGATGTCATCTACATCGATGGTGGCCGCAATGACGGCCTTTCTGCCGGCGCGCTCTATACCGCGATCAACGCCCAGCGGATGGTCCAACATCCGGTCAGCGGCGAGATCCTCGGGCGTTACTACAAGTACCTGGGTCGCGTTCGCGTGCTTTCGGCGCAAGAAGACCTGTCCATCGCTGAAGTGGTGTTCGCTTGTCAGGGTGTAACGGTGGGCTCCAAGCTCAAGGCTTTCGAGCCCGAACCCGTCCCCCTGCGGCGCCTCTCGGCGGTTCGCCCCCTCAACTTCCCAGAGCCCGACAGCAAGGTCGAAGCGGGAGCACGGATCGTCTTCACCCACGAGGAGCTCGTCGCCCTGGGAACGGGTCACCTGGTCTACATCGATCGTGGCGTCGACCAGGACGTAGCACCAGGCGACATCTTCACCGTGTACCGACGGACAGAACCTGGCGTTCCGCCGATCGTTTTGGGCGAACTTGGTGTACTCTCAGTGGGTCAGAACACAGCATTGGCGCGAATCCTGGCATCGAGATATACGGTGTACATCGGAGATGCATTGCTGCCAAAATAGAGGGCTCGCACGCGGTTGGGGGATCGCGTACACAAAATTGGGGGGTGTGCGGAATGGCGACGAAGAATCTCAAGGGACGATTGGGCCAGATTGTGGACGAGCTCGTGGAGCAGGGCCTGACGCTCGAGCAGGCTCGGCGCGAGTTCGAGAAGCAGTTCATCGTGGCCTCGATCAAGAACAACGACGGCAACCTCTGCCGCTCGGCACGGTCCCTCGGGGTCCATCGCAACACCCTACGAAACAAGGTCAGTAATCTCGGGATCGACCTCCAGGATCGCAGCGCACGCGCAGCCGCTCGGCGGCGCCTCCAGCGGCATAGCAGCTTGCTGGGATCGAATACGCGGCGTTAGCGCCGAAGAGCGGCACATCGACCCGGGCAGCACCACCCGGCGACAGACCGCAAAAGATGTCGGCGCGGCGGCCAGACAGCCAGAATGGCGCCGACACGTTCCTTTTTGACACCCTAGCCTGATCGGCGGTTCGCACGATCGGGGGCCAGCTTCACCGCTGAGACCCCGGCCGTACAGCGTTTCGCCGACTTTGACGGTCCACCTGGCACTCCTCTTGCTACGAGATGCCGCGGGAAGCGTTCGCTTTCTCGCTCGGCCGATGCCGCTACGCCTTGAGAGCGCCGGCAGTTTACGGCCCCGGACAAACATCATGATCAAGCTCACACGTACGGTCGCCATGGCGTTCGCGTTCACGGCGGCTTTCTCACTCATTGCGACATCGACCCCGAGTGCCGATGTCGACCCCATACTCATCGCGCCGGACCCACAAGAAATCGCGATTCTCGAAGAGCTCTCCGATTGGGTGGGAGATGACGGCGAGGTCCTCACCGGCTCGACCCTCGGCGAGACCATCCGCAGCCGCCGCGACAGCTTTGAGCTCTTCCGCCTCTTTCATGGCGAGAGCGCTGGGCGCGCACAAGTCCTGACGATGCCCTACGGCCCCGAGATCGCGAGCATGGCGGAGCGCTTCGGTGTCGACGCACTGCTCCTGGCCTCGGTGGTCGAAGCCGAGTCCAACTTCGACCCGATGGCCGTCTCGCCGGTCGGCGCGGTCGGCCTGATGCAGGTCATGCCGACCACAGCCGGTGACGAGCTCGGCGAGCAGCTTCACGAGCCGGCCGTCAATCTCGAGATTGGCTCACGCTACCTGGCTGGTCTCCTCACCCGCTTCCAGGGCGATCTGGAGCTGGCACTGGCGGCCTACAACGCAGGCCCAGGCGCGGTACGCCGCTTCGGAGGTGTGCCGCCCTACCGAGAGACGCGCGGCTACGTCGAGAAGGTTCTGTCGATCTACGTCGATCACCATCGGGATCGCTGGCTCTCGGAAGAAGCGAGCGCCCTCTTGGCTGTTCTCTAAGGACAGCCCGCACAGATCATCGGGCCGACTCCCTGGCCTCCCCCTCGCTCGGAAGGTATTCGTTGCGCGCGAAAACGCTCCTGTACCGACGTGTCAGCACAGGAGCGTCAAATGGAGGCCGAGGGTCTCGTGGCAGGGCTTCGTCGCCCGAAGGGGCGCTCGTCCATGGACTCGGACGAACGCAGCGCGGGTAGCGCTCGCGCAGCTCAGCTAGGCGCGTTCGTCGCTCGGCGCTTCGACCGCAGCAGGATCTTTGCCCTTCCCGTCAGGGTTCAGGCCCTTGCGGAAGTTGCTGATCCCTTCGCCGAGACCGCGTCCGAGCTGGGGCAGCCGCGATGCCCCGAACAGGACAACGACGATCAGGAAGATGATGATGAGCTCGGAAAATCCTAGAGTCGGCATGGGTCACCTCCTAGCCGGTCGGCCGGCAGAGCCTTCAGTCTAGCAGGTGTTGACGCCAACGCGCCGCCAGCCCGTCGGCGACCGCATGAGTTTCCGGTGCACGAGCCAGGTTGCGCAAAGCCCGCTCCATGGCCGGAACGATCAGCGCCGCGTGCTTGGCCGACCCGTTGGCCGCCGCCCGCGCAAAGGTGCCGACTGCCTTGAGCGTTCGTTGGGCCGCAGCCCGGCTGTAGTCGTCGCGCGTCACCGTTCCCGGGGCCCGAGCCAGTGCTCCGGCGATGCAACGCGCTTCGAGGTCGTCAGCGGGGAACCAGCTGTCGTTGAGGAGCGAGGCCAGATCGTAGGCTGCCGGACCCAAACGTGTGTCTTGGTGGTCGATCACCGCCAGACCACCTTCGGTCGGAATCAGATTGCGCACCATGAAATCTCGATGACAGACGATCTGCGGTCCGTTGCCGAGCGCGGAGCAGAGCGCAGCAAGCGCGCTTCGTAGGGCCGCGGTCTCCGCAGGGCTGCCACCCAGGTCGCGAGGCGTCAGAAAGGCGTCCCACGTCTGCGCCAACTCGCGGAGCAGCCAGGAGCCGTCGAGTGGTGGATTGAGGTCCGAGATCTGTTGCGGCGGAATCGACTGGATCGCTGCGATGAGGTCAACCGCTTCGAGAAACCAACGGGTGACCGTCTCCGGCGATGCCTCAGGCACGTCCTCGAACATCGTTCGAGGACCCAGATCTTCGACCAGCATGAAGCCTTCCGCTGCGCACGCATCGAGAATGCGCGGCACGCGAACCGCAGCCTCATTCATGAGCTCAGTGGCCAGACGGTAACGCCGCATGGCCTCGCGGACGGATTCGGGGTAGTAGGCGGCAATCGCTGTCGAACCCGAGGATCCGACCACGCGCGCATACCGCCGCGGCGAGACGTCTCCCGGCAGCACGACAACCGTCTCGGCTGCGTGTCCGCTCCGAGCCAGCCACTCACGCAATGCGTCTGTGAAGCCATTGGCAGTCTTCGAGCTCGACATGCGACGGACGGTAACATGGACACCACAGGCGGGTAGATTCGCCTTGTGGGAGCCCGCAGAAGGCTGAATTGACAGGTCCAGACACCCACGCCATAATGCCAACGGCTCGCCGTCACAAGCAGTTCAGGTCATGTCAGTCCGGCCCGAATTGCCGGAGCGGAGAGACATGTGTTCGGTACGAAGCAGGGGATCGCATGCAAACGTTCACGTCATGAAAGGTCCAGAGGACCAAGTCAAGCAGCTGCTCGACGACCTGGGTCGTGCACTGGCCGAGGCGATCGCAGCGTCGCCTGACGTGACCGCTGCAGCCTCGCGAATCCGATGTCAGGGTTTCTCGTTGAACCTGATGCTCAACTGTTCGCACGAGGCCCCTGAAGACGGCATTCCTTTCGACTCGCTGGCGCGGAAACCGCGAACGGCGAGCGAGCTTCCCGACCTGGCGCCCGTAACGGCTGATCGCGCACCAACCACCAAGCCTTCGTTTCGACTGAACACAGCGGACGTGGCATTTCTTCGCTCAGTCGGCATCGACGGTACGCGACCGGCACGGCGGCGACGCCGGACCTGAACACCGATCCCGGAGACGCGGCGCGGGTCTTCTTCCTCGCCAGCACGGCTCGGGGCTGACCAGCGACGACACCGATACCGGGGCTGATTCGAGGCTGCACGATGGTCAAACGCGTCGAGTCTTCCGACGATCGAGTCGGCAACGGTTCTTCTTCTTGCGAGCTGCGCGACGACGTCGCGCAGCAGAGCGGCGGTGACCCTCGCCTAATCGACTTGCTTGGTCTGACGCGCAGCAAGTTGGCCGAGACACTCGAGCCGGTCGTCGACCGTCCGTTCCGCGTCAAGCAGATCTATCGCGCGATTCACCAACGAGGCCTGGATTCGTTTGCGGACATGACCGACCTGCCCGCGTCGCTGCGCGAGCAGCTTTCGGCACGATTCAGTATTTCCCTACCCGAGGTGGCTACCGAGCATGCGGCAGCCGACGGAACCGTCAAGCTGTTGTTTCGCCTCGAGGACGGGAAAACGATCGAGACCGTCGACATCCCGGATGGCGAGCGACGGACGGTGTGCGTCTCCAGCCAGGCTGGTTGTGCGCTGGCCTGCCAGTTCTGTGTGACCGGCTACTGGGGCGCCGGCCGGAACCTCACCGCCGGCGAGATCGTTGCCCAGGTGCGTGCGATCGAACGCCGGCCGCGGCCGGAAACGCACGGGTTGAACCTGGTCTTCATGGGCATGGGCGAGCCTCTGCTGAATCTCGACCACGTGCGCGACGCTCTGGAGATCTTGCTCGAGGACATCTCTTGGCGCCGCATCACGGTCTCGACCGTGGGCATCTTGCCGGGCATCGAAGCCATGGCATCCTGGCCACGGCGCCCTCAGCTCGCGATCTCCCTGCACGCACCTGACGATGCGCGGCGAAGTCAGCTCATGCCGATCAACCGGACCTATCCGCTCGCCGACCTGATCGATGTACTCGCGCGATTCCCCCTCGCCCCGAAAGAGAAGATCACCTTCGAGTACATCCTCATTCGCGACCTCAACGATGCGTTGGAGGACGCGGACATGCTCGCCCGATTGCTCGGCAACCTCCGCGCGAAGGTCAATCTCATCCCGATCAATCCCGACTCCGTGCTCGGCGAGCGGATGGTCCCGCCGTCGCGCCCGGCAGTGAACGCCTTCCGCGACCGTCTTCGTGAGCGCGGCATGGTGGCCACCATCCGCAAACAGCGGGGGGACGACGTCAGCGCGGCCTGCGGGCAGCTACGCGCGCCGGACCGAGCTCCGCGAGGCTTTCGGCGCAGCAATCTCAACTTCTGAATCGCCCCTTTCGGCCGAGCGCCAAATCAGGGCCAGGTTGCGGCCAGCACGCGGTCCGCTGCGCCGGTAGCTCCACAGCTCATCTGGGTGGCAGTGGGTACACCGATCGATGAGACGAACATCATCGAAACCGGCCTGCTTCAATTGAAAGCCGACCGCCGCTTGTAGATCCAGGTGCGGCCTGCCAGCGCCTTTCGCACGAACCACGCGTGGGCAGCTCACGTCCGCGACCTGACGCGCCACGTCGTCCCCCACCTCGTAGCAGCAAGCACCGATCGACGGCCCGATCCACGCAACGGCATCGTCGCCGGCCGCCAACCGTGCGCAGGCAGCGGGAACCACCCCCGCGGCGACCCCGCGCCACCCGGCATGAACAGCCGCGACCTGCGCCCCACGGGCGATCAGCACCGGAACACAGTCCGCGGTCACGATCACCAGCGCCCGCCCGCGATCGGCCGTCCACAGAGCGTCGCCGCGGCCGGAGCACCCAGTCCTGGCCCGTCTCACCGTGCGACCATGCACCTGCTCGAGCCAGGAAGCATCGAGCGGCGAGCCGCTGGATGCGTCTCGAGCAAGTGCCGCGGACGAGGCCTTCAAACCGGCGACCGCGATGGCACGTCCCGCGAAGCAGGCGATCGCGCCCTTCGCATCGTCCCGCCAAATCGAGGATGCACGTTTGGCCCGTGGAGGTCGGGGGAGCATGTTGTCGATTCTACGCTGCCGCACTATGGGGACGCCCAACGGGAGCGGTAGACTAGCCCCGCGCGGACCGAGACCGACGACCCCCTTCGAGCAGGCCGGAGAACGGAGAGTTGATCGAGCTCTACCATGTGAGCAAGCGGTACCCGGGTGGTCAGATCGGCCTCTCGGATGTCTCGCTCAGCATTCCCCGTGGCCAAATGGTCTTCTTGACCGGTGCCAGTGGCTCGGGCAAGTCGACCTTCCTCAAGATGATCTACCGCGAGGAGGTTCCGACCGAGGGGCAGATCCTCGTCAACGGGCGCAACCTCGCGGCGCTTCCCGCCAAGAAGATCCCCTACCTACGGCGTACGATCGGCGTGGTGTTTCAGGAGTTTCGCCTGATCGCCCGCAAGACGGTTTTCGAGAACATCAGCTATCTACCCAGAATCTTGGGCATGGACAGCGCTCGGCAACGAAAGCTCGCGTACGACACCCTCCGGCGAGTCGGCCTCGCTCACCGCATCAACGCATTCCCACTGTCCCTCTCGGGTGGTGAGCGTCAGCGTGTCGCGATCGCGCGAGCGCTGATCAACGAGCCCGAGATCCTGCTTGCCGACGAGCCCACCGGAAACCTCGACCCGGAGCTTTCCGAGGAGATCCTGCACCTGCTTCTCGAAGTCAATCTACGCGGAACCACGGTCATCCTCGCGACCCATGACCGGGCCCTGATCGATCGCGTGGGTCACCGAGTCCTGACGCTCGACCAAGGCAAGCTGGCAGAGGATCGCGAGCTGCCGCCCGGCATCGTTCCCAACATGCGGGCGGGCGCGGCATCAGCGCCTGGAGGCGATGCCGCGCCCGAACCCGATGCCGCGCTCGAATCTGATGCCGCACCTGGGCCCACCACGGCACTGCCCGCCGAGGCTGGGGGAACGTCGTGAATCTCGCCCAAGCGCTGGCGTACTTCCTGCGCGAGGCCGTGGTCGGGCTCGCGCGCGGATGGAAGACCAGCCTCCTGGCTGTAATGACGATCGGCTTCAGCCTCTTTCTGTCGGGGATCTTTCTGCTGGTCAGCATCAACCTCGGGTCGATGGTCGATGCCTGGCGCAACGAGAGCCGGATCATGGTCTATCTGGAAGCAGACAGCGACGCCGCGGATCTGGCCCGCGTTGCCGACCTGATCGAGTCCATGCCGTGGGTGCGAGCGGCCAGGCCGGTCCAGGCCGAGGAGGCCCGGGAGCGTTTCATCGCGGCGTACCCGTCGATGGCCGACTTGCTCGAGGGATGGGATCAGGATCCGCTGCCAGCGTCGGTCGCGGTCGAGCCCGACTGGCCCGCTGTGAATGCCACCACCCTGGCGAACGCAACCACCACATGGCGGGAGGATCCTGCTGTGTCGAGCGTGGACGACGACCGCGATTGGTTGGCCCAGCTCGAGGTGGTCACCACCATGCTTCGTGGTCTCGCCACGGTCGTCGGCGGTGCCCTGCTCATCACCGCAGTCTTCACGATCGCCAGCGTGATTCGGCTGGCCGCACACCAGCACCGAGACGAGATCACGGTGCTGCGCCTGGTCGGCGCGACGGAGTTCTACATCCGCGGTCCGTTCTACGCGGAAGGCACGATTCAAGGCACCCTCGGTGGGCTCGGCGCGGTCGGAGCCCTGGCAGCCAGCTTCATTGCGCTTCAGAGGCGATTTGGAGACGGCCTGCTCGGCTCCCTTGTCGCGAGCCAATTCTTGAACCCAACGCTGCTGGTGGCCTTGGTCGCGCTCGGTGCCGCTGCTGGGCTAGCCGGTGCCATTTTGTCGCTCGGGCGTGAAAAAGCCGACAGCGCACGGGCGGCGGCTGGGTGGGGAAGCGAGGAGTAGCGGCTCGATCGGACTGTGCCACAACGACCCAGTCGCTTCGATGTGGGTACCCGAATCGAAACAAGCGGGCAAGAAAAAGGGGCCGTGTGACCGGCCCCTTTTCTTTTGCGCCTCCGGAAGGCGACGCACCGTCAACCGTGACCGATCAGCGCAGACCGCCGCCACTCTCGAGGGCTTCAAGCTCCTTCTCGAGCCGTTCGGCCTCTTCACGCATCTCATCGATTCGCGCATTGTCTTCTTCGACCGCCGCGTTGAACTCGGCCGTGTCCTTGTTGTCCCGGACGCGCTGGGCCGCGGCAGAATCGCCGCCCGCTTCGTAGGCAGCAATCGCCTCCACGTACTTCTTCTGCTTCGAGTACGCATAGCCGAGCTGCTTGTTGATGCGATCCAGGTCGCCCTTCGAACTGGCCAAGCCCTTGGCTCGGTTGAGCGGCCCCTCGGCCTTCTCGAACTGCGAGGCGCTGGTCAGCGCCTGCCCCAGGTAGAAATTGGCTTTCCAGTCGCTGCCATTCTTCGCCACGGCTTTCTCGCCCGTGGAAATCGCCGCGTCATAGAGGCCCCCTCCGAGCTCGGCAGAGAGCTGGAGCATCAGGTTGTCGAACGAGCTGTCGAGTCCAACGAGCTGCGACGCAGCGCGTGCCGCCTTCTCATAGGCAGCCTTTTTCGCCGCCCGATCCCGAGTCCGGCGCGCCTGATTGAGCACGCCTTGGGTGTAGGCCTTCTTGATGTCCTTGTTCTTCGGGTCGAGCGAGGAGGCTTTGCTCAGCGCGCTCAATCCACCTTGAAGGTCACCGTCGCTGATCTTGCCGACGCCGTAGCGGTAGTGAAGCTGCGCATCGTCGGGCTTGAGCTTGGTCAAGGTTCCGAAATCAGCAAGCGCGCCAGAGTCGTCACCGGACCGATCACGTGCGGTCGCGCGCAGCTGGTAGAAGACGACCTTCTGGTTCGCGGGCAGCGCGCTGGGGTCGATACCTCCGAGCAACGTAGCGGCCTCTTTGTAGCGCCGATTGCCGTTGTAGGCACGACCAAGACTGAGCTTCGTCGCCAAATCGTTGGGGTTCAGATCGTAGGCCTTGCGAAGGTGGTTGAGCGCTTCGTCGTTGCGCTTCACCCGCAGGGCGGCCTCACCCAGCATGTAGTGCCCTTGATAGGCATTGGGATTCTGCTGGACGTACTCTTGAAACTGCTGGTACGCCTTCTCGAAGTCAGAGGCCCGGAAGGCCGCGACCCCTTCTTCCCAACCGGCAGATGCCGGCAACGCTGCGGCGAGCGTCAACAGAGCGCTAGCGAAAATGGCTCGCTTCATGATCTTTCTCCTTTCGCGATCCTTCGTTTCTCGAGCTTCGCGGAAGTTATTCCGGACGTTGAGCCTGGAAGCTCTCCAATGGTCGGCCTTGCGTCATCACTGAAGCTGCCGGTTGAGCTGCTCCAACAGCAGCCGCGCTTGCGAAGGTCCGAGTGCCGTCGCGACCAACTGCTCGAGTGAGCGAATCAGGTCGACCAGCGTGTCGGCTCCCCGCCCTCGCTCGAGCTCCTTACGAGCCCGCTGGGCGATCTTGTCGACTTCGGCCCTACGCCCTTCATCTTGGAGCAATTCCCGTGCCTGTGAGACCAGCCCATCCGTGAGACGGCCTAGATCCGGGACCGACAGCTGAGCCAGCCGCGCCAGCTGGAGAGAGCCGAGGCCATCGCGAAGCTCGACGAGGCCAGCTGTCAGCAATCCGAAAAGCAGCTTCGAAACCTCGAATGGACTGATGCCGAGGACGGATGCGAGGTCGTCGATCGTTCGTCGCTCGTCGATCTTGCAGATCACCGACCACTCATTCGGAGTGAACGAGACGGACGTGCGCGAACCCTGTGTCGTAAAGACCGGGACGAGTTGCGTGGAAGGAACGCGTTTCGACAGGATCTTCCACTCGTCGATCCGCCGCGCCGCCTCCATCAAGAGGTTGGTATTCGACTTCTTGACGGTACGCGTCTCGGATTCGACGCCTGCCTGAAAGACGAACTGGCCATCCTGCCAGATCGCCAGCTCGTAAACTGCTTCTTCGCCTTCTACGCCGCTGGCCATCGCGTGGACGATCTCGCCGTCTTGGAGAAAGATCTGTCCTTCTTGATGTCCTGACTTGAGGACGAAAGCTCCCGTCTTGCCCGACACCGAAACCAGTTGGATGATGTCGGGCAGCGGGAGCTCTTTGAGCGACCCTTGAAAAGACATCGGGCCCTTTGCTTCCGTCTGTGTGTGCTACTGCAGTCGGAAGTTCACGGTGAGATTGAAGTAGACGTCCACTGGCTTGCCATTGAGCGTGGCAGGCTTGAACTTCCACTGCTTGATGGCCTTGATGGCCTCTTCCTCCAACCCCATCGGCAAGCCCTTGAGGACCTTGACGTTGGTCACCGTACCCGATTTGTCGATGATCGCCTGGACGATCACGACACCTTGAATTCGCGCCTTGCGGGCGATCTCAGTGTACTGGGGCTGGACCTGGGAGACCTTCTCGGGAGCCTGAACGTCGCCACCGACATGAATCGGACCTTCCGGCTCCGCCACAGGCGGCGCGTCGGGGATTCCGAACATGACGTCGTCAACGGGCGGCATATCGATCTCGGGCTCTTCAGGGAGATCCTCGACGATCGGTTCCGGCTCATCCGGGGTCGGATCCGGAAGTGCGACCTTCTTCTTCTTTTTCTGCGGCAGCTCTTGCTTCTGCTTCGGCGGTGGCGGCTTGAACCGAACCTGTTGAACGACGTAGACCTTCTGCTTTTTCTCTTCCTTCTGCCGATCGGAGCCGATCGACGGCAAGGCCATGAGAAGCAGAACCGCGTGGAAGACGGCCGCAATGATCATTGCGACCTTCAACGCCCGCCCGTCTTCGCGCTCCTCTTCCAGAAAGGTGGTGTACTCGCCAGCGGCAAGCTCAGCAGCGGCGACACCCTTCCGAGTGCTGCTTGCCGGTCCTGCAGCCTTCCCTTTGACGGGTGACTTGTCAGCCATGGTGATGTTTTCCTTTCTCGTAAGCGTATGGCGATGGTTCGGCTGCAGCCATCAGTTCCAGAACTGATCGATCTCGCGCTGAGTCGGAATCGAGATGCTGATGTTTTTCCCAGCTTCCCACTGCTCTTCGGAGATTTCAGGGAATTTTTCCCGCCAGATCAACTGGCGTTCGATCAACTTCCCTTGGCGCAACAGATCAAAAACCTGAACCATCGTGCCGTAGGGCGACTTCGGGTTCGGCTGAATGATCACCGGCTTTTTCGGATTGGCCTGGAGCTTGGGCGCCAGGTACTCCAAAATTTGGCCGTTGATCTCCATCGCCTTCTTGTCGACCTGCACGTTGCCGGCCGGATCGATCTCGATCAGAACCGCATCTTCAGGCTCGATCTCTGTCTGCTGATTGTCGTCTTCCTTGGGCAACGCGAAGTCGAGACCGCGCGTTGCCGCGAAGGTAGCGGTCAGCATGAAATAGACGATGAGCAGGAAGGCGATATCCGCCATCGACGAAGTCGGGATTTCCGGCTCCGGCGTGTTCTTCGTCAACTTCATACCGCACCACCTCTGTCAACAGTCTTCTGATCAGAGAGCAAGTAGATCAACTCGACCTTGGCTTGCTTCAAAGAGTCGATGACCTTGTCCACTTTCTCGTAGTCGACAGCACCATCGGCCTTGATCACGATCGGCCGCCCTGGAAACTGGGAGACGACGTTGGACGCGAACGAGACGACGTCCGCGATGTCGATGGGCGAACTCAGCTCCTCACCATTGGTCACACGGATGACGCCATTGGTGGTGACCGAGATGTAGGCGACCTCTTTCGGGATCTCGAATCGCAGGTCGGTCTTGGGTAGCTCGACCTGCGTACGATCCTTCTCATAGGTAACCGTCACCATGAAGAAGACGATCAGCAGGAATGCGATATCCGCCATCGAAGAGGTCGGAATCACGGGCTGCTGCGTGTGGCGAGGTTTGATTCGCATGCTTCGCCTTTCGGGTTTCCGGTCTGAAATCTACGGTCTCAGCCTGCGGGTTTCGCGGGCGGTGATCCACCAGCACGACCTGCCGGGCTCGGCTTCGCAGCTCCTGCGGCGGCGGCACCGACACCAGCCTGGTCAGGCGTGATGCCACTGCGCTGCATCTCACCGAAGGTCTCGAGCAACATGTTGGTCGAGGTCTCGATGTCGCGCACGGACTTGTTGATCCGGCTGGTGAAGTAGTTGTATGCGAGCTGCACGGGAATGGCGACGAAGAGACCGCCGGCCGTGGTGAGCAGGGCCTCGGAAATACCGGCGGCAACCGCACCCGGGTCGGACAGACCGACCTCGGCCAGCGCGTCGAACGAGCGGATCATGCCGGTAACCGTTCCGAGGAAGCCGAGGAGAGGCGCCACGTTGGCGATACTCGAAAGAATCACAAGACGCTTTTCGAGGCGTCCCATCTCGTAGAGCGCGGCCGTCTCGATGGTCTTCTCAATGTCTTCCTTCGGCTGCCCGTACTTGAGAAGGCCTGCTTTCATGATCGAGGCAACGGGGCCCCTGTATTGCTCGCAGACCTTGATCGCGTCGCGGATCGACTTATTGACGATCAGCGCTTTGCGGACCTTCGCGAGGAACTCGTTGACATTGATCTTCGCTTTCCGGAGCGCCCACCAGCGCTCGAAGATCACCGCGAGAGCGATGATCGACATGGCCAGCAGAAACCACATCACGAGGCCTCCCTGGACCATGTATTCCATGAGAGTGTCGGTCAATTTCAAGCTTCGTCCTCCTGTCTGCCCTTGGACCCGCGTAGTGCCGGTCCGGTTCCCGAGTTTCCGTTTCTACCTACCCACAAGGGGTATAGACGTGCCGACTAGCCATCAAAACTTGGTGCGTAACGGATTCCCAGCCTCCGTACCCGGCCTACCTTCGGCTTCGCCGTGCGTCGCCGTCGCGCAGGTTCCGGAAAGCTCGGACCAGAGCAGGCCGTGAGCGATCACGGAACACAGGTCGTGGGGCGGGCACGGTTGTCGCGATGCTAACACAGGCCAAAAACCACGGTCAAGACCACTGGCTTCGGTGTTAATCCTTTCTTTTCAAACCTTTACGCCTTGCCGGAGCATCCCTTCCGGCACTTTCCCCACGCGCGATCAAGCGGTTGATTCGAAGACGCTGAGCGTAGCAGATCGCCACCGCGAGCGCATCCGTCGTATCCGCAGCCAACCGCCCGCTTCCCAGGCCGAGGATAAGCCGAACCATGCGCGCGACTTGGCTCTTGTCGGCACGGCCGTTGCCAGCCAGAGCGCGTTTGACTTCCGCCGGTGCCAGCTCGGAAATTTCGAGATCGGCGAGCGCCAGGGTCGCCACCAGCGCGCCGCGCGCTTGCGCCAGGACGATGAGCGAACGGGCGTTCACTCCCTGGAATGCTGTTTCGAGAACCGCGGCGTGCGGCCCGTGCTCGTGCACGATCTGCTGAAGCTCTCGGCTCAGGAAGGCGAGTCTTGGCGGCAGCTCCTTGTCGCGGCAGCGGATGACACCGTGCGCGACCGTGGTCAGTCGCGAGCCATGTCGATCGACGATTCCCCAACCGGTCTGCCGACTGCCTGGATCGATGCCGAGCACGCGGGTGGTGCCGGCCGCGGGAGACGGGGAGAGGTGTTGCGCCGGCACCGGTCAAACGCGCCGATCAGTCCTGTTCGACGCTGTCGAGGCTGGACGGATCGAAATTCGCCCAGACGTTCTGGACGTCGTCGAGATCCTCGAAAGCCTCGAGCATGCGCAGCACGGTGGCCAGCTTGCCGCCTTCGAGCTCGACTGTGTTCTTGGGAATCATCGACAGGGCACCAACTACGACGGAAACCTCGCGCTCGGCCAGCGCGTCCTTGACGGCGTTGTACTCCGTCGGCGCGGTGAAGATCTCGTAGCCGTCACCATCCGTGTTGATGTCGTCGACCCCGAGCTCGATCGCCAGCTCGAAAAAGGCGTCCTCGTCCATGGTTTCAGGATCGATGACGAAGTGGCCTCGGGGGTCGAAGATCCAGCTCACACTGCCGTTCTCACCCAGGTTGCCACCGTACTTGGAGAATACGTGGCGAACCTCACCGACGGTTCGGTTTCGGTTGTCGGTCATGGTCTCGACCAGCACCGCGACGCCGCTCGGCCCATAGCCCTCGTAGGAAACTTCGTCGTAGGCGACGCCTTCTAGCTCGCCTGTTCCCTTTTTGATTGCGCGCTCGATGTTGTCGTTCGGCACGTTGTTGCCGCGGGCATCCTGAATCGCCGCGCGCAGCCTCGGATTGCCCGAGGGATCGCCGCTTCCCATCCGCGCGGCAACCGTGACCTCGCGCAGCAATTTGGTGAAGATCTTGCCGCGCTTGGCGTCGAGCGCGCCCTTTTTCCGCTTGATCGTGCTCCACTTACTGTGGCCTGACATGCTGTCCTTCTCCTCATTCTCACGGCACGCCTTCACTGTCGAGAGCGAAGCGGCCGGCGTTCGGGACGCGTGATTGTACGAGATCGTGCATGTTCACGCCCAAACTTCCTCAAGATATCGTGATAAACCACATATTTCCAGTAGCTTATGCCAACCTCACCCGCCCAGCCTCAGTTTGACTCTGCGCGCTTGCAATGGTAAAAGTTGCGCTTTGGACGTTTCCATGTCGATGATCCTTGTTGTCGAGCCAGACCGTAGCTTTGCGGAGCAGCTAGCCGATGCTCTGCACAATGCCGGCTGGACTACGCAGATGGCCGGAGGCCGGACGCAGGCGATCGCCCTGATGGCTGAGCAGCAGCCAGAAGTCGTGATCGTCGATATTGCCGTGCCCGAAGCCGAAGAGCTGCTCGCAGCGTGTGCCGCCGGCCGCGGTGGCCCTGGCTCGATTGCGGTCGTTCCCGCGCCCCTGGCTGGCGCGGTAAGCGCCGATGACTATCGCGCCGACGCGATCATCACCAAGCCGTTCTCGGACGACCAGCTCAACCGGGCGATCGAAGCCTGTGTGCTACTGCGCAAGCAACGCCGAGCCACACCAGCATCCGGCAACAAGGAAAGGCATCTCAGTAGCCAGGACATCTTCGGCGACATTCTTGCCGAGGTCGAGTCTTCGGTGGCGGAGAAGCCTGCGCGCCGGGCCGTGCAAGGCAAGCAGGCGCCTGATGGGTCGCCCGGCACGGACGCGAAGCCGACCACTCCGCCGGCCCAGCATGATCCGGCGGCGACGATGGTCATGCCCACGCTGTCCAGCCCTCCGCCACGGATCAGCGATCCAGTGGCCGTGCAGCCCCAGCCTGCGCCTCCTCGAGCTACGTCAGTCGCCCCGACTCCACCAGTCGTCCAGCGGGCCGCGGCCAAGCCAGCCGGAGACGATCTCGAGGAGCGCCTTCAGAAGACGCTGTCCGGCTTGCTCGATCCGCGCATGGCATCGAAGCCCAAAGGGAAGAGCCCGGCGGAATCCGCCGAAAACCTCGACGATTTGCTCGACCGCACCCTGGGACCGCTCGTCCAGGTCAAACGAAACCGACCGTCGGCGCCGAGTGAGCCACCACGGCCGCCGGTAACGCCCGTCGTTCCCACGCCGCCCGTCGCATCGGTGCCCGCGGCGATCCCGGCCGGTGAGGCTGCGACCCTCCCGCAGATCGAGCCGCTCGTCGACCCCATCGCTGGGAACTCGCCGATCGGAGACTCGCTGGCATCGCGCGCGGCGGATCCAGGATCGCTCGAGGCGAGCGCGACCAGCACGAGTCCCACCGACCACAGCCTGTCGGCCGGCGGCACACCGAGCATCCCAGAGCCGCCGGCGATCGATCCCGAAGGAATGGACTCGGCCGCGTTTCCACGTGTCGACGACGCGCAGCCGCTCTCGACAGACACCGAGGCCGATGCGCCCGCTTCCGATGAAGCCTCGGGGGGCAGCCCCTTGGCGGCGTCATCGGCCTCCACGCCGGGCTCTCTTGCGGGCGTCGACGCTGCATCGCTGACCACGCCAGCGTCGATGGATGCGCAGCCGGACCCCTATCGGACGCAGCTTCTTCCTACCGTGAAGAACATGCCGGCCGACAGCGGCCAGATCCTGGGGGACTACACCCTGATCGAGCGCATTGCCGTCGGCGGAATGGCGGAGGTCTGGAAGGCGCGCAGGCGAGGGGTCGAGGGGTTCGAGAAGATCGTCGCGATCAAGCGCATCCTCGCGCACCTGACCGACAGTCCCGAGCTGGTCTCGATGCTCATCGACGAAGCCAAGCTCGCGGCACGCCTGTCGAATCCCAACATCGTTCAGATCTACGACCTCGGCAAGGTGGAAGACGACTTCTTCATTGCCATGGAGTACGTCGACGGCACGGATCTTCGGACCGCGCTCAAGGCAGGACGCGAGCACGATCTACCGATGCCGGTCGGCGTTGCGATCATGGCCACCGCGCAGCTGGCAAGAGCGCTCGACTATGCCCATCGTCTCAAGGGTGACGACCAGCGCGAGCTCGGACTGATCCATCGCGATGTTTCGCCCCAAAATGTGTTGATCTCGAACGAGGGCGACATCAAGCTCTGCGACTTCGGAATCGCCAAAGCCGTCACCTCGGTGGGCCACACCCAGATGGGGGCGCTCAAGGGCAAACTTCAATACATGTCGCCGGAGCAAGCCTGGGGCAAGAAGCTGGACGCTCGTTCGGACATCTTCTCGCTCGGTGCCGTGCTTTTCGAGGTCCTCACGGGAACCAAGCTGTTCAGCGGCGACAGCGAGATCGGCGTGCTCGACGCGGTTCGCGACTGTCGAATCACCAGCCCACGGGCGATCGACCCGGATATTCCCGAAGAAGCCGAACGAATCGTTCTGCGCGCATTGGCCAAGGTCCCCGAGGATCGCTATCAGAGTGCCGGCGCCCTCGCTGCCGAGCTCGAAGCCTTGCTCTCCTCGATGCCGACCAAGGTCACCCAGGCTGAATTGGCGGCCTACATCGCGCAGGTGAATGCCGCACAGCCTTCCGGCGATGGTACTGACGCTGTCTCGCCACTGGAGGCCAGCGCGGCCTCGGCAGTGATCGAGACGGCCAGCATCACGGACGACGTCGCGCCCGCCGAAGAAGATGCGTTCGACGCGCTCGCGGAGGACGATCGCGCCAGCAGCCGACGTGGCCGCTGGCTGCTGATCGCTGCCGTGATCGCGCTGATGATCCTCGGCGGCCTGTGGCTGTTCATCTTCGGACGCTCTGCCCCTGTCACACCCGGTACTGTCTCCCCGGGCACAGCATCGTCTGGCGCCGCGGGAAGCGAGCCGGCCTCCAGTACGCCGGCAGCACCCATACCCACCTCGGATGGCGTCGGAGACGTCACTCCCACGCAGGCCGAAGGCCAGCCTCTCGACGCCTCCGCTGCAGCGGACGAGGCTGGCGTCGGTTCCGCACCGGAAACCAGCCCGGCTCGGGCGACCGGCCAAGGTGCCGGAAGCCCTGGCACGCAGGAATCCGCCACCGAGCCGTCAGCGGGAGCAGCGGCGGGCGATGATTCGTCTTCCGCCGCTGGTGAAAGCGTCCCTACTGACGCGGCAGGTGTCGATCTCGAAAAGATGGTCGCCGAGGAGCTCGCGCGCCGCACCGCCGATATCGAAGCGAAGATGCAGGCCGAGTACCAACGCGAGCAAGAGCGCCTTGCTGCCGAGCTGGCAGAAGCGCAAGCACGCAACAGCGATCTCGACGAAGCGCCTGACGAGCCCGCCACGGAATCGGACTCGCCGCCCCCGAACAGCGGCGAGATCTGATCGCACCAAACCGCCGTTAGACGACAACGGCTTGTGTCGGTCATCGATGGCGAGTATTCTCGCCCATCCGGATGCAGGCCGAAACGCCTGGACATCGACCAAGACTGCGATCCAAAGCTTCGCGCGCGCGAGGGGGCGTGTGCTCCACGGAGGAAGACATGAGCCTGAGTGAATCCCAGCGGAAATTCTACGAAAACACCTTGGCGATGACCCGGCAAGAGCTGACTGAGCTCGACGGTTCGATCGAAGAAGAGCTCGCCAAGGTCAAGGATCGCCTCGCCGAGCTTCAGAATGCCAAGAAGGCCGCCCGGCAGATGTACGATGCGGCATGTTTGCGCCTCGGTATTCCCAACGATCTCGAGTCCGAGGACGAAGACGAGAGCTAGCGCGCTGTCCCGATCGTGCGGAACGATTCGTCAATTCACGCGGCCAACATGACCGCGGCAGATCGCCCGGGTGGCTAGGTTGTACATGCCCTGGTTCAAGAAAGCCAAGAAACCGAAGCCAGTACGCCAAGACGAGCAGCGGATCACGGTGCCCGAGGGCCTTTGGGTCCGCTGTGATGGCTGCAAGGAAATCGTCTATTCCAAGGAGCTGCAGCGAAATCTGGATATCTGCCCCAAGTGCAGTCACCACTTTCGCATCGGCCCCGAAGCACGAATCCGCCTGCTGCTCGATGAGCCCGCTGCCGAGGCAGGCGGAGGAGATGCGCCCGCATTCGAGCGTCTGCACACGACGATCGGGCCGACCGACCCCCTTTCCTTCAAGGATTCCAAACCGTACAAGTCCCGCATCAAGATCTACCAGAAGAAACTGGGGGTCAACGATGCCTTGATGGTGCTCGCAGGTACGGTCGAGGGCCAGCCCGTGGTGCTCGCGGTCATGGACTACCGCTTCATGGGCGGCTCGATGGGCTCGGTCGTCGGCGAGGGCATCACGCGAGCAGCCGAGACTGCCGTGGCGCGCAACGTGCCACTGATCGTGGTGTCCGCATCGGGTGGTGCCCGGATGCAGGAAGGCGCACTCTCGCTGATGCAAATGGCCAAGATTTCGGCCGCGCTGGCGAAGTTGCGCGAGGCTCGGCTTCCGTATCTGTCGATTCTCACCGACCCCACCACCGGCGGCGTGACCGCCTCGTTCTCCATGCTCGGCGATCTCAACATTGCGGAGCCCGGGGCCTTGATCGGCTTCGCCGGTCCGCGCGTGATCGAACAGACGATCCGGCAGAGTCTTCCGGAAGGGTTCCAGCGCAGCGAGTTTCTGCTGGAGCGAGGATTCCTCGACCTGGTCGTACCGCGCACCGAGATGAAGGCGACGGTAGCCAGGTGCCTACGACACCTGACGCCCTGAACGACGGCCCCGCGGGGCCGCGGCAGCAACCAGACGACATCCTCGACAGTCTCCGCGGGCGCGGCATTCGGCCCGGCACCGCGACGATTCAGCAGGTCTTGCACGCGCTTGGCGACCCGCACCTTCAGGTTCCACTGGTCTTGGTCGCGGGGACCAACGGCAAAGGGTCGACTGCAGCCTTGCTCGCTGCCATCTGCCGCGCGGCGGGGCAGCGCACGGGATTGTTCACCTCACCCGCGGTGAGCCACGCTTGCGAGCAGATTCGGATCGATGACCGAAACATCGAAGCCAAAACGCTTGCCGCACTGCTCACGCACGTCATCGCCGCCAGCGAGCGCCTGGCTCCCGGCTTGATCACCGCCTTCGAAGCCATGACCGCCGCGGCGTTTCTCCATTTTGCTCGTTCGGAGAGCACCCTGGCGATCGTCGAGGTCGGACTTGGAGGCCGCCAGGATGCCACCAACGTCGCCACGGAGCAGCTTGGCGTCCTGACGTCGGTCGGGCGAGACCATGAGGCCTATCTCGGCTCCGATCTGGCAGAGATCGCGCGCGAAAAGGCAGGGATCTTCCGCGTCGCCCAGCCCGCGGTCATCGGCTGGCTGCCGGCCCCGGCCCAGCGTGCGGCGCAGGACGAAGCCGAACGAATCGGTGCGCTCCCACGGCTCGCCTCGCGCGAGGTCCGTACCCTGAGCCGAGAGCCACGCGGCCTGGCGGGACAGCTCATCCAACTCGGTACCGACTGTCGGCGCTACGCGCTGACCCTCCCGCTGCTCGGCGCCCACCAGGCGCAGAACCTCGCTCTCGCCGTGCTGGCGGCCGAGTCCCTGGAGCAGCGTGGTCACCTGGCGCTGGACGCCGAAACCGTGAGCAGAGGTGTTGCCGCCTGCCGCTGGCCCGGGCGACTCGAAGCGGTGGAGATCGCGCCACAAACCACCTTGCTGATCGACGCTGCCCACAACCTCGAGAGCACGAAGGCTCTGAGCGCCTTCTTGCGCGAGCTCGCCCTGCCGTTTCTGCTGGTCTTCGGCGCGTTCCGAGACAAGCCCACGGACGCCATGCTCGACACGCTCGCCACGGCTGCACACGATGTGCTGCTCGCTCCGGTCGACCACCCGCGCTCGTGGGACCCTCAGCAGGCATCGAGGGTGCTGGCAGACAATCCGGCGAGAACCTCGGCCAGCCGTGAGACCACTGCACCAACGACCTGCTTTCCGAGCATCGCGGCCGCGCTTACCCATGCTCGGACCGCGATCGAGGCCGGGCTGACGCCCGTGGGGCCGCCCGCCTCGAGGACGCCGTGCCAACCGCCGATGATCGTCGCGTGCGGATCGCTTCGTGTGGTCGCCGAGACCAAGAGATGGCTGTTATCGGAGGAGGCGCACCATGAGCAATGAGTGCACCATTGCACCGGTTCTTTCGCTACGCCTCGAGGCCGCACAGCGCCTCGGTTGCACGTCGCGGAATCTCGACCCGGACACGGGATACCTGTGGGAGATCCGGCGCGGGGACGTCACTTGCACGCTCTACGGCGGTCTCTCACCCCTCAACGACGCCGTCTCCGCGTCCGTCGCCACCGACAAGTTCCACGCTGGCAACCTGCTGTCGCGCGCCGGGTTCACGGTGCCTCGCAGCACTCGCTGCTTGCGGCCAGGACGCTTCGAGCCCTCCAGCTTCCATGAGCAGACCGGCCACCGGGCGGCGAAGACCTTTGCCCGCCGCTGCGGCTTTCCCCTGGTCGTCAAGCCGGGCCATGGCGCCCGTGGACGCGACGTCACGGCAGTGCTGGACGATCAGGCACTCACATCGGCCATCGAGCAGGTCTGGCGCGACGACTACTTGGCCCTGGTGCAAGAAGCCGTTCAAGGTATCGACCTTCGGGTAGACATGCTGGATGGGGAGTGCCTGATCGCCTACGTTCGGCGCCCACTCTCCGTGGTCGGGGATGGACGACAGACCCTAGAAGGCCTTCTCGAACAGGCCGGTGCAGCAGCCGAAGCCGCCTGCGCGGATCCGTCTTGGGCCGCGTTGGCGGCCAAGGGTGTGACGCTAGCGTGCATCCTCGCGGTGAACGAGACCGTTACCTTTCGTGGGCCGGTGCTCAATCTCAACCGCCTCGCGCGGGCCGAGGTGGTCGCATTGCCACCATCTTGGCGGGCGTTCACGCAGGCCGTCGGCGATGCCCTCGGGCTTCGTCATTGCGGCGTCGATTTCAAGATTTCGAGCCTGGATGCGGCGCCGGAGACCGCAACTGTGATCGAGGTCAACGCATCCCCCAGCATGCTTCAGATCGCCTTGCGCGGGCATCGCGATACGGTGATGGAAGGCGAAGAGAAAATCGTCGAAGCCATGCTGGAGCAAGCACGACTGAGAGGTTCCCAATCAGCATGACAACCCTCTACCTCACCGAGGTTCGGCGCAACCCGGACGAGAGCGCGTTCCGCCTGCAGTGGTCGGATGGCCACAGCGCCAGCCTGCCCTACGAGCTGGTTCGTGGCTACTGCCCCTGTGCGGGCTGCCAAGGGCATGGCGATGGCAAGATTACCTTCCAGCCGCCAAAGGCGACGGTGCGGCCGACGACCATCGAGGCGGTCGGAAACTACGCGATTTCGATCGCCTGGTCAGACGGCCACGCGACCGGAATCTACCGATTCGACTACCTTCGGGCGATCTGCCCATGCCCGGCGTGCAACGATCTGCAAGCCGGCACACCACCACCCGTCATCGACACCGCACGGCTTTGACCAGGCGGCGCCGTTAGCCAGCGCTTTCGGTGACCGCTTCCAGGCTGAGCTCGAGTTGAGCACTGGAGCGCGCGGACGGCCGGAACCGCTGGCTCCGCAGGCGCTCGGCATTGCCCTGACGATCGGCCTCCGTGGATGGGCGGTTGTTCTGGGACGGTGCGGTGGGTACGGCCACGCCGGCTACCGGCGCCTGGTTCCGCGTTCGGGTCGAAGGGGTCGTGGTCGGGTTTCGCTGGGTTCCGGTTCCACCCGTTGCGGTCGAACCGGAGCGTGGTGGACGGTAGCGATTGAAGACGCTTCCGGGGCCTCGCGGCGGCGCGGCCGCGCCGCCGGTTGCTTCGCCCGTGCGGTCGCTCGCATCGAGATCTTCGCTCGACAACACGCGCGTGTCGCTCGCATCGTCGGCGACCCGAAAAGCCTCTTCGCGCCCACTCTCGTCGTCACTTGTGCCGCGCGCGTAGTCCTCGTCATCCGCTGTACCGCCGGCACGGCTCGACGTTTCCTGCACCGACATCTCCTCGTCCGAGCCAACTTCCGAATCCGGATCGGCGAGGCGGTCCTCGTCCATCCCGAGCATCAGTGCCTTGATGCGTCGACCTTCGCCGTATTGACGAGGCACCTGCACCGAAGTGCCGCTCTCGATGTACGCCTGGGCACGAAGCAGCGCCTGGGTCGTCAGCTTGTTGTCGATGATGTGCGGGTTGTTCTCGGCGAAGGTCAGCGAATGATCGGAGGCAAATGCTTGCGCATAGGATTTGATGGCGCGGGAGCGGTCGCCTCGAGCCTCGAGCAAGATACCCAGCTGGTAGTTGGCCCAGGCGTGCTCGGGATCGACCGCAAGAACGGCCTCGAGATGCTCGACCGCTTGCTGCGACTCGCCTCGCTGCATGAGCAGCACCGCCAGATTGAACCGGGCAGTGGCCTGAGTCGAGTCGAGCTCGATCGCGCGCATGTAGGCCGACTCTGCCTCGCTGACGCGATCGGCCAAGAGCAGAAGATTGCCGAGATCGTTGTAGGCCACGGCGCTTGGCGCGTGATCTTCGACCAGCGCACGCTGGGCCGCGAGCGCACGCTCGAGGCCAGGGTCGTGCGTGCTCGCCGTAGCCTGAACCACCGTGATCAGAGCGATGAGCGCGAGCAGCAGGGCGCTGCTGGCCGATCGCATGGTGAAGTGTCGCATCAGAGGTCTCCTTGTCACGGTGACGAGCATCAGGGGGTCTTGAGTGGCTTGGCTTTCAACTTGGGCTTGCCGCCCTCGACCACAACTCGGAAGAGAATCTCCCGGCATCCTGTCTTCTTTTTGATCGCCGCTACGTGCTGCTGGATCATCTTGCTGAAGCGAGCGGGATCGAGCTTCTCGGCAGCACGCGGATCACGCGTCAATTGGCGAAATAGTGCGGCCTCGGCCGCGGAATCGTCTGTCGCACCGACGACGACACCGCGCTCGGCGTCGAGCGTGGCATCGGGCCGGCCGGCTTCCGGAGGCT
>CALFAM010000301.1 GCA_937948815.1 uncultured bacterium
GATGCCCAACCTGGCAACCGTCTGGAAGGCATCGGGCGTGTAGAAGATCGTGGTGTCGATGTTGGCCGTCAGGCCTTCCGGGGCGGTCGGCGTGATGCGAAGACCGATAATTTGCTCGGAAAGCGAGCCGGTCCGCTCAACCCCCACCCCTGGGGTGCTGCTGAGGAGTGTGATGAGGGTCGTGATGAGAAGAGCCGCTTTCGATTGGTTCGGCATGCTTGTCTCCTGGGAGGTTCATGCACAAACGCAAAGCTGGCGCGAGAATCTTGCAAAAAGACCCTCGGTAGGCGCTTCGAGCCGGCGCCTGCTGGGGCTGCTTACGGAAGCTTGAAGGCTTCCCGGCTCGGCTTGAGTGGGCGGAGCAGCCAGTGGGGGCGCCGTGTGCCGTCGGGTGAGACTTGGGCGGCGGGGCGGGTCTTGGCCATCCACGCGTCGTAGACCGCGATCGACTTGGCGGTATCGACGGAGATGTCGCCGTAGCGGTCACCAGGATGCGCCTTTTCCACCCGCACGGCCTGGTGCCAGCAGTGCATGCCGCTCAAGGGGTCGGGGTGTACGGGAAACGTGAGGTTCTGGTGCACTCCGACATCGGTCCACCAGATGCGTGAGGTGTCCGGATCACTGGACTGATACGGACCCCCGCCAGCCTGCCGTCGGAGGCCCCATTGGCTGCCTTGGTGATCGAGGGTCGCGGTCTGGGTCTGCATGCGATGACCCGGCTGACCAGCCATCCGCCAGCGCCCCATGTGGTGGCTGCACGCAACCACGCCGGGGCGAATGCCTTCGGTCACCCAGGCCTTGCCGACGAAGTGACCGATGTGGGTCGAGATGCGCACCAGGTCACCGGTCGTGAGGCCCTGCGCATCGGCCTCGCTCGGATGGATCCAAACCGGGTTGGTGTGCGCGATCTCGTCGAGCCATTTGGCGTTGGCGCTGCGCGTGTGGATCTGGACGGGAATGCGGAAGGTCGAGATCAGCACCTTCTCGTCTGCGTCCATGTTCTCCGGGTGAACATGGCTCTTCATGTAGCCAGGGAGGGTTTGATCTTCCCAGCCCCAGGCTGCCATCGTCGGTGAGTAGAACTCGAGCTTGCCCGAGGGTGTGGGGAAGCCGCGGAGAATCTCGTCACCCACCCGCACGCCCACGGGACGTCGACCGTCGGCGTCGTTGTCGGGCGCGCCGGTGGGAACGATGTTGGTGGTCGCGGGCTTGGGGGTGCGGGTGTAGACCCGGCCGAAGGTGTCTTCCGCGAGATCGTCGAGCTCGTGCTCGGGGACCACCTGCTCGTGCTTCGGACCGATGCCTCGGGCGATCTCGAAAGCGCCGTAGCGTCGCATGTAGGCCAGCGGATCGAGATCCTCTTCGGCCGCTTTTTCCCGCAAGCCGGGGACCGAATGCTCGAAGAGGTAACCGTAGTACTCGTCGAGGGTGAGGCGTTCGCCCGCCTGGATTTTGGACTCGACGAAGCGGCGAATACCCATCTCGCCGTCGGGGTCGATCCGCCAGGTGAGCTCGAGCCAGAACTCGTTCTCTTCCCAGACTTCGCCGGGATTGACCTGGCGCGTGTCGGTGATGGTCTCGCCACGCCGTGCCGCCAGGGCGCGCAGCACGGGTTGGCGAAAGCCGATCCACTGGGCGTCGTGGGTTTCGTAGGAGTGGACGTCGTGTCGCTCGGGAGCGTGACCCATGGGCAACACGTAGTCGGCAAAATAGGCCGTCTCGTTCCAGGTCGGTGTCAGGGCGACGTGTACCCCGACCTTCTCCTCGTCACACAGCATCTCCAACCACGAGAAGCCGTCGGGATTGGTCCAGACCGGGTTGTAGACGCGGGTGAAGTAGACGTCGAGCTTGCCCTTTCCTTCGCGCACGAAGTGGGGGAGAAGGATCGACAGCTCGTTGTGGGAGAGCGGAAACTCGCTCGGCCAGCTCAAGTGATTCCAGACATCCGGATGAGGCGGCAGGTGAATCGGCGTGGCGACGAACTTGTTCCAGGCATTGGGATACAGGCCTCCCGGAACCGCCACTGCGCCGAGCAAGGCGTTGATCATGAACAGCGTGCGCGAGACCTGCCAGCCGCCCTCATTTCCCGAAGAGGCACTGCGCCAGTTGTGAGTTGCCAGCTGGTTGCCGGCCGTGGCCACAATCTCCGCGATCTCACGCACCTGCGCTTCGGAGATCCGGGCTTCCTGGGCCGCGTAGGCAAAGGTGTAGGACTCGTAGAGCGTCGCCAGTACCTTGGCGAAGGTCTCGAAGTCCTGGGGCAGATCCGGGTGTTCGATCGACAGGTACTGCTGCCAGTTCCACCACCGCTCGACGTAGTCGCGATCATAGAGGTCGTTTTGGATCAGGTGGTTGGCGACCGCCAGCAGGATCGCGGCTTCCGAGCCCGGCATGGGTGCGGCCCACACGTCCGCGTGGGTTGCGGTGTTGGACAAGCGCGAGTCGAAAACGATCAGTTTGGCGCCACGCTGCTTGGCCTCGATGATCCGCTGGGCATGGGGGTTGAAGTAGTGCCCGGTTTCCAGGTGTGAGCTGATCAGCAGCATCACTTTGGCATTCGCATGATCCGGGCTCGGCCGGTCCATGCCGCACCAAAGCTGGTAGCCCGCGCGTGCCGAGGATGAGCAGATGTTGGTGTGCGAGTTGTGGCCGTCGACCCCCCACGCGGCCAAGATGCGCTCGGTGAAGCCATCTTCTCCGGGGCGGCCGACGTGATACATGATCTCGTTGTGTCGCTTTTCGAGGATGGCGTTGCGAATGCGTCCCGCCAAATCGTCGAGGACCTCGTCCCAGGAAACCTGCTGCCAGCGACCTTCGCCGCGCGCGCCCGTGCGCTTGAGCGGATGAAGGATGCGATCAGGGTCGGTGAGCTGGGTCACGGTTGCCGGACCCTTGGCGCAGTTGCGGCCCCGTGAGCCCGGGTGCTCCGGATTGCCTTCGAGCTTGCGGATGGCCCCCGACTCTTGATCAATGTAGGCGAGCAGCCCACAGGCCGACTCGCAGTTGAAGCAGGTGGTCGGAACCAGCGAGTACCGCTTTTCCTTGCGCTGCGGCCAGGCCTTGGAGTCGAGCTCGACCCAGTCGTCCCAACGTTCCTTGGGAGGGAACGATGCCAGATGGATGCGGCTCGGTCCCGGGTAGAACGTCTCGCCACGCGACTCGGTTTCCGCACGCGCAGCCGAAACCCTGGCATTCAACTTGTCGAGGGACATCGCAGCTCCTTTGGTCCGGACGGGCTGATTGTAGCGGCCTCGGCGTCGGCTGTGCGGATCGTGCTACGACTCTCGGCGGCAGGCTGCTCCCCATGGGCGGTTTTGGCCAAACGCTGACCTCGTCTGCGGACGGCCTCCGCGAACCTGCGTCGATCGGACACGCTCCGGCCGTCCCCGATCGACGCCCGCATTTTGTTCATCCACCTGGGGCCGCCAAAGCGGTCTGCGCGGCTGCTAGGGCTCGCGCTTCGCAGTTGGGTTGCCGAGGGTCTCGAGGTTACTGCCGACCGTGCGGGCGACTGGATGATCATCGCCCAGCGTTTTCAGCAGGGTCGCATGGGCTGTTTCGAGCAACGGACGCGCGCCGGCCAGATCGCCGGTGAGCTCGTGGACCCGCGCCAGGCGTGCTTGTGCGAAAGCGACTTGCGGGTGTTCTTCGGTGCCGTGGGAAGCAAGCTCGATTTCGAGGGAGCGCGCGAACACGCTGCGGGCCTCGGCATGCGCGCTTCGGTGCACCAGGACGGCGCCGAGAAGTGCCAGAACCGCCGCCAGGTTGGCGGAATCCTCGCCTTCTTTCTCGATGACCAAGGACATGGCGAGCCGAATGTCGGCTTCGGCGTCGGGTACGCGGCCGCTTTGGACCAGGGCCTCGCCGCGCAGAAAGTGAAAGAGGCCGCGGCGATCGGCCGGAAGCGCCGCGGCGCCGGCCCGGCTGCTCAGGGTCCGGTAGCCGTCGAGAACCAGGCTTCGACGCGTGGGTGGCCAGTGCGCGCGCGTTCGGTTGGCAATCAGCCACAGCACGTCGGGGTCGGCGCGGCGCACAGTGAGCCAGGCGACCAACTCCTGCTCCAGGCCGAGCTCGCCCGGTTGCCCGGCCTCGTCCCAGGGCGCCCAAATGTCGAGCAGCGTACGGTAGCGCTCGGCAACCTCTGGCGCATCGAGATGCTCGGAAACCGACAGGAGCAAGCGGGCTTCCGCGCGGTGCACCTTGGCGAGCCGCGGCTCGAGGAAGGCCACCAACGACTGCGCATGTTCGTTGCGTGCCCGCTCGTCCGACGCGTCGAGCAGCGCGCGACGGATCAGCGGGCTGGCGAAGCGATACATCGAAATGCTGGGAAAAGCGCGATGCTGAACCTCGGTCTCGATCAACAGCGGTACGTCGGTGTCGACCAGGTGGTCGTCGACGATGTCGAGCACGTCACTCTGCCGCTCCTCCACGAGGCCCAGTGCGCCGAGCACGTGCTCCGCGGGGACCACTTCGCCACACAGAGCGGCCATCAGCAGGAAGTCGCGAACATTCCGATTCAGCTCAGGCAGACCATCGATTCGTGCCTCGACGGATTCGGCAAGGCTCGGGCTCAGTGCTCGTGCAAGAGATTGCGCTTGGCCGAGCGACTGGCTGGCGCCCGGCGTGCTCGCGGGCCAGAGGCCGCCCTGCACCAAGGCATCGAGGTATGCGCCGACCAGCCCGAGATGGCCCTCGCTGCGTTCCCAGATCGCCGCCGCGAGAAGGTCGGCATGGTCTTCACAACCGGCCGCTGTCAGCCAGCTGCGAAGGCCCGGCTCGTCGTGGGGCCCGATGTCGATGACGGTGGGAGACCGATCGTCATAGAAGGTGAAGGAATCGGGGACCGTGGCGGCGGAGCAGGCCAAGGTCAAGAGGATCGGCTGTGCCTGCTCAGGCCGGTACGCGCGCTCGATCAACCACCGCCGGGTCGCGCCGAGCGGCCAGGTCTCGAGATCGGCGACGTGGATGACCAGCGGACCCTTTCGTGCGAGGGCATCGAGCAGCTCGGCGAGCAGTGCACGGGCATTGGGTGATGCTTGATCGCGTCCCGCGGGGCGACGGGTCAGCAGGCCTTCGAGCGTCGCAGCTGGCGTGCCGGTCGCTACCGCCAGGCTGATCAAAGTCGCTTTGATCGCAGCTTTTCCGGGAAGCTTGGTGATCTGCTCGACTGCCTCGCGAAGTTGGGTGCGCGCGCAGGCGTCCAACGGTGGGAGGCGTTTGTCGGCGAGTTGGTCGCCGAAGACGAGAAGCCCATCTGGCTGCTCGTCGCTCCAACCCTCGTAGTCGAGATCGAGAACGACGGCCTCATTGGGCTGGGCACGGGCGGCAGCCTCGGCCACGACCTCGCGGCGTCCGGCGCCGAGATCGCCGCGTAGCAAGAAAAGCCGCTGCTCGCTTTCGCCGTGCAGGGAGGCGACGAGCGGCGAGACCATGGATTGGGGAATGGCACGCACGGAGTCGGAAGATTCGGCGCCGCGCGCAGAAGATGTGCGGACGATTTGTTCGAGCATAGACAGATGTTGACGAAGTGAACGTGCTGGCGTCGTGGATTGCGTCGAGGGCGAAGCGTACCGTGATTCGCCGCCCGGGCGGTCACTTGTGTCGAGCTCTAGGGGGCGCGACCGCGGGCAAAGGTGAGTATCATCTAGGAGTCGACCATTAGACAGTGCGACCCAACGCTGCCCGCCACGAGTTCTTGGAAAGGAGAAGTCGAAGATGATGCATGTCCGCCTGTGGAGCCTCCTGGTCGCTGCGCTCGGAGCCTGGCTCGTCTACGCGGGAGGCAAGATTGCGGCCGAAGCCAGCGCCGCGGCGGCCGAACGCGGTGATCTGGTACGCCAAGGCGGTTGGATCCTGTTGGCAGCCGCCCTGCTCGTGTGGCTGGTCGGCGAAGTCCAAGCACGCCGCCGAGGCGCTGAAGAGGATGCGACTGCGGAGCCGCCGGAAGGACGCGGCTCGCTCTTCAGGCTGTTCGCGATCAGCTTCATCATTCTCTTCGTCGAAGTGATGCTGATCCGATACTGCAGCTCGCAGATTCGGATTTTCTCGTTCTACAAGAACGTGCCGCTGATCGGCTGCTTCCTGGGGCTCGGCCTGGGCTGCTGGCAGGGAGGTGGCCGACCGCGTCATGCGCTGGCTTTCCTGGCCTGGCTGGCGCCGCTGGCTGCCTTCTTGTCACTCGGTTCGCTGGCCTTGGCCGATGCCCTTGGCCGTTGGGCGGTCGCGGCCAGCAGTGAACAGATTCTCGGCGATTTCAGCGGCGTCTCGGGCATGGGCAGTGCGCTCGTTGCGCAGCTCTTGATGGGGCTCTTCTGCGCCCTGACCCTGGTTGCGATCTCGATGCTCTTCATGCTGCTCGGGCGCTTGATGGGGGGCGCGTTCGAAGGCTTGCCCCGCCTGCGGGCCTACTCGGTCAATATTCTGGGAAGCTTGGCCGGCATTCTTGCCTTCCTGGCCTTCGGCTACCTTCAGACCCCACCTTGGGTCTGGTTCGTCGCTGGCCTGGTTCCCCTTCTCGCCTGGATCCCGAACCCGCGGCGGCGCGCATTGGGCCTCGGTCTGGTGGCCGTCAATGCGCTCTTGGTGGTGCCTTCGTTCGGTCACACGGTCTGGTCGCCCTACCAGAAGCTCGTGGGCTTCGAGATTCCGGGTGGCCCGACCGGCTCCGGTATTGCTTCGTCCGCCTATCGGGTCGAAATCTCCGACGTCTTCTACCAGATCGCTATGGATCTTCGGCCGGAGGCAGTGGCGCGCATGGGGGGCAATCCCTTCCCGCACTACGATGCTGCGTACCAGGGGTATCCCGCTCCCGAGCGGGTCTTGGTGGTCGGCGCCGGTACCGGCAACGACGTTGCCGCTGCGCTCCGCGCAGGAGCAGGTCACGTCGATGCCGTCGATATCGACCCTGCGATCGTCAAGATGGGGCGCGAGCATCATCCGGAGCGTCCGTATGACGACCCGCGTGTGCGGGTCATTGTGGACGATGCGCGTCGTGCCTTCCGGCATCTCGAACCGGCCACCTACGACCTCGTCGTCTTCGGCCTGCTCGACTCCCACACCCAGCTCGGCATGTCGAGTCTGCGCCTCGACAACTACGTCTTTACGCTCGACAGCTTCGAAGCAGCGCGGCGTCTGCTGCGGCCCGGTGGCCGCTTGCTGATCTCTGCGGCGACGTTTCGCGATTGGTTCGGGCAGCGCATGATCGAGATGCTGGAAGCGACGTGTGGCACCCAGGTGCAGGTCGAACAATTCGCAGCGTGGCGCAACTATACGTGCGTTCCGGGCGGAGGGACGCCGCTCGTGGGGGCGGATGAGGCTGGGTTGGTACTGCCGACCGATGATTGGCCCTTCCTCTACCTGCCGTCCCGCTCCGTCCCGCGCGCCTATCTTCTGGTTGTGGCGCTGCTGGCACTGACGTCGGCGGCCATCCTCTTCCTGGGACCGACCCGGTTCGGACGGCCAGATCCGTTTCACGGCCACCTGTTCTTTCTCGGCGCCGGATTCCTGCTCATGGAGGTCTACGCGATCAATCGCCTGGCCCTTCTCTTCGGCACGACGTGGCTGGTATCCGCGGTCACGATCGCGCTGATCTTGGTCCTGATCATCGGAGCCAATGCCGTGGCCGCGACCTTCCGTGTGGCCGTGCCGATCGCATACGGCTTTCTCGTCGCCAGCTTGCTCTTCGGCTTTCTGGTTGGTCCCGAATGGGTTCTCGGACGAGGCCTGCTGGCGGAGCTCGTCTATGGCCTGGCGGTCCTCTCGCCCGTATTCTTCGCGGGTCTGATCTTCGCGCGTTCTTTCGGGCAGTCGGCGGTCGCTGGCCAGGCGATCGGCGTCAACATTCTCGGCTCGGTGCTCGGGGGATGGGCGGAATACGGCACGATGGCGGTCGGAATCCGCACCATGTCGCTGGTGGCACTGCTCTGCTACCTGGCCTCACTTCTCGCGTGGCTACGCTTTCGAGACGACCCACCCACGTCAGTCGCCTGAGGCGCGCTCACCCGGAAGAGCCGGC
>CALFAM010000302.1 GCA_937948815.1 uncultured bacterium
AATTCGCTCCTCCGCGAGTGCGCACGGCAGGAGCGGCGCGCCCGCCCTGCACGTCGTATCCTCGATCGACGCACCGACCAGGCCAGCCTCTGCGGCTCGATGGATCGCTGCGGCCACGCGCTCCGGCTCGGCGTGCCAACCATTCTCGAGATCGCCGGTGACGGGCAACTCAGTCACACAAGCGATCTCGCGGGCATTCGCGAGCATCTGCTCCGGCGTCACAGCCTGGCAACCATCCGCGTGCCCCAGCGCGAACGCACAGCCGGCGCTGGTGGTGGCCAAGGCATCGAATCCGAGGCTGGCGAGCAGCCGGGCAGTTCCAGCGTCCCACGGGTTGGGCAGGACGAAACACCCCGGATTCTGGTGGAGCGCTCGGAAACGCTTGCCTTTGTCGTGCTGCGAACCGTTCATTCCGAATCTCCGGGCGCCGCGGCGCCGACCCTCGGACCGGTCATGAAGGTCGACGGAACACCCACCAAGAAGCTGCGCTCTTCCCGCAAGATCAGGCGCTTCTGCTCGGCGAACGCGAAGTTGGCCCGCCCCGCTTCATCCTCGCGGAGGCGCGCGCGATAGGTCTCGTAGGCGGCCAAACTGTCGAATGCGATCAGGCCGTAGGCCACATGATTCGAACCCTCGTGTGGCAGGAAATAGCCGAGCAAGCAACCACCACAGCGGGGAATGATCTCCCCCCATCGGTCGGCATAGGTCTCGAAGGCCTGACGCTGAAATGGGTCGATCTCGTAGCGAATGAAACAGGTAATGTTCACCGTGACGCTCCTGGGTTGAGGAGATCACTCTAAGATTGCTGATGCCGGAACACTTCGTTTACGATCGAAGTATGGCTGACACCCCCGACATCGCGTCACTGGCAAGGCTCATCGGTGAGCCGGCACGCGCCCACATGCTGCTCGCACTCATGGGGGGCCGAGCCCTGACCGCAACGGAGCTCGCGCTGGCCGCGGACATCGCCCCGTCGACCGCCAGCGCCCACCTCACGAAGCTCACCAGCGCGCACCTCGTCCAGGCGCGCAAGCAAGGTCGGCATCGCTACTTCGCGATCGTCGACGAGCAGGTGGCCGAAATGATCGAAAAGCTGTGCGGGCTGGCGCGCAGAGACGCGCAACCCACAGTCCACACGGGTCCGCAGGATCCAACACTCCGCAAAGCACGGGTTTGCTACGACCATCTGGCAGGCGCGCTCGCGGTAGGGCTCTTCGAGCGCGTCGTGCAGCAGGGCTGGATCGAATCGCTCGGCGAGGGCCTCGCCCTGACCTCGTCTGGCACACGCGCCTTCGAGGCCTTTGGTATCGACACCCAGCGCCTCGCATCCGCGCGCCGCGTGACCTGTCGGCGCTGCCTCGACTGGAGCGTACGCCGCTACCACCTCGCCGGTGGCCTCGGCGCCGCGATCCTCGACCGCATCTTTTCCCAGGGCTGGGCGCAGAAGGATCTGAACACCCGCGCCGTGCACTTCACGGCACGAGGCGAGGTGCAGCTCGAAGAAGCGCTCTTTCGCTGCACGCGAAGCACGTCAGCACGCGCCCTACATCAAGCCTGAGGGGCGAGCCTCGGGCCTACGCGGACCAAAACTTCAGCCAAGCGTCGGTCGAGCCGCGATAGCCGTCGTGTACGGCGTGGCCATAGGCCTTTCGCTGAAACAGACCACCCACGAGGATGAATGGCGTACACACGATCCAAACAACCGACAGCAAGAAAAGCGGCACCAGCGTACAGATGACCACCTCGAACAAGAAGACGAGCACGAGCTCGACGACTACGGCGAACATTTCTTGCCCCGAGGCAACCTTCGTCGACTAGTGCACTGCGCGATTAGAACCTTCCCATTTGGCCGAGGATTTGGTGGTCCTGGCCAGGCGCGCCGACGCAGGAAGAGCCGAGCTCTTTCAAGGAGGTGCAACGCCGCCAGGGCCGCAAAGGCCCGGCGAAAAGGGGAAGAGAATAGGCGAACAATGCACTAGCTGCCCGTGAGGGCGATTCGTTCGGCGTGCCGGCGAAGGCCACCAGCGGCGGGCATGGCGGGCGACCGCAAGGAAGTCCGAGCATCCTCGCTGCCACAACACGCGCGGAACATCAGCTCGCGCACCGCGATGCATCCTGCCGACGCGCCGGCAGAAGGGCTGAGAACCCGACTCCAGCACCGAGAATCGGCAGCAAGGTCGTGACGCCTGCCGGATCCTTGATCACGATGATCGCCGATGCCGCCAAGACGATGCCGCCCAGAACGCACGCGACGATCCACCTCGTACGCTCCGGGTGACGACCGGAGAGCAACGAGGCCATGCCAATGGCAACTGCCAAGATCAGTGGTCCCACCATCGCCTGCAAGGTGGGACTCGAGGGCCAAGCTGACCCCGGCATCAGCGCGGCGATCTGCGTCGACGCCAGGATCCCCAAGGCAACGACGATGGCTGGCAGTAGCTGTCTCGCGACGGTTTGCTTCATGGCCTCTTCTCCTCCGTATCGTCAAGGGACGTGCCCCTTGCTGACCGCGCCTGACGAAGGAGGCGTTTCCTCCTCGAGTCGTCAATCGCAGTCCCTTGCGAGACATGGATACGCGCCTGGCATATCCCCTATTCGCAAACCTATGACTCGTCGCCGAGGCCCATGAATCGGCAGAAGAGGCGCCTAGTCGTCACGCAGTACACGCATCGGATCCACCCGGGTAGCCCGCAGGGCAGGGATCAGGCAGGCGATGGCCGCGGCGGTGGCGAGCACCAAGCCCGCTCCCAGGAACGACGCTGGGTCGCTGGTACCCACGCCGTAGACCAAACTCGCGAGCACGCGGGTGGCCGCAAAGGCGATGAGCAAACCACACACCACACCTCCGAGCACCGGCGCCATGCCCTGGCGCATGACCAGCCCCAGAATGGCGTGGGCTTGCGCACCCAGGGCCACGCGCACGCCGAGCTCACGAAGGCGTTGCGAGACGCCGTAGGACACCACGCCGAAGACCCCGATCGCGGCCAGGATCAAGGCCACGACGGCAAACAGCGAAAGGAGGGCCGTGTTGAAACGGGGCGCGGCCAGGGCATCGTCCAGGAGCATGGTCGCGGGACGCTGGGTGCCGATCGGCAAGTTCGGATCGATCCGGGAGATCAGGTCGCGCAGCGGGCCGGCCAATACCGCCGGGTCGCCGCCTCCGGCCACCCGCGCGACGATCGCCGCTTCCGCCGGCCCTGCACGCAGCACCGAACGGTAGATCGTTGGCTCGATGGCATCGTCGAGTGCGGTGCGATGCACGTCACCGACCACGCCAACGACCGTGAGCCAGGTCGACTCTTCGGCCTCGGGCGTGCTGTCCGGCCGATCGAAGGACACCCGCTGTCCCAGGGCCTCCTCACCGGGCCAGAAGCGCTCCGCCGCGCTTTCGTTGACCACCACGGTCGCCAAGGTCTCCTCCCGATCCATGCGCTCGAAAGGGCGCCCCTGGTGAATCGGAATGCCCATGGTCGCGAAGTAGCCTGGGCTGGCGAACGCGACGTTCACGGTCCTCGCCTGATTGGGCTCGGGCAGGGGCTCGCCTTCGAGAAAGATCGTGTTGACCCACGTGTCGTTGGAAAGCGGCAGGGGAAGGATCGTGGCCACGTTCTCGACACCCGGCAACGCGGCGGCCTCCTGCAACAGGCGATCGTAGAAGGCGGTGCGATCCGCATCGTCTTCGTAGGCAGACTCGGGCAAGGCCACGTCGGCGATCCAGACCGGCTCGCTGTCAAAGCCGGGCTCGACGGCAGCGAGACGGGTCAGGCTGCGCGCCAGCAAGCCGGCCGCCACCAGGACTACGAGCGCGAGCGCCACCTCCGCCAGCACCAGGCCACCGCGAAAACGTTGTCCTTGTTGGCCCCCGGCGAGCCCTCGGCCTCCTGCCTTGAGCTGTGCGCCAGGATCGCCTCCGGTCGCCCGGAAGGCTGGTGCGAAGCCGAACAGCAGGGCGGTCGCGATGGACGCCAGCAACGCGAACAGAAGCACACCGCCATCGACTGCGACCGTATCGATCCGCGGTAGATCGAGGGCTTCGGTGGTGGACAACCAGCCCGTGCCACCAAAGGCCAACAACACGCCCAGGCCGCCCGCAACGAGCGCCAACAGCATGCTCTCGGCGAGCATCCGCCGAACCAGCGCCCAGCGCCCAGCCCCCAACGCGCTGCGCAAGGCCAGCTCCCGACCCCGTCGTGCGGTGCGCGCCAAGGTGAGGTTGGCAACATTGGCGCAGGCGATCAGCAGCACCAACCCGACGCTTCCGAACAACACCCACAGGGCCGTTCGAACGTCCCCGACGGTCCGCTCGCGCAGCGAAGCGACCACCGCCCCCCATCCAGTGTTCGTATCTGGATAGGTATCCTCGAGCGTGGTCGCGATCGTCGCCAGCTCACTGCGCGCCTGCTCGAGACTCACACCCGGCGCCAGCCGTCCGAAGCCGGTCAGCCAATGAGCCCCTCGGTTGGATTCTTCATAGTCATGAGCCAGTGGGACGAACGCCTCCACCCGATCGTAGGCGCCCGCTGGCAGCACGCCGATCACCGTGGTTGGTTGCCCATCGACGGTCAGCTCGCGGCCAATCACGCTGTCTTCGCCGCCGAGCTCCTGCCACAGACCGTGCGAAACGATCATCGTGCGCGGGGCGTCTGGCCGATCGTCCGTTTCGCTGAAGTCACGACCGAGCGCCGGTGGAATCCCCATGACGCGCAGGAAGTCTGCCGTCACCATCCGCCCGGAGAGCTGACGGGCACCGCCGTCGACGCCCGTCAGCGCCAGGCTCGCACCGGTGCGCGCGGCAAGAAACGCGAACGACGAGCTCATCGCCCGGTAGTCGCGAAAGTTGAGCGGCGACAGCGAGAAGCGAGGAAAACCCGCGTCGAGGTTGCTCTCCTGGACGATCACGAGCTCGTCAGGCTGCGGGAAGGGCAGCGGATTGAACAACACCGCCTTGACCACGGTGAAGATTGCCGTGCTGGCGCCGATTCCGAGGGCCAGTGTCGCCACCGCGATGAAGGTGTAGGACGGTGCATTGATCAGGCTGCGCAAGGCGCCCCGAAAGTCTCTGGTCCAAGAAGTCATCGAATTGCTCCTGCTGCCTGGTTCGTTCGGCTCGCGTGAGATCCCTCTGGTATCTTGCCGGCTCGTCCCGTTCAACGTGCGGACGCTCGACATCGAGGTTCGAGCGAGGTGAGTGTGCCTACTCCTTGGCTACTCGCCGTTCGCAGAATCGTTACAGGCTACCGTCGATGGTTGACAGAAGACCGACTCTCCGCGCCATGAAACCAGGAAACATCAAAGGAATCTCGCTCATCGATGTCGTCAAAGGACTGCGCGCCAATCGTCAATCGGCGTTGGCTCGGCTGCCGGATGCGCTCGTACCCTACGTGGACGGAAGCCGCTACATCCTCGCCTCGAGCTGGTACCCCGATGACGATTTCATGGCGCTGAGCGAGATCATCACCCAGATCATGCCCGATCCTGGCATGGATCCCTGGACCTGGCTCGGCTGCTTCGGCGGCCGAAAGGCCTTCGAAGGACCCTACGCGCCGCTCGTCAAAGAGGGCGATCCGGGCGAGTCCCTTGCGCGGTATCCCGAGATCTGGCGCTTCTACCACGATCAAGGCGAGACCATCGTCGAGCCTGCGGGCGACCAGGGCGCACGCATCACCATCAGCCACTACCTCACGACCTTTCCGAGTTTCTGTCGCCTCCAGGCCGGGCACATGGAAGAGCTGCTCCGCGTTGCCGGCGCCACCAGTGCCCGGATCACGGTCGCCGAGGTCGGGCAGGGCGACGAGCCCGCCCGCTTCGATGCCCGTTGGACCTTGTCCCCATAGCGGAAGGTTGAACAAATTCGTCATGTGCTCGGTAAGAGGGCCCGTGGCAATATGGCCCGATGCATGCTTCCGCGCTACCGCGGCCGATCGCGATGAAGCCTGGCAAGATCAAGGGCATCCCGATGATCGACGCCATCAAGGCCCTCCGTGCGATGGGTCCACAGGCCCTGGCCCTGGTTCCCGACGACCTCGAGACCTATGTCGAGGACGGCCGCTACGTCATGGCCGCAGGCTGGTACCCGGCTGAGGACTTTCTGCGTCTCGCGGAAATTGTGACCCGCACCATGCCCGACCCCGGGATGGATCGCTGGAAGTACCTCGGCTGCTTCGGCGGGAAACAAGTCTTCAACGGTGTCTACGCGCCGCTCGTCAAGGCCGGAAACCCTGGCGAATCCCTGGCGCGCTATCCCGAGATCTGGCCCTTCTACCACGATGAGGGCCACGCCAAAGTCGCGCGTACCAGCGAAACGACGTCGTCCATCGCGATCCAGAGCTACATCACCTCCCTCGACACCTTCTGTCGCCTCCAGGCCGGGCACATGGAAGAGCTGCTCCGCGTTGCCGGCGCCACCAGTGCCCAGATCAGCGTTACCCAGACCGCTGACGCCCACCGTCCAGCCCTCTTCGCAGCCCAGTGGGTGATCTGACCCCGCTTCGCTTCCCAGACTTCGTTTCCCAAGGGCTTGCAGACCGCGACCCCATCGTCTACAATCCGCGCTCCGCGTCGGAAACGACGCTGGAACACCCTGCGCACCCGTAGCTCAACTGGATAGAGCATCTGACTACGGATCAGAAGGTTTGGGGTTCGAATCCCTACGGGTGCGCCATTTATCCTCCCTACCCAATCTAGCGCTCGGTCTCGACTGCGTCGATCTCGGCAGGTGTCTTCGCGTGCCGTGGATGGCTCTTCAGGCCAGACACTCTGCCCGCACATCCTTGTCGTGAGCACCGCCAAGTCACCCTCTCCGGTCGAATCAGGCGAGGCCTGCATCGTCTTGCCCGTGGCGCGCTGAAGCCTCGGGGCGGTCCGGCAGTGACGTCCAGGGGCAAGCAGGCTCGCGGGGCTGCGCTCGCTGGAGGGGACCGGAACGATCATTCCTGGATACATCACAGGCAGCAGGCTCATCCCGATGTCCCAGCCCCGTTCGAGCTGAGCCACGACCGCTCGGCAGCGTTCCGATCACTCCGATCGATCAACGACGATCGACAATGCAAGAAATGGCCCCTTGACAACCATTGTTTTGAACGAATACTCTCTACACCTCTTCGGGAGACAAAACAATGCCGTGCCGCAACCTCAACATCACCTTGCTCGCAGCAAGCCGCTCAGCGAACAGGCCTGTCGGTCAATTGGCTGTCGAGTGGGATGTATTCGAGAGGAAAGTGGCCACGGCCCGGGAGCCCGGCACGCGCTAGTTTGATCGCAGCGTGCAGCGAAAGGGCTTTCCGAGGGCGACCTCTGAAAGCCCTTTTTGTTGGGCGGCATTCACATGTCACGGCTCGCGGTATCAGGGTTCCGTGGCCCGCACGAGCAGATCAAGGCTGCTGGCCCCACGTTCGGCGCAGCTCACGAAGGCATGACGACGTGTCATGTTTCGGAGTGCCCACGCATGCTTCACTCAAGTAGGCGACAGGCGCTTTCCGAAGAAACAAGGACTGAATGACGGCACAAAGACCCGTCCCATTCATCGCAACACCAGGAGGATCAGCCATGCTGTTGAATCGGCAAGCGTTTTCGCTCATTCGGCCACCCTGCAGTCGAGACGAATGGCGACGGCGGGTTCCGGAGCGAGATCTCGTTTTTGACCGAGGTTTCGATCATCAACCTGAACGGTTGAGAAACACGCGACGGCGCGATCGCTCCCATCAGGAAACGGAATGCCGTGCACGAGTCGCCGGATGGATCATGAACATGATCGATCTCGGCGAGACCAGTCCGCACGAGCCTTGGGCACCACGTGCCCGAAGCTCACCACCCTAACGCCCGAAGGTTGGCCGGAAGCGGTCCAGCTTCGGAGTCATCAAGCGCCACAGCAGCGCTGGACCCGGCGAGACGCGCGGAAGCGCGAGGTGACTCAGTGAGTCGCCTCGCCGTCTTCCGCGATGCAATAGAGGGATTTTTCGCCCCGCAGAAAGAGCTCGCGCCCAACCAGGGCAGCCGAGGCACTGAACTGATCCTCGAGCTCATTGACCGCCACCACGCTGGGTGATTCACTGTGGCTGACCACAGCCGTTCGGCCACCCCGACCGGTCACATAGATTCGCCCCGCCGCGGCCACGGGCGAAGCGTAAATGTTGCGAACACCGGGCAAGCGAAAAGGGCCCAGTGGCTCCGCGCCCGTGGCGGCGACGACACGCGACAGAACACCTTGGTAGTGCCCGAGGAAGTACAGGGTGTCGCGATAGAGCAGCGGTGACGGTACGTAGGGCGTACCGCGTCGTCGGCTCCACACCACCTGGTCGGTGCCGGTGATGTCCCCTTTGGCCCCGTCTAGCTTGATGGCCATCAGGGCGCGCGTGTCGTAGCTGCTGGCCACGAAGACGTATCCGCCACCGGCCACCGGCGAGGCGACGACATTGGCCGAGAGACCACCGCACTGCCAGATGATCGTGCCATCAGCCAGGTCGTAGGCGCGCACGCGCTGGGTGCCGCTGACGATCACCTGGGCCCGCCCCGCATGCTCGACCACGATCGGAGACGACCACGATGTCACTTCATCGCGCAGGGCGCGCCAGCGCTCCTTGCCCGTGCGTTTGTCGAGCGCTACGACGAAGGACTGCCCTTCGTGGTCCCAATTGACCACCAGCGTGTCGCCATGCAAGACCGGCGAGCTGCCTTCGCCGTGCGCGTGCTTCGTTTGCATGTCGCCGAGGTCGAGACGCCAGAGGATCTCTCCCGCTGCATCGAGGCAGAACAAGCCGAACGAGCCGAAGGATGCGTAGATTCGCTCGCCGTCCGTGGCCGGTGATGCCGAAGCCAGGCTGGCCGTGTAGTGACCGCCCTCGTGTGGAAGCGCGCGATGGACCATTTTCTTCCACAAGATCTCACCATTGCGCCGATCGATCGCCACCACCACGAATCGCCACCAGCGGCTCACGCGGACGTTGTCGTGGGCACCGGGCACACCACTCGCCCGGGGCGGGACCGTCTCGGGATCCGGCTCGGCCGACGTCAGATAGACACGATCACCCCAGACCACCGGCGTCGAGTGGCCGAGCCCGGGCAGCGGTGTCTTCCAGCGAATGTTCTCGGTCTCGCTCCAGGTCGTCGGTGGATCGGCGAGCGGAGCCTCCCCCGTCGCCAGCGGACCGCGCCACTGCGCCCACTGCTCGACGCCGGGCACCAGTGATTCCTCCGTCGCCGGCTCCTGCTCCGGCGATTCCTGCGCCTGCCGTTCCTCCCCGGGGGGGCGCACCGCGCCAACAGGTGTCGAGGCCGCATGGAGCGCCGTTACCACCCAGGGGCTCACGATCACGGCCAGGCAGAGAATTCGAAGGAAGCTTCGGTACGTTGCACGGTCGTCCATGGCACTAGCGTAACCAATCTGGTGATTGCAGTGGCTCCCGCGCTTCCAGGCCCTTCCGCACACCGCGACGTGACGCGCGCTATCCTGGGCGCCGAGACGCATCCAACTGCCGAGGAAACGTGATGAAGACTTTCGTTCTTCTGGCCACCGCTGCGTGGCTGATCAGCAGCCACCCCGCATCAGCAGATGCCCGACCCGCGGCCGGCGAGCCCTCCGCTCCCCGCGTGCTCGAATGCGGCGCGGTGATCGACCCAGCGAGCGGCAGCCGCCTCACTGGCATCCACATTTTGGTCGACCGAGGTCTCATCCAGGCGGTCGGACCGGATATCGGCGCCCCGACCGAAGCCGAGCGGATCGACCTCAGCGACGCGACCTGTTTGCCCGGCCTGATCGATCTCCATACCCACCTGATGATCGATCTGAAGCACACGATCACGCAGAATTTCCTGCAGAGCAGCAGTGCGGACAAGACCCTGGCGGCCCTCGCTAATGCCCAAACCATGCTGCGCCTGGGCTTCACGACCCTGCGAATCCCTGGTGATCTGGACTTTCACTTCGGCACCATCGCGTTACGCGATGCGATCGCCCGCGGGGAGCACTTGGGGCCGCGCATGCTGGTCGCGCCCCATCTAATCGGACCGACTGGAGGCCACAGCGACCTCAACGAGCTGGCAGGAGATGCCCACCAGATCTCCGGGTCAGTGGTCGCGGCCGGTGCCGACAGCATGCGTGAGGCCGTGCGACGGGAGCTCAAGGGCGGTGCCGATTGGATCAAGGTGATGGCCACGGGGGGCGTAATGTCCCAGCACGACGACCCCGAGGTCCAGTCGCTGACCGACGACGAGCTGCGGGCATTGGCCGAAGAGGCTCATCGCCACAAGATCAAGATCACCGCCCATGCCCATGGCAACGCGGGCGTGGTGGGCGCGGCCAAAGCGGGCTTCGATTCGATCGAGCACGGCACCATGATCGACGCGTCGGGTATCGAAGCCATGCTCGCCAGCGGCACCGTGCTGGTTCCCACGGCCTACGTGATCGACTGGATCGTCGCGCGTGGCTCGTCCGGAGGCATTACCGAGGACAACCTGCGCAAAGCACTGCTGGTCCAGAAGCGTCGCGACGAGAGCCTGCGTCAAGCCTATGAGGCCGGCGTGCCGATCGGCTTTGGCAGCGACCAGATCTTTCCCCACGAGGAATCGCCCCGAGAGTTCGCGGCTCTGGTGCGCGTGGGCATTGCTCCGATCGACGCCCTGCGCGCCGCGACCACGGTCGCTGCCGAGTTACTCGGGCTGGCAGACGAGCTTGGCACGATTGCGGTCGGCAAGCGCGCTGACATCGTGGCGGTCCCGGGTGACCCACTCGAGGACATTCGCACAATGGAGCACGTCTTCTTCGTGATGAAAGATGGCGCCGTGGTCACGCCACCCGACGCGCCCTCGGATCGTGATCTCGACGTACGCGCGGAGCCCCCCAACCGCGGCTAGCCTGAGTGGCTCGCCAGCCCCCGGGAAAGGTGCATGGTACGCTCGCCTTCCGTTTGGCGATCCGTGCGAACCGCGTTCCGACCTCTGCGTTTCCGCCATGCACCCCGTCCATCCGTCTTCAGGAACACAGCCGCCCGAGGCTTCCAACGTCGAGACCTCCATGACCCTCCGCGCCTCGGGACTGGGCCGACGGTTCGGCAAGCACTGGGCGCTCGCGCGGGTCGATCTCGAGGTCGCTGCGGGCGAAGTGGTGCTTCTCGCCGGCGCCAACGGCTCGGGGAAAACGACCCTACTGCGCCTCGTGGCAGGGCTGGTACGGCCCACGAAGGGAACGGTATCGATCTGTGGCATCGACCCCCAGCGCCAGCCGCTCGAGAGCCGACGCAAGCTCTCGATGATCTCGCACCAGGCCTATCTCTATCCGCGACTGACCGCCCTCGAGACCACGCGAATCTGGGCTCGCCTCTTGGGGCTGCCAGCATCTGACGTCGATCTCCTACCCATGCTCGAAGAGGTCGGTCTCGGCGGGCGCCACAATGAATCGGTCGCCGGCTTTTCGGCCGGCATGAAGAAACGCTTGGCCTTCATCCGCACCCGGCTGGAGAAACCCCGCCTCGTCCTGCTCGACGAGCCGTTCTCCGCATTGGACGCAGCCGGGCGTCGAATGGTCGAAGGCTGGATCGATGGATTCCGGCGCAGTGGTACCAGCGTGCTGCTCGCCTCCCACACGCTCGCGCGCGCCGCACGACTTGCCGACCGCGGCATCCTGCTGCAACAAGGACAGGTCGCCTGGCGCGGCAAAGCAGAGGAAGTCGCCGCGCGCCTGGAGGCTGCATCGGCATGAGCACGCTCCATCCTGGCGCCGCACCAGCCACCACCACCGCAGCGACGTCCGGCGCGCCCGCCCCGGACGATCCGGCAGCGCGATCGACCACCAGCTTTTTCGCCACGATGCTGACCCAGACGCTGATCGTGCTGCGCAAGGACTTGCTGCTCGAATGGCGCAGCCGATCGCGGCTTGTTTCGGTCGTCCTATTCGGCGTGGTAACGCTTTTGCTCTTCTCGTTCGCGGTCGGCCCTGATGTTCGCGCGCTTCGGGAAGGCACGGCCGGATTCTTGGTGTTGGCGCTGCTGCTCAGCTCCACCCTCGGCCTCGCCGAAAGCTTCCGCCTGGAACAAGAGCAAGATGCCGTCGAAGGCTTACTCCTGCTGCCGATCGAGCCGGTGGCGCTGTTCTACGGCAAGGCGCTCGGCAACACGATCTTCCTCTCCTTGCTGGCGCCGATTCTGATTCCCGTCGCGCTCGTGCTGTACAGCGTGGAGCCGGCCTGGAGTGACTTCCTGCGCCTCTTCGGCTTGTGGCTGCTCACCGCCGCCGGCCTGTCGGCCCCCGGCACTCTCTACTCGGCCATGACCAGCCAGCTCCGCAGCCAAGACGTCCTGCTGCCGCTCTTGCTCTTTCCACTGGTCGTCCCCGTGCTGCTCGGAGCGGTCAAAGCACTCGACCTGGTGCTCACCGGCGACGCCATGGGGCAACTCGGCTCGTGGACGATCATGCTCCTCGCCTTCAATCTCATCTACTGGAGTCTGTGCGGCATCGTCTTCCCCCGAGCGATCGAAGCGAGCTGAACCGAGGGGATTTTCCGGCGCTCCAGGCCGGCGAACCGGACCCCGCCATCCGAAGCGGTGTAGGATAAAGCATGGTCGAGTGTCCGCCTCGTAGGAAGCCGGCTCGGAGACCGTCGCTTCCGTCCTGAATTCTCAGGCCACACTTCCCACCGGCTCGCGCTCGGACCACTCGGGGGAGTTCACCATGATCGAACGCTTGAAGTGGCACCACTTCGTCGGCCTGCTGGGTCTCGCCATCGTCGTCGCGGGCACCTGGATCGGTCTTTTCGTCGCGCCCGCCGAGCGCCACATGGGCGATGTCATGCGCATCATGTACGTCCATGTGCCGAGTGCATGGAGCGCGCTGCTCTGCTTCACCTTTGTTTTCGTCGCCGCCGTTGCCTCCCTGTGGACCTCGCGCAAACGCTGGGATGCCTACATGACAGGTGGCATCGAAGTCGGCTGTGTGCTGACCGCGCTGCTGTTGGTCCAAGGCAGTATCTGGGCGCGGGCGACCTGGGGTGTTTGGTGGGATTGGGACGTCCGCCTGACCACGTCACTGGTGATGCTGCTGCTCTTCTGCGGAGTCCTGGCGCTGCGTTCGTTCATCGAAGAAGCCAATCGGCGCGCCACCTGGAGCGCGATCGCCGCGATCGTCGCCTTCGTCGACGTCCCCTTGGTCTACTTCTGTGTGCGCTGGTGGCGCAGCCTGCACCAAATTCAGTCGTCACCCGAGACTGTGAACTCAGCCATGGTGCTACCACTGCGACTCAATGCCGTCGCCTTCCTCTTGATCGCCATCTGGATGATCGCGATCCGCGCCCGTATCGAGCTCGCTCGGCTGCAGGCAGAGGACGCGCCGGAACCCGAACCGCTGGCCATCGAGGAGCGTTAACATGTCTGATGCAGTCATGCCCGAAGGCGTCATTGCAGGCGGCTGGAGCTACGTCATCGCCGCCTATTCGGTCACCGCAATCGGCCTTTCCGTCTACATCTGGAGCCTGGTGTCGCGCTCGCGCAAGCCAGGCGACGAGAGTTGATGTCATGAGCAACGAATCACGCAGTCGCAAAGTGCTCGCCATTGTCGCCGTGCTGATCGCGGGCGGCGCCCTCACCTTTCTCGCCATGGGTGGAATCGGCGAAAACCTCGTCTACTACTGGAGCCCGAGCGAGCTGAAGGAAGCCGGCGAAGGTGCGCGCGGCGCCACCGTGCGCCTCGGTGGTCTGGTCGCGCCTGGCTCGATCGAGCGCGGCGACGACGGCCTGGCCTTGCGCTTCGCGGTCACCGATGGCACCGAGACCGTCGCGGTCACGGCTTCGACCGTGCCACCGGCGATGTTCCGTGAAGGCATCGGCGTGGTGCTCGAAGGCGAGCTCGCCGGCGACGGTACGTTTCACACCGAGCGCCTGATGGTCAAGCACGACAACGAGTACCGCGCTCCCGAAGAGGAAGACGGGCGCTCGATGGAAGACCTGGTCAAGAGTCTCCAGCTGGAAAACGGATGATCTCCTATCTCGGCCTCGGTCTCGTGCTCACCGCGCTGCTGGTCTGCGCGGTGGGCGCGCCGGTCGGCTTTGTCGCGGGCAAGACGCGTTCGGCAAGCGGTTTGACGTGGACGCGGCGTCTGGCGTTCACCTTCGCGTTGCTGATGCTGCTCGCCAACCTGGTGATGGAGTGGGCGCTCGTAACCCGCGACTTCTCGGTCTCCTACGTCGCGCAGGTGGGCTCGAAAGCGACGCCACTCCACATCACGATCGTCTCCCTGTGGTCGTCGCTCGAAGGCTCGATTCTGTTCTGGGGCCTGATTCTCGGCCTCTACATCGCCGCATTCGCGTATTTCGAGCGGCGAGGGCACGAGGACTACATGGCCTACGCCCTGGGCGCCATGTTCGCGGTCAGTGTCTTCTTCTCGTTTCTGATCGCCGGCCCCGCCAACCCCTTCACCGCGACGCCACCGCCGATCCCGACCGATGGACCAGGACCGAATCCGCTGCTCCAGAACCACGTCCTGATGATCATCCATCCGCCAACGCTCTACTTCGGCTACGTGGGTATGACCGTCCCCTTCGGCATGGCCGTCGCGGCGTTGCTTCGCGGGCAGCTCGGCGCAACCTGGCTCAAGCCCCTGCGCACTTGGTTGCTGATCCCCTGCGCGTTCTTGAGCGTCGGCATCATGCTCGGCGGCTGGTGGTCGTACGAGGTGCTCGGCTGGGGTGGCTACTGGGCATGGGATCCAGTGGAAAACGCATCGTTCCTGCCCTGGCTGACCGGCATCGCTGCCCTTCACTCGGCGATCGTCCAGCAGCGGCGCGGCACCCTCAAGGCCTGGACCGTGATCCTGGTGATGGTGACCTTCCTGCTGACCATTCTCGGCACCTTCCTGACCCGCTCCGGCGTCGTCAACTCGGTGCACTCGTTCACCCAGACGCCGATCGGCCCGATGTTCTTGATCTTCCTCGGCATCTGCCTGGTGGCGACGGTCATCCTGCTCAGCCTGCGGGTCGACAAGCTCGCGCCCGAGCCCGGCAAGGAATCGCTGTTCGCGCGCGAAGGCGCTTTCCTGTTCAATAACCTGTTGCTGATCGCCCTGATGTTCACGGTCCTGATCGGGACGCTGTTCCCGGTCGCCGCCGAAGCCGTACGCGGCGTCAAGGTGTCGGTCGGCGAGCCCTACTTCAACCGCATGGCCGTACCGATCTTCATGGCGCTCATCCTGCTGATGGGCATCGGCCCCGCGATGCCCTGGGGACGGGCCGATGGCAAGGCCATGCGGCGCGCGTTGCTCCTGCCGCTGCCGGCAGCCGCAGCCGGTGTGCTGGTGGCGCTGGCATTCGGCGCGCGCAGCGCTCCAGTGCTGCTGACCGCGGCACTGGCTGGCTACACGTTGTGGGTGACCTTCGACCAGGGCTCGCGCCCGGCACGCCAGCGGGCCAAGCGTGGGGATTCGATGTCGGCCGCGGTCAGCACCACCGTGCGCAAGGCGCCGCGCGTCTATGGCGCCTACATCACGCACTTCGGCGTTGTGATGACGGCGGTGGCGATCGCGATCTCCGCGAGCTACCAAGACACCTACGAGGCCACCCTGAAGATGGACGAGCGGCCGACCATGGAGGCCGGCAACTACACGCTCACCCTCGACAAGGTTTGGGTCGACAACCAGGCCCATCTAACCGCGCAGAAGGCCTTGCTGAAGGTCGAGCAGTCCGGTAAATCTCGCGGCACACTCGAGCCGGCGCTCAACCAGTACTTCACGCAGCGCGAGCCGCTGAGCACGCCTGCCGTGCGCACCGCGCTCACGCACGACCTCTACCTGACGGTGATGAACGTGGGGCGCGACGGCAGCGTCGGCCTACGCGCGATCGTCACACCGGCGGTGGTGTGGATCTGGATCGGCGTCTTCATCATGACCGCCGGCACCTTCCTGTGCCTCGTCCCGCCCAAACAAGGCGCGCCGCGGCCCGTCACCGGCCGAACGGCCGAGGAAGCTGCTTCGTGAATCGCAAGATTCTGTTGGCCGGCCTCCTGGTGATTGCTCCCTTGCTCGTGTTCCTGGGCATCGGACTGAGCAAGAATCCAATGCAGATCGACTCACCGTTGATCGGCAAGCCGGCGCCGGAATTCGATCTGGAAGATCTCGACGGCCAACCGTGGAACCTGGAGCGACTCCAGGGACGGCCCGCGGTGATCAACTTCTGGGCGACCTGGTGCCAGCCATGCATCTGGGAGCACCCGATCCTGGTCGACGCGTCACGCCGCTACCGCGATCAGGTGCAGTTCGTCGGGGTCATCTTGCATGACGAGCCCGACCGCATTCGCGCGATGGTGGCCCAACGCGGTGTCTGGGGCCCATCGTTGATCGACCCGGGCAGCACGGCCGCGATCGCCTACGGCGTCTACGGCGCACCCGAGACCTACTTCCTCGATAAGGACGGCATCATCGTCCACAAGCAGGTCGGACCGGTCACACCCGAACTGCTCGACGAGCTACTCGCACCGCTGCTTTGATCGACGATCGCCCGAATGGTGGCAAAGCCCGCGTAGGTGCACACCGCGACCAAGGACGGATACCCATGATGCCGAGTGCCAAGAAACTGCAGAACATGCGGCGCCTGCCAGGCCTGGTCGTGGCCAGACTCCTCTCGATCGCTCTCCTGTCGATGGGCCTCTCCCTGATGGGCGCCGGTTTGACGACCGCTCAGAGCCAGCCGCCGCCCGGAAGCGGAGATGCTTTCGTGCTCGGTCTGCCCGAAGGCACGCCCCTCTCGGGCCGGCTGCTCGACGAGCGAACGGAAGAGGTTTCGCGCGACATCCGCTGCCCCGTGTGCCAAGGCTTGGCAGTGGCTGATTCGTTCTCGGACACCGCCGTGGCGATGAAGGCCGAGGTCAAGCAGATGCTCGCCGAGGGCTACAGCGACGAGCAGGTCTTCGCGTACTTCGAGGCGTCCTACGGCGAGTTCATTCGCCTCAACCCCACGGCCGAAGGCTTCAACATGGTGGTGTGGATCGCCCCCGTCATCGTGCTGCTGATCGGCTTTTCGATCGTCGCCTTGCGCCTGCGCAGCGCCAGCAAGGCCGCCCGGGCCGATGACGCGGACACGTCAGAACCCTTGCGCGAGCAGGTGGAAGAAGACGATCTTGCCGACTATCTCGACCGTGTCCGCAAGGACCTGAAGCCCACGAAGCTGGAGCCCGGAACATGAGCTCGAACATTTGGTTGCCGCCGATCATCGCACTGACCATCGGACTGATCGGTGCCTTCCTGGCCGCGCGCCTTCTGCGTGCCAAGGCCCGGGGCAACGCAAAGACGCCCGACCGCAATGACGCCGCATCCGACCTCCGGTTGCGCGTAAGGGACCTCGAGATTCGTCGAGACGAGCTCTACCAACGCCTCGCCCAGGCGGACGAAGAGGGCCTCGGTGAAGCCGAGCGCGCCGACCTCGAGCAGGCGGCCGCACGTACCTTGCGAGATCTCGACCAGGCGCAAGCGGCCTACGCCGCGGCCGCGCCGGAAGGTGCGAAGACCCACGACGCCTCGTCAACTCCGGACGGCGCGATCGGCGGCGCGACGGTCGCGCCACATGCCGTGGCTGGCCGGGTGCGGTCGGCCGCTGTGATCGGTTTCCTCTCCGGTTTCGCCACCGCGGCCCTGGTCGGCATCCTGTTCTACTGGGCTGACCGCGACGCCAAGCCGCGGCCCATGGAGGAGCAGCAAGCCGGCCGACCGGTTCCGGGCGGCGACGAGCCACACGGCGACGCCCCCTTGCCGCCGGTGGTCGCCTCTCAGGTGGCCGAGCTCGAAGCCCAGATCGGGGCCGATCCCGACGACCTCGATGCCCGCAAGCAGCTCGCCCTCACCCTCCTTTCTGCCGACCGATTCGTGCCTGCATTCGAGCAGGCGTCCGAGGTCTTGCAGCGCTCGCCCGGCGATCCCGACGCGGTCTTCGTTCACGGCGTCGTGCGCATCGCCATGGGCCAGAATCCAGAGGGCATTCGCCTGCTCGACCAGGTGCTCGAGAGCTATCCGCAACATGTCTATGCGCTGCTCTACAAGGGCATCGGCCAGGTGCGCCTCGGCCAGCAGGACGAAGCCCTCGCGACCTGGCGCGAAGGAATCGCCCAGGCAGGCGGCTCCCAGCCTGAGATCGAGGGCTTGATGGCCGAGCTCGAGCAGCGGATGCAGAACGGTGGCGCTCCAGCCGCAGCGCCCGCGGCCGCCTCCTCAGCCGCCCCGTCCACAAGCGCACCCGGAACGGGAAGCCAAGCACTGGTCTGGCAAACGCCGACCGACTGGGCCGAAGAGAAACCGTCTTCCCCCATGCGCCGCGCGCAGTACCGCGTGCCGGGGCCGGGCGGAGATGCCGAGCTGGTGGTCTTCTACTTCGGGCCGGGCCAGGGTGGTGACGCCTTGGCCAACGCTCAACGGTGGGCAGGGCAGTTCCGCCAGGCGGATGGCAGCGACTCGGTCGAAGCCATGACCACTTCAGACCGCAAGGTCGGCGATACATCGGTCATGATGGTCGAGGTTGGCGGCATTTACAGTGGTGGCATGAGCGGTGCCAGCGAGAGCTCGGACTATCACCTGCTCGGCGCCATTGCCGAAGGACCGGACGCGAACTGGTTCTTCAAGCTCACCGGACCCGAGTCGACCGTCGAATCTCAGCGTGCGGGATTCGACGCCCTGGTCGCCTCGCTCCGTCCTGGCCAGGGCTGAGACCCAACCCTCGGCTGGCGCGCTGCAAGACCTAGTCGGCAGCCGGCAGCGTCAATCGCACACGGGTTCCCACCTGGACGCCATCATCGATCGTGAGCGTGCCACCGTGGGCTTCGGCCAGCCGGCGGCTGATCGCAAGCCCCAGCCCTGAGCCGCCAGTCGTGCGCTGGCGTGCGCTGTCGACCCGATAGAAACGCTCGAAGACGAGCGGCAGGTCCTTGGCTGGAATGCCCGGGCCGTCATCAGTCACCACGACCTCGACCCGCGCATCTTCGGCCCGAAGTGCGCGAATCCGCACCTTGGACGCGGCGTAGCGCCCGGCGTTCGAAAGCAGGTTGTCGAGAATCTGCCGCAAGCGAACGGCATCCGCGAGCGCCATCAGACCAGGTTCGAGATCGCACGCCACGGTCGGACCACCCGGAGCCATACCGGCAACCGCTTTCTCGATCGTCTCGGCCACCGAGACGGGGCGGCATTCGAGACCCAGCTCGCCAGCGTCCGCCATCGCCAGCTCTTGCAGATCGTCCACCAACCGCCCGAGCTGCATCGACTCTTCGAGCAGTGACGCGACGACCGTTCGATCCATCGGCAGCACACCGTCCATCACGCCCTCGAGCTGGCCGCGAAGGTTGGTCAAGGGCGTTCGCAGCTCGTGAGCGACGTCGCTCACCAGAGCGCGTCGTTGCTGTTCCGCAGCCTCGAGCTGAGCCGCCATGGTGTCGAACGCCTGGCCCAGCCGTCCGATCTCGTCTTCACCACCCACGCCGACCCGCCGACCGAAGTGCCCCTGGCCCAGATCGTGAGCGACCGCGGTCAGCTCTTCGAGCGGCCGGATCAAGCGCCGGAGAATCGCCGCCACCAGGGCGATCGCCAGCGCGGCAATGCTCACTGCGACCCAAAGCTGCCGAGAACCGAGCCCCCTTCCATGGCGGCTGCTCGTGGCTTCGACGAGCTCCTCCTCGCGCACCATGGTCCGGGCATGCCCGGCCGTCGTGTCGACATCGTTGATCTCGATCTCGATCCGGTCGAACTGCCGGTCGGCGACACCGAGCGCGGTAACCGCGAGCACGATGATCAAGGCCATCAGGCCGAGCAAACGGAAGCGCAGGCCGCCGATCACCGGGGTTCCTGCTCCGCGTGGAAGCGGTATCCCTCGCCGTATACCGACCGGATGTAGCGTGGCGATGCGGGGTCGATCTCGATCTTGCGCCGGAGATTGCGCACGTGCATGTCCACGGTCCGGGGGCGGCCGTCGTAGTCGTCGCCGAATGCGCGGCGGATCAGATCATCGCGCGAGAACACCCGCCCGGGCGCGGCGGCGAGCGCCTCGAAGAGTCGCAGCTCGGTGGCGGTCAGCTCGACCCGTCGCCCGCGAATCGTGACTTCTCGACGGGCGAAATCGATCGTGACGTCACCGACTTCGACTCGGGTATCCACTCGTCGGGCCCGAACCGGGTGGTCCGCGACGCGTCGGAGCACAGCCTGGACCCGCGCGACCAGCTCACGCGGGCTGAAGGGCTTGCTGAGGTAGTCATCCGCGCCACGCTGCAGGCCCTGGATGCGATCGTCCTCGGTCGTGCGTGCCGTCAGCATGATGATCGGAAGGGCCAGCTCGCGGCGCAGCACCTGGCATACGGTCAGGCCGTCGACTTCCGGAAGCATCCAATCGAGCACCGCCAGATCGGGCCGCTGCTGCCGGGCCTGAAACAGCGCGGACCGGCCGTCAGCCGCGTGAACGACGGCAAATCCCGCACGTTCCAAATACTGGGCGACCAGCGTGCGGGTCTTTTCGTTGTCTTCGGCGATCAGAATCTGCTGCATGACGGAATCCAACCCGGGTCTGCACGATCGAATCTACCGCGCCCCCCGATGCGGGGCCGAACGCCCCGAGGAAGTGCCACCTTTCAAGGCAGTGCCTCGACCAACCGATCCGCCAGATGCTCGGCGATCGGTGGATCGAGGTTGGCGAGCACGATGACCACTGGCCCGTCTTCGACCCGCAGGGACGCACTGAGGCCGGGGCCACCGCCACCGAGCGCCTGCCCCTGGCACTCCGGAACCTCGCGGCCACCATCGGACGCATCGGTGTCGCCAGGAAGCGGCCCCAGCAACACCCAACGCGCAAACGCCAGCGGCACCAGCTTTCCACCACAGAGGGCTTGCCAGAAGCGGAAGAGATCGCGCGCCGGGCTGTAGCTCTTGCCCCAAGGCCCGCCAACCGCCGGCTCCAAGAAGGTATTGCGCCACAGCGCATCGGTCTCTTCCCCCTGCCAGTCCCGGCGGGTGTAGCCGACCGCGACGTCCGGAGCCGGCTGATCGGTGGCGAAGAAGCCGGAACGCGCCATGCCCGCCGGCGCGAAGACGTGCTTCGCCACGTAGTCCGGATAGGCCATTCCGGAGATCTTCTCGATGATCGCGCCGAGCACCGAGAAGCCGAAATTCGAATAGCGGCGGTCGGTTCCCGGCGCGAAGAGCAGCGGCTTCGGCCCCCAGATCGCGATGTAGTCGGCATTGGTGCGCAGCAGGCGCATGGGCGTGTCGAAGTAGTCCTGGTCGAAGTAGTCCGGCAGGCCCGAAGCATGCTGAAAGAGATGCTCGACGGTGATCGTCTCGCGGGCACGGGCGTTCGGGTAGTCGGGCAATACGTCTCCGAGCTTGGTTTTCGGCGTCAGCTGCCCGGCCACGATCAGCTGGGCAATGGCGACCCGGGTGATGTCCTTGGTGATCGAGCCGACATCGAAGCGGGTCTCCACGCGATTCGGCACGGAGAAGGCGCGGTTGGCGAGTCCGTAGGCTCGCTCGAATCGAATCTGCCCGAGCTCACCCTCGGCCGCGCCAGCGGTCTCGGCCACGAGCACCGCGCCCGCGAACAGTCCCTCCTGCGCCAGGGCCTGGACATAGGCATCGAGCCGCTGTGCGACCTCCGCCCAGTTGCCGTCTTCCACCCCTGCCAGGTCCAGGGAGGGAAGCTCGTTCTCGCCATCGTCGCCCGCTTCGAAGCGCACGCCAGCGATCTTCAACCGCGCTGCCGCATCGAAGGCGACCAGCACACGCAGACGTTGCCCCTCGGCATCCTGCGCCACGACCGTGATCGTGTCCGGTTCATCGACCAATACGCCCACCACGTCGAGCGCCCCAACCTGCTCTGCCACGCGTTTGAAGCGCGTGACCCAGTCGCCGTCGCGATCTGGCATCAGAAGGTGCTGCTGGCGAAAGCTTCGCATCGAGTCGACATCGCCGGTGCTGAACGCCGCGACCCAGGCGAGGGCGATTCGCTCCTGCTCGACGGCGACGTTGCGCGCGCCGCCGTCCCAGGCCAAGAGCGCGATGAGCGCCCAGAGTGCTGCGACGCTCGCGGTCATGGTGGGACGCCTCCGGGAGGGCCGCTTCATCGTGGAACGGCAGCAGAAAGTCGGCGTGGCTCGATGGTGCATGATCGATCTCCTTGTTGCGTGGCGGCCACGGCGTGACCGCACCTCGATGGCCAAGTTGCCGTGGCCGTCTCCGCAGCTTGGATTGCGCCGCCACAGCCAGGGCCGAAGACGAGGGTAGACGGCAAATGTCAACAACCCGTCAATGCCGACGCTGCCTCCCGTTGCGCGCCCCCTCGTACACACCTCAGTAGAATGCCGCTTCGATTCGGACTCACCCTCAGCGAGGATCCTCCATGCACAGCACCCGATGCCACGTCGTGCTCTCGGCGTTTGCCCTCTTGATCGGCCTGCTCGGCGCCGCACCGATCACCGCCGCGAGCGATGACGCGGCGACCGATGCCGACACCGACCGCTGGGTCGCGGATACCTTTCAGGGTCTCGCCCTGCGCGGCATCGGCCCGGCGCTGATGTCCGGGCGGATTGCTGACATCGCGGTCGACCCGACCGACAAGCGTCGCTGGCTCCTCGCAGTCGGATCGGGCGGCGTCTGGGAAACCACCAACGCGGGCACCACCTGGACGCCGATCTTCGACGACCAAGGCTCCTACTCGATCGGCTGCGTGACCCTCGACCCCGCCAATCCACAGGTCATCTGGGTCGGTACGGGCGAGAACGTCAGCGGCCGTCACGTGGGCTATGGCGACGGCGTGTATCGCAGCCGCGACGGTGGCGCGAGCTGGGAGCATATGGGTCTCGCGGACTCCGAGCACATTGGCAAGATCATCGTCGACCCGCGCGATAGCCAAGTCGTCTACGTCGCGGCCGAGGGGCCTTTGTGGACAAGCGGCGGTGAACGCGGCCTCTACAAGACGATCGATGGCGGTACGACCTGGACACGCGCGCTGCACATCTCCGACGACACCGGCATCACCGATATCGAGCTCGATCCTGAAAATGCGGACACCCTCTACGCGGCGGCGTACCAGCGCCGCCGCAAGGTCTGGTCGCTGCTCGCGGGCGGTCCGGAGTCGGGCATTTGGAAGTCCACCGACGCCGGCGCAACCTGGCGTGAGATCACCGCGGGTCTGCCCGGTGGCGACATGGGCAAGATCGCCCTCGCCGTGACGCCAGCGGATCCCAGCCTGGTCTACGCCACCATCGAAGCCTCGGCAGACGAGCGTGGCTTCTACCGCTCGACAGACAAGGGAGAACGTTTCACCAAGCGCAACCCCTACCTTTCAGGCGGCACGGGCCCCCACTACTACCAGGAGATCGAGGTCTCCCCCACGGACCCGCAGCGGGTCTACCAGATGGACGTTTGGCTCCACACCACGGCAGACGGCGGCGCCACCTTCGAACGCCTGGGGGAGCGCAACAAACACACCGACAACCACGCCCTGTGGATCGACCCCGATGATCCGCGCCACCTGCTCGCCGGCTCGGACGGCGGCCTCTACGAGACCTTCGATCACGGCGCGAGCTGGCGCTTCACCGGCAACCTTCCCGTGACCCAGATCTACAAAATGGCCGTGGACGATGCCGTGCCGTTCTACAACGTGGTCGGCGGCACCCAGGACAATGGCACCCAGCATGGCCCCTCGCGGACCCGCACGGTCCACGGCATCCGCAACCAGGACTGGATCGTGCCGCTCGGCGCGGACGGCTATGCCTGCCAGGTCGACCCGAACAATCCCGATGTGCTCTACGCCGAATGGCAGGTCGGCAACCTCCTGCGCATCGATCTCGAAACCGGCGAAGGCCTGGACATCAAGCCGCAGCCGGAGGCCGACGATCCGCCCGAGCGCTGGAACTGGGACGCTCCAGTCCTGATCAGCCCGCACGACCCGTCCCGCCTTTGGTTCGCCTCGTATCGCCTGTGGCGCAGCGACGACCGCGGCAACGCCTGGACCGCCGTGAGCAGCGATCTCACCCGCGGCACCCCACGCCTGGAGATGGCGGTTCACGGGCGCGTCCAAAGCGTCGACGCGCTCTACGACAACCGGGCCATGTCGCAGTACGCCACGGTCACCGCAGTCGACGAATCGCCACTCGTTCCGGGCCTCGTCTACACCGGCAGTGATGATGGCGTGGTCGCCGTCACGGAAGATGGCGGGAACACCTGGCGGCGGATCGAGCAGATCGACGGCGTGCCCGAGCGCGCGTTCGTCAACGAGGTCAAGGCTTCGCTCCACGACGCAGATACGGTCTTCGTGGTGCTCGATGACCACAAGGGTGGCGACACCGCGCCCTACCTCATGCGCTCAGACGACCGCGGAAAGAGCTGGCGTTCAATTGCCGGCGACCTCCCCGATCGCCACATTCTGTGGTCGGTGGTACAGGACCACGTCGAGCCGGATCTGCTCTTCGTCGGCACCGAATTCGGCGTCTTCTTCACCCGTGACGGCGGCGAGCGGTGGATCGAGCTGGCGGGCGGGGTTCCCACCATCGCCTTCCGCGACCTCGAAATCCAGCGCCGTGAGAACGACCTGGTCGGCGCCACCTTCGGCCGCGGCTTCTTCATCCTCGACGACTACAGCCCCTTGCGCGACGCGTCGGCTGAAACCCTCGATCGCGAAGCCACGTTGTTCCCGGTCAAGGACGCCTGGTGGTACGTACCCTCCATGCCGCTTGCCACGCCCGGCAAGTCGTACCAGGGAAGCAGCTTCTACACGGCTGCCAATCCGCCCTTCGGCGCCGTCTTCACGGTCTACCTGCGCGACACGCCCGAGACCCCGCGGGACGCACGGCGGGCGCAAGAAAAGGAACGAGCAGCCGACGCCGATATTCCCTTTCCGGGCTGGCAGACCCTGGCCGCCGAAGATGCTGCCGACGAGGCCTGGCTGCTGCTGACCGTTCACGACACCCAGGGCACGGTCGTTCGGCGGCTGCGGGCACCGGCACGGGCCGGATTCCAGCGCGTTGCCTGGGATCTGCGACGGCCCGCCGTCGACCCGATCTCCCTCGAGCAGCCGGGTTGGCTGCCGCCCTGGGCCAGTCCGCCACGGGGTCCGCTGGTCGCGCCAGGGAACTACACGGTGACCCTCGCGCGGGTCGAGAACGGCGACGTCGAGGTCCTCGGCGAGCCCCGAGCGTTTTCCGTCCTGCCCTTGCCAGGCACCGCCGAACCCTTGCCGGACTTTGCCGAGATCGACACCTTCCAGCGTCAGACCGCCGATCTATTGCGGCGCGCACAGGGTGCCAGCCGCGATCTCGACGCGCTTCGCGAACGGCTCGAATACCTTGCCAAGGCCGTGCTCGCGGCGCCGGCGGCCGACACCGCGCTGCTCGCCAGCCTCGGGGCAACCGAGCGAGCCCTCGATGGGGTGGCCGTCCGGCTCGACGGAGACTGGATTCGTGGTCGGCTTTCCGAGCCTTCCGCACCCTCGATCCTCGGCCGCATCTTCCAGGTCAGCAGCGGTCATTGGGACACTCGCCTCGGTCCCACCACGACGCATCGTCAGAACCTGGAGCGGGCGAGCCAGGCGTTTGCCGACGTGCCCGCCGAGTTGGCGCGGATCGCCGCCGAGGTCGATTCCATACGCCGCCAGCTCGAGCAGGCTGGCGCGCCCTGGACACCCGGAGGCTGATCGCCAAGCCAGCAGCCGGTCATGCCCCTTCGGCACACCCAGATGGACGCGAAGAGGGCTGGCAGCGATCGCGTACGGCCGAAGTGTGTCTGAACGAAGTGCCTTCGCGGAGGACCGCCCACGGACGGTGTTTTCAGAGCAGACCGCTAATCCATACGACCCCATCCGTTTCTCACCTTGTATGCGCCTGTGTGGCCGCCAACCCAGGTGGCCACCGCACATCAAGGAGATTCGGACATGTTCGGTCGCGCGAAACGTGCTTGTCGGCTCGCCCTTCTGTCGCTCTTGCTGCCCATCTCGTTGCTTCCCGTCTCGGCCCAGGCCACCCTCGATCTGGCGGTCGAGGCGAGCCCAGACCCGGCCGAGCCTGGTGAGCCTCTGCGGGTGCAGATCACCGTCACCAACCCGGGCAACACGACGAGTGGCCCCGTCACGGTCCAGCTGCCGTACCCCGACGATCTTGCCGCCCTCAGCGACGGTCTGCTGTCCGACGGCGGCGCCTGCCCGAGCATCACCTGCGACACCAACGAGACTGCCGTCTGGAACCTCGGCACGCTCGGACCGGGCGAAGGCATCACCATCGATCTGCCACCACGTGTCGCCAGTGGCGCCAGCGCCCCGCCGGATGGCACCGTGATTCGCTTCGAAGCCGAGGCCTTCGAGAATGGCAGCAGCGCGGTAGTGGCCGCACACGACGTGATCGTCCGCCGGCCGCGCATCTTCGACCTCGCCATCGACGACAACCGCGACCCCGTTCCCGCCGGCCAGAGCTTCACCTACGAGCTGACATTCGGGAACCGCAGCGCGGAAACCACCACGGATACGCGCCTGGTCTTTCCGCTGCCGTCCGGGGCCACATTCGTTTCCGCTTCGGACGGCGGCACGCTGATGGGCGGCGTCGTCCGCTGGACGCTCGGCGATGGCGGTACGTTGGTCGGTCGCGAGAGCGGACGGCGAACGGTGACGGTTCGCACCGGCGCTGGCCTCGGCGAGGGCACCATCCTGCAGCCGGTCGGCGCCGCCATCACCGGCGAGGGCGATTTTCTGATGCACGAGACGCGGGCCACCGCGGCCACGCGCATCGAAAACGGCATTCGCCTGTTGATGGGGGTCGCGGCCAACCCCGACCCTGCACGTCCCGGGGAGAGCCTGCGGGCGGCGATCACCGTCTCCAACCCAACCGCCAACTTCGTCGACAACGTGATTCTCTGGCTGCGTTACCCCGTGGGGCTCGCATCCCTCAGTGACGGCTTGCTCTCGGACGGTGGCGCCTGCCCGAGCATCTCGTGCGACACCGATGAGCAGGCCTTTTGGAGCCTCGGGACACTGCCGCCAGGGCGGGGCGTCACGGTCACCCTGCCGCCCTCGATCGCCACCCCACCGGGCGGTACCGTCATCACGATGCCGGTTTCGGTGGAAGCCGATGGCCAGTCGCGGGTGCTCGAGCGCCACTCGCTGACCGTGCGCGAGACCCGACTCCTCGATCTCGCCGCCGAACCGAGTCGGAGTCCCGTCGGCGCAGGAGACCGTCTCACCTACAACCTGGTCTACGGCAACCGCAGCGCCGAGACGCTCCTCGATGGCACGCTGCACTTTCCCCTTCCCGTTGGCACGACGTTCGTCTCGGCAACCGGCGGCGGCACCGTCGCCAGCCGGGTGGTGTCGTGGGATCTCGGCACGCTGACCGGCCGCGAGGGTGGACAACGGCAGGTCACGGTGGCCGTCAACAGCGGGGCGAGCGAAGGCAATCAACTACTCGTCGACCCTGCCACCATTCGTGGGCAGGGCAGCTTTCTCGACCACGAGACCCGCGCGCGTTCGCAGGCCCGTGTCGAGGACGACACGCGGCTCGAGGTAGCGATCACGGTCGATCGCGATCCGGTGGTTCCGAACGAGATGACGAGCGTCCGCGTCACCGTCACCAACCGCAGTCCGATCGACTTCGCCAACGGCGTCATTCTCCGCCTCCGCTATCCGGAAGGGTTCGCTTCTCTCAGCGACTCGCTGCTCTCCGACGGCGGCGTCTGCCCGAGCATCTCGTGCGATCCCGAGGAGACCGTCTTCTTCGACCTCAGCAATCTGCCGCCCGGAGGGGGC
>CALFAM010000303.1 GCA_937948815.1 uncultured bacterium
ATCTACGAGGTCATGAACGAGCCGCGCGCACCCCTGATGGCCAACCACGCGGTCGCCGATGCCTGGCAAGGGTGGGTTGCCGACGTGATTCGAGATGCACATGCGAACGGCCCCTTCACCATCACCCTCCACCCGGCCAACCGCTCCGTGATGGATGGGGACCAGGCCTCGTTCTCCTGTGCTGCAGGCGGCGGCTCGGGCAGCGGTACGTTCCAGTACCAGTGGCAGTACGACGCTCCCGCGCCTGGAACACTGTGGGTCGACCTGGTCGATGACATGCGCTGGTCGGGTGAGAACAGCCCGAGTTTCGTCGTTCACAACACCATTCTGGGCTACAACGGTTTCCGCTTGCGCTGCCGCGTCCGTGACCTACGGCACCCCGCAGACGGTGGCGAAGTGTTCTCGGGCACCGCCACACTCAACGTCTCGGGCTAGCAGCCCGGAGGCCGGCTTCACAGCTGGTACAAGCGTGCTTCGTCGGACTTTGCATTGACCGGTGCGACGGGACAACCCAACAGCGCTTCCACCCACCCAGGCTGGTGAGCCTGGAGGCTGGCCAATGACCGGAGCCCGATGAAGTACGTACTTCCCTTCTTACTGATCCTCTCGCTCGCGACCGATGCACGAGCACAGCGCCCGGCCCTCGCGACGTTCATCGAAGACTACGCCCGGACCCACGAGCTCAATGGCACGATGCTCGTCGCGCACCACGGCGACAAGCTTTACCAACAGAGCTTCGGCTCTACCAATTTCCAACTCTCGGTTGCCAACACGAACACCACCAAGCTCAAGATCACTTCGATCATCAAGCTCTTCACGACTGTGCTGGTCATGCAGCTCTACGACGAGGAACGGCTGGCGCTCGAGGCACCGATTTCGACCGATCTCATGGCGCGCATTCTGGACGACCCCGCTAGTGAATCATCGAGCTGATGCTCGACGTTCGGCTCTTCTTTCGCCCCCTCTTCAGCCGGACCGCGTCCTACTGGCGTCGGCGTCAGATCGACCAGGGTCTCGAACACGCATTGTGGGGCCACCGCTTTCATCGCCGGGCTGATACCGGCCACCCGCGCCGCGCGAACCGATCCGCGATCCGTGTTGTGCGAAGGCTGAGGCTGCTCAGAAGCTGACGGCCAGACTGACGATGGTTTGGCGCCCGCCGTCGAGCCGGGTGTTCTGCCAGACCAGCAACGGACCACCTCCCGGGCCACCGGGCAAGACGTCTACGACGTTGACCTGATCGAGCTCGAGAAAGTGCGTCTCGGCCTTGATCAAGACATGGTTGTTCAGACGGTAGTTGAGCGCGATCGCAGCGTCTTCCCAAAACCGAAACTGTGTCGGCTCGAAGAAGCTCGCGGATTCTCGAGTGGCATCAGTCTTTTCGATCTGGCCCCAAATCGAGAGCTTTGGCGTGATCTGGTAGCCGGCCTGGACATAGTAGGAGTCGAGGGTGATATCGATCGGTGTCGGCGCCAAGGAGGTGGCGAGCAGGTTGTACTGACGGTACTCGGCCCGGAGCACGAAGTCGCCGAACTCGCTGTCGAAGGAGAGGTGCCAGTCCGACCACGTGGTCTTCTCCCCCGGCCGACGCAGGAATCCATCGCGCACGTTGAATCGCTGACCGCCGCCGCCAAAGCGAATGTTCTCCGAAGGCGTGTGAACCCAGAGATGGAAACCAATCGCGTCCTCGGCACGGGCGATGGTCGCGGGATTGTCGACCCCAGTCACACCGCCGGGCGCAAACTCCACCAGGTCCCATCCACCGTAGTAGCCATCGAGATCGAAGCGCCACCGATTCGGAGCGCGAAAGCTACGCCCCAGCATGAGGCCGTCGACCGTCTCGCTGGAGAAGCTTCCCTCGCGGTAGAAGAGATAGGCGGGACGGAAGAAGGGGAGCAAGGTGCCGACATCCCGGATCTCGTTGAAAATCCCCAACGGGATCTGGATACGTCCGACCTTGAGATACCCGCTGGCACCGAGGCGCCGCTCGTAGAAGGCCCAATCGAGCTCGACTTCGTCTTCGACCTCGTGGATCGGGCTCTTGCCCAGCCGACGGTGACTGAGCTGCACGACCGCGATGTCCTTGGGCGAGATCTCGTATCGAAACTGGATCGCCAGATTGCGGTAGTCGGTGGTGCCGTCTTCCGGAATGCCGAGAATCTGCTCGGTGCCGACCGGTTCGTCGGTCAAGAACGTCGACTCGGCATAGGCCTGGGTCAAAAAACCGTGGACCTGCAGGCGATCGAGAAAGGACGGCTCCGGTGGCTGAACCGCTGCTGCCGCCGGCTCGGACGCGGCAGGAAGCAGAGACGAGCCCATTCCGAGCAGGAGAACCCACGCAGATACATCAAGCATCGAAGACTCCCATCACACCCATTTCGTTTCATCTTCGAACACAGCAAGACCCGGACCAACCGCCGATGAAGAAAGGTCGCCTCGAGGCTCGCAAGGGAGAGCACACGGCAGGCAACAGGCAGACCATTCAAATCAACGGCAGCGGGGAGATGCGCCTCATGCGCTCGATTCCACGTACACCGGGGCAGGGAGGATTGACCCCCGAGCTGGGCAAAACGCCCTGCGCGTCGACCTTCTGGGTCAGCTCTTGCCTTCACGGCGCCGGGCAGGGGATGGACAGGGCAACCGTCCTACCCGTAGACAGCATGAACCATGGACAACCTGACAGCGGGAAAGAAGCAACGATCTCGATGGCGCGCGCTGGTCGCCGCACTGCACCTCGCACTGGGTGTCTCGCTGGGTGTCTCGCTGGGTGTCCCCCCGCGTTCAGCGACCGCGTCCGAAACCGTCCGGAGCGATCCGCCGGCGACGGCGGCCAAAGCAGCAACAACGGGCCACCTCCAGAGCGCGGTCCACTGGGCCAAGGCGAAGCGCTATCCATTCGTTCTCGAGCACCTGAGCCGAATCGACCCGACGGCCCTCGACCACGCGAGCGCAGCGGCCTATGCGCAGCTCCTCGGCCATGTCGCCAGCCGCCGGCCAAGGCTTCACCGCCTGAAGGCACTGATTGCACAGTGTCACCGCGCCCCCCTGCGCCAGATTCCGATCTGCGCCGAGGCACGTGCCCGATGGCTGATCGCGCGAGGAAGAATCAGTGACGCACTGGCGATCTGGCAGGAGCGCTATACGCAGTTTGCCGAGGATCCGGCGGAGCGCAGAAAGCTCATGCTCATCGCACTGTTCTTCCTGGGTCGATCCAGCGCGAACAGCTATCAATGGGACCTCGCCGTCCAGCAAGGAGCTGTGTGGCGGTTTGTCGAGCAGATTCCCCACGACGATGCGCTACGAGACGACCCCGAGATCGCCCTTGCAATCGCCAAGGTCGCCCTGCGTATCGCCCCCGAGAGCGAGAAGACGGAGGCAACCCTGGCGCGGGCCGTGGAAGCCCATGGTGCCGATCCTCGCGCGCTCTCCGTGCGCGGAGACCTCGATGCCGCCCGCGGACAGTGGGACCGCGCCCTTCCCTGGTACGTCTGGGCTGCCTATACGAGCAGTGCCCATCGCGACGAGGACTACGCGAACCACTGGACCAAGCTCAGCCAGGCTTACCACGCGATCGGCTGGATCCAGCACGCGGTCGAAGCGGCAGACCACGCTGCGATACCGCGAAGCCAGTCGTTCCCGAGTGCCGAGGCCGGGGAATCATCCGGATTGTCGAGCTGTCGCGCCTGGCACGACTGGCTGATCGCCTATGAGCCGGAGACATTGGTTCGCGCCCATGGCGTCGGGTGGGAAGCGACCATCGAGGACCTCGGTGTCTGGTATGAAGAGTGCTCACGTGAACCGGACGTCCCTTACTGCGCGGATCCCCAGGCTAGAGGCCCCCGCGTTCCCATTCAAGCCGTGCGGTATCTGAGGGACCAGTGGCAGGAGCGAGGCCATCGTGATCGGCTGAAGGCCGTGATCGGTGAGCGCTTGCTTTGCGTAGTGCAGCAGAGCACACTGCTGACTGAGGCGGTCGTCGAAGCTGTCAACGGCAATTGGTCCATGTCCCTGGCAAGCTTCGAGCGCCAACACGCCAGGGCCCTCGTGCAGGCTCGATCCGGCCAGCTGGCTGATGCCCTGAACACGTGGTCGCGCAGCTTTCCGACTGGCTTCCACCGGGTCGACCCGGAGAATCCACCTCTACCGACCGATACACCCAGTGCCGAAAGCGAACGGCTCGAGACCATCCTCGGATCGCTCGCAAGCGCCCACCCTGCGCAGCTCGCCAACGCGCGGGACGACGTTCATCGCTTCATCGATCGATGGCGCGCGCGTATTCAGGTCGACTCACAGGCGGGCACGCTCGCGCTTCTCCGTGCGCGACTCGAACGTCGCATCGATCCGAGAAGCTCCCGTGCTCGCCAGGCCGTGGAAGACGCCATCATCTTGTCCGCTGGCCAAGCCCAAGCATTGGCCATGCGAGGCCTGCAAACGCTCGAATCCGATCGGCCGGAGCACGCCCTCCCATGGCTGATCTGGGCGCACGACCATGGCCGATTCTCGCCCGAGGTTCACAACGCACTGATTTCGGTCTACACCGCACTCGGCTGGTGGGAGGAGGCCGACGCGCTCATGAGAGCTGGAACATCCGAGCCAGCCACGAAGCTGGAACCGCAGCACACGCTTCCGAATACCTTGCCATCAGGCTGTCGACGTCTGGCCGAAAAGCTGTTGAAGCTCGAGCTGAGAAACGCCATCGTCCGCCACGGCCAGGGCTGGGAGCACGCGATTCGCCCGTATCGCGATTGGCAGGCCGCCTGCGTTCCTTCCCCTGTTCGCGCGAGTGGCTAGAACGAGAGAACCACTTTCCCGGTCGTGCGCTTGGTCTCGAGATGCCGGTGCGCCGCCGCGGCATCGGCGACCGGATAGACCTTCTCGATATGCGGTGCCAAAACACCGCGCTCGATCCAGTCGCCGAGCTGCTGCAGATCGCCCGCCCGTGAGCGCACGATCACCAATCGGGCACGCCGGCTGACGCCAACACGGGCCAAGGCTTCACCAAAGATCGTTGGCACCTTGGGCACCGAGCTCACGAAAACCCCACGATCGGCAAGCTGCAGCGTGAAGTCTCGCCTGCGAAACCGGCCGAAAACATCGAAGACGACGTCACAATCGAGGCGAATCGAGGTCACCTCTTGGTGGGTGTAGTCGTGAACCTGATCGGCCCCGAGCGAGGCGACGAATGCTTGGTGCTGCGGGCCACACACACCATGGACCTGGGCACCGAGCGCTTTCGCGATCTGGACGGCAAAGTGCCCCACGCCACCGCTCGCGCCGATGATCAGCACGGTCTGCCCAGCACGGAGACCGGCGAGATCGCGCAGGGCTTGGAGCGCGGTCTGCGCCGCCAAGGGAACCGCGGCTGCGGACACGGGATCGAGATTCGCGGGCAGAGGCGCCATCTCGTCGACATCGAGCGCGGCCAGGGCCGCATGCACGCCGCCGCAGAAGCGGTTGGTCATGCCGTAGACCGGGTCACCAACGGCAAAGCCCTCGACCCCCGGAGCGATCTCGATCACCTCGCCCGCGACGTCGAAGCCTGACATCCGAGGCAGCGCCTCGCGCGCCAGGGTATGGCGGAACTTCCCCTTGCGCAGCAGCACATCCTTGGGATTGACCCCTCCCGCGATGGATCGGACCAGCACCTGACCCGCGGACGGCACGGGCGCCGGCCAACCATCGGTCCAGGCAAGCACCTCGGGCCCGCCGAACTGGTGATAGCCGAGGGCGTGCATCGTTTCGAGCCTCCCTGAACGAGACCGTTTCGGAGGGTCGGACCTTGTGGGCGTGGCAGTGGGATCCATGCATCGACATTCTCGTCGGAACGACCCTCTCGGACCAAGCACAACGAGCCCCAATCCGAAACGCACGAACACGCCTCCGCGCGGAGCCACCTTGAAAATCGTGCCGACGAGCCGAAGGAATCGTGGGCCACGCGGGTCACGCCGGGAAATGACACCGCGATTTCGAAGGTTCTTGACCGACTGGTACGAACTCGCTAGACTACGTGTCGTAGGTACGAAGCATGCCCTGGGAAAAGAATTTCGACGTCGAGCAAGCTCTGGAGAAGGCCGGTGTGGCCTTCTGGACCACGGGCTATGAAGCGACATCCATGCGCGACCTGCTCGCTGCCATGGGCATCCAGAAGGGTAGTTTCTACGACACCTATGGCAGCAAGCACGCCGCCTACCTGCGGTCGCTCGAGCAGTATGCCGAGACGCGACTCGGCGAAATGCGCCGACTTGCGGCCAGCATGGGGCCGTTGGCCGCGCTCCAGCAGCTGTTCGACTTCATCTACGAGGACTGTGTCGGCCCGAACGGCCACCGCGGTTGCATGGTGATCAACTGCGCGCTCGAGCGTGCACATCACGATCCGCAAGCGCGCGCCCTGGTGAAGCGAACCATCACAGCGCAAGAGAAGCTTCTGGCAAGCCTGATCGAGGAAGGCCAGGAGCAAGGCGAGATCGCGGCGTCCGTGAACGCGGCCCAAACGGCCACGAGCATGATGTCGTTCGTCATGGGCATGCGGGTCTATTCGCGATCCGGAATCGACCCTGATGCCGTCCGGCTGCTGGCGGACCAGGCCCTCGCGTTGGTGAACTGACGCGTATCCAACACGCCCAAGACAGCGCGGCTCGGTGTGAGCCGCGTTTTTTTGAATCCATTTTTGACCAATTGGTACAGACCATACGAGGAGACTGCCATGTCAGACGCATCACTCTCAGAAAAGGTAGCCATCATCACGGGAGGCAACTCAGGAATCGGCCGGGCAGCTGCGCTCGCGCTCGCCGCGCACGGTGCGGCCGTGGTGGTCGGCGCTCGGCGGACGGACCTAGGCCAGGCGGTGGTCGACGAGATCAGAGCCCAAGGCGGCCGTGCCGCCTTTGTCGAGACCGACGTCACCGACCCAGAGCAGGTCCGAGCGTTGGTCGCGGCGGCTGAAACCAACTTCGGCGGTCTCGACATCGCTTTCAACAATGCTGGGACCGAAGGCGACGCCATGACGCCACTGGTCGACGAAAGTGAGGACAACGCTCGCCGGGTCATGGAGGTCAACTACTTTGGCCTTTGGCATGCCATGCGGGCGGAGATCCCCGCACTGACCAAGCGAGGTGGCGGCGTCATCATCAACACCAGCTCTGTGGCAGGCTTGCGTGGTTTTCCCGCCTTCTCGTCCTACGTGGCCTCGAAATTCGCGATGGAAGGCCTGACTCGCTCGGTCGCGCACGAGCTTGCGCCACTGGGTATCCGCGTGAACTCGATTGCCCCAGGGCCGATCGACACCGACCTACTCGACCGTGCAACCGGTGGAGACCCGAGCGGCTTCTCGCAAATGGTGCCGCTTCAGCGAGTCGGTACGACCGATGAAGTCGCGGCGCTCGTCACCTTCCTGGCCTCTCCGCAGGCCTCGTACATCACAGGCCACGCTCTGCGGGTGGATGGCGGCATGATGGCGTGAATCCCGGACTGGCTAGGCTGCCCGGCGCGCCTTGCGCAAGCAGCACTTCTTGTACTTCACACCGCTGCCGCACGGGCACGGTGAATTGCGTCCGAACTCGGGGCGCCCGCGCAGACGTTCGGCTGCGAGGGCGCCTTTGCGTGCATGGAGATCCTGCCGGAAGACCTTCTCCAACATCGTGTAGAGCTCGGGATGCTTGCGCTGCATCACGCCCGGCCGCTCGAAGAAGTACTCGGTCGTGACGGCGAAGAATTCGGCCTCGTTGGTCAGCGCATACGGGTCGATGTCCGAATCTCCCTGCTCGATCTCGAGCATCTTGCGCCGCATCAGATCGACCCACGGCCCGATCGCCTGACGGTCAAGACCGACACCGGGCAGGCCATCGATCGCACCGTCTGACTTGTCGACCAGGTGCGCGAACTCGTGAATCCCGACGTTGTGCTTGTCGGCAGCATTGCGAAAGCCGTGAAGGAGGTCAGGTTTGACGAGAATCATCAGCCCGTTCATCGGCCCGGTACCGACCATGCCGAGGGTGTGGCGCCCCGCGCCTTCCTCGAACGAGAAGTCTTGGTTGAAACGCGAGGGGTAGATCAAAACTTCGTTGATCTGGTTCCACTCCCATTCTGGAAAGCCGAAGATCGGAATGATCGCGCTCGCAGCGGTCAGCACACGGGTGGTGGCGTCCACCTGCATGCCGATGCCGGTGACACGCTTCTCGCCCAAGAACAACTGAATCTCGCGCCGAAAACGCTGCTTCTCGGCCGGTTCGAGGGCACGAAAGAAGACCACCTCCCGCTGGAGCACTGCCTCCCACTCGACCGGGAAGGGCTGCGCGAGAATCGCCCGACGCCGCCGTACCTTGCGGGTCAGTAGCCAGTAGGCGCCAGCCGCCGCTCCGAAAGGAATCGCGACAAACGCCCACCCACCCGACGGGCGAGCCTGCCAGGCGATGGCAGCAACCACCAGAATGCCGATCGCCAGCGTGGCCAGCGCGAACCTGCGCGCCGTCCGCTCCATCCGTCGCGCCCAGTGTTCGCGCTCGGTGCCGTTCTCGGCCTTGCTCTCGGCTGCGCTGTGCTGTCGATCAGCCATCCTCTACTCCTCCGCGCCTCTGCTCATCGATCGGGTACGCCGGCGAACGATACCGAAGAATGACTGCTCGAAGGAAACATGCTGCAATGACATTACGGGCCAACCCACTGTTCCGAGAGCCGCGCCATCCTGCTGGTTGCACTCAGGGGTCCAGCACGACAAGAAGAAGAGCCATGCAACACAGATCCAAGACCACCCGCGCGCGGCTCGCCGCGCTCTCTCTCCTCGCCTGGCTCCCCTGCGCCTTGGGTGCTACGCCACCCCCACCGCCAGTAGACGTGGCCTACACCGTCAACTTCTTTCCGAATGATCTGCCCCCTCTGAGCCTGCTGGCGCGAGAGGTCCCGGACGGGCCGTTCGAAGCCGTGACCGACACGTTGCCCTTGTTTTCGCTCACACCCATTGCCGACGGCCCCGACGGGCTTCTCTACATGCTTTTTGGCGACACGGACGAAGAGCTGGAGATTGCGGCCGTCAGCCCGACGAGCAACCGCATCGTTTCCCGTGTCCCGGTCCTCCTCGACCCCGACGATCCGATCAAGTTCCTCCTTCCCGTGGATCTGACTTTCGACCGGCAGGGGCGCCTCTTCATGCTGACCAGCGGCGGGACCATCAACCGAGGTTGTTTTCCGGGATGTACCGTTCTGCCAAGGCTCGTCGAGATCGATCCGATCACCGGCATCAGCCGAAACCTGCTCACCTTCGAGCGACCTCCGTACTGGTCCGCACTGACAGCCGACGAGGATGGGCTCCTGGTCAGCACTCAGGATGCGCTGTATCGTCTCGATCCCCAAACCGGTGACACGACCGAGCTGGTCCAGTACGGCGATGGCCTTGGACACAGCCTCATGGCCGCAGATTTCGACAGTCAGGGCAAGCTCGTCGTGACCGCGCGAGGCATTGTCAGCGTCCGCCGCTCGTTCTTCAGCATCGACCTCGAGACCGGTCTGAGTGACGAGCTGCCGTCCGACCCCTATGACGAGCCGTTCGCCGTGGCCATTCGAAGCGCGCCAACGGAGCTTCCCATTCCAACGCTCGGCTCGCTGGGGCTCGTCGCGTTGGTCATGCTTCTGGCACTGCTCGGACTTCGGCGCCTGCCGGTACACACCTGAGAATGCTGAGAGTAGGCGGTCCACCGACCTCGAAAGTCGTTGGCACACTCCGAACGGCCAAGGCCACCTCGTGCTCGACACAGTTTGGGAATCGCACACATGGCGGGTGATCTACAGGGTGCGTGGCCGAGCCGTGTGCCATCTCGGCGGGATCTACGACAGCAGATGGAACCAACCCAATGCAAGACGCCTGCAAGACAACACCTAGGCTACTGGCGGCCCTCTTCCTCACGATTTCGGTTCCCCATGTCACATGGGCGACGCCCTCGCAGCCGGTGGACGTTGCTTACGCGCTCAACTTCGTGGGCAATGAGCTGCCCTTCTCGAGCGTAGTTCAGAAGTCGCTACCTGATGGCTCGTTCCGAGCTGTTACCGGTTCACTTCCGATGTACCCTCTTTCGCCGATTGCCGATGGTCCCGATGGTCTTCTCTACATGCTGCTCGGAGCGTCGGAGGAAGAGCTGGATATCGCCGCCGTCAGGCCGAGGAGCGGCCAGATCGTCAGCCGCGTCCCTTACACCGTCGAGCCCGTCGATCCTCCCAAGGTTCTGCTACCACAGGATATGGCCTTCGACCATCAGGGGCGTCTGTGGATGCTCACTGGGGGCGCCCTCATCGGCCGAGGCTGCTTCCCCGGATGCCTCGTCTTGCCTCGACTAATCGAGATCAACCCGCGTACCGGCGCCACTGGCACTCAGCTCACCTTCGAGCGGACTGATCAATTCTTGGCCCTGGCCGCCGATGAAGAGGGACTCCTGGTCAGCACGAAGCAGGCCCTCTACCGTCTCGATCCGGCGACCGGGGAGACGGTTCAAGTGGTCCAGTATGCCTCTTCATTCGAGGACATCACAGTGGCGGGAGACTTCGACAGCCAGGGCAGGCTTCTCCTGACTGCGGATGCCACGCTCAGCGCCGGCCGTACGTTCTTCAGTATTGATCTCACGACCGGCCTGGTCGACGAGCTGCCGGCGGGCAACTATGACGAACCGTACACTGTAGCGGTCCAAAGCACCGCCACAGAGGTTCCGATCCCGACGCTGGGGTCCCTGGGTCTCTTCGCGCTGATCTCGCTGCTGGCCCTGATCGGGCTTCGCCATTTGCCTAGGCGTACCGCATCTTGCTAGGAGAGGGCGGCCCCGACCGATCTCGGGAGTCGTTGGCACACTCCGATCGGCCGAGGCCACCGCGCGCTCGACACAGTATGGGGATCGCGCACGTGGTGTGCTGGGGACCGCCGTGTCGAGCAGCTTGACGGCCCCACTACCTTCTCTAGCGAGCAGCGATCCAAAACCGTCTCAGGCAAAGCTCCCGGCGTGGAGTAACAGCAAACCGATAGCGGCCGGCAGGGCCTGAATGAAGAGAATCTTGCGATTGGCGGTCGCGGCGCCGTAGATCCCCGCGATCAACACACACAGCAAGAAGAACGTCTTGACGCCTGTACCCGCAGCACCAAGATAGAGGCCCCAAAACAAGCCGGCGGCCAAGAAGCCGTTGTAAAGCCCCTGGTTGGCGGCCAACACCTTGGAGGCACGAGCGGCCTCCAGGGTTTGCCCAAAGGCGCGAAGCCCGGCAGGCTTGTCCCAGAGAAACATTTCGAGCACGAGAATGTACACGTGCAAGATGGCGACGAATCCGATGACGACTGTGGCTGCAGTGGACACAGAATCCTCCTCGAGAATGGATGGGCACGACTCTTGGAACGCCCCGAGCGTAGCGTACGTCGCCGCACGACATGCTCATATGCGGAGAGATCTCCTGGTTTGCGGAAGAAGGCCCACGTATAGGCAGGAGAGAAGCCCACACCAGCAGGCGCTGCTTCTGCGGGACGGCTTCGGCGGAGCTGCTGCCACCGAGGCCTGGCACCGCACTTGCTCTAGGCTCGAGGAGATGGCGCGGTCCGCGGGCCGATCTTTCCAGATCAACAGGAGATTCAACATGGGAATGGTTCGAGTATCGGCCCGCGGTCTCGCCGCAACGCTTCTCTTGACGACCACCGTATTCGCCCAGCAGCAGGCGCCCAGCGAGCCCGCGCCGGGCGCACCGGCCGAACGTCACGCCGTGGCCATGGTCGAGCGCTCGGCCTCCCACGGTCCGACAGCGGGTGCGAGCAACGCGTCCGCTGTTCGGGCAGCGTTTCCGCCCGGCCAGCAAGCCGTCGAGCTGCCGTTTCGCCTGGTCAGCAACAAGATCATCGTCCCGGTCCGGGTCAACAGCCAAGGCCCCTTCGACTTCGTGCTCGACACGGGAGCCACGAGCGCCCTTTTCGACGCGCCGGAAGCTGCCGAAAGCCTCGACGTGGAGATCGTGGGTCGGGCCATGGTCGCAGGTGCCGGCAACGAGGGGCCCAAGCCGATCGATCTGGCGCGCAACGTCACCTTCGATGTGGGCGGCATGACGCTCACCGGCGCCCAGCTCGCAATCACGCCAGCGGGCGGCCCACCGCTCATGCCGGGCAGCGATTGGCAAGGCGTCTTCGGCGATCAGCTCTTCACCTCGACCGTGGTCGAGATCGACTGGCAGCAGGAACGGCTCGTGCTTCACGATCCTCAGCATTACGTCGCGCCCAGCGACGTCGTCGCCGTGCCCTTGCGCGTCGCCGGCGGCCACGTCTACGTAGATGCGACCGTGGTGACGGAAGGCGAGGTCGCCAAAACACTCGAGCTGGTAGTCGACACCGGCGCCAACCACGCGCTCTCGCTCGCCCCTTCGGCCGGCAAGCGGCCCTCCCGCAAGATTGCAGACACGACCCTCGGCTACGGACTGAGCGGTCCCTTGCGTGGTGATGTCGGCCGTGTACGCAGTCTCCGCCTCGGTGAGACGACCCTTTACGACGTGCTCACCAACTTTCCCGCCCACCAGCTCTCGACGACGATCCACAGCGGCGTCGATGGCAATCTCGGTGCCGAAGTTCTGCGTCGCTTCGACACCATCTTCGACTACGCCAACGAGCGCATGCTGCTACGCGCCACGCCGAACGCGGGCTCTCCCTTCTCCTTCTCGACCAGTGGCATCTACGTGCGACCCTGGCTCGACGATCGAGGCCATGCCGTCGTCGGAGACGTCCTCGCCGACTCTCCTGCCGCGCGCGCCGGAATCGCCGAAGGTGATCGAATTGTTGCGGTCGGCGGCCAGCCGATGGCCAGCCTGACCCTCGACGACCTCCGCACCCACCTGAGCGGCAAACCAGGCGCGACACTGGCCTTGACGTTGATGCGAGACGGCGACCAGCTCGAGCGTTCGCTCGCGCTCGAGGAGCTCCTCTGAGCTCCCAACCAGAGCCACCGCCTCAGCCCGGGCTGCAGATTCCGAAGAATGGATTGCCGCAGCTGGAGCAACCTGGAGAACCCTCAGGTCGGACGACCACCGTCGTCGCGCGCCACGCGCTCTTCTCGCGACAGGTCTTCGTGCGTACACGTAGCGTGTACGTTCCTGCCGAGACCGTGACGCCGAGCAGCCGGAAAGTTGGTGTACCCGCGGAGCGCACCACGCGTCCTTGGCTGTCGAGCAGCTCCCACTCGTAGGCATAGGCCGACGGATCGCTGTTGGTGAGATAGGTCGCCTGAATGTTCTCGCACAGCGTCCCATCATGGGTGTCGATGAACGTGGGGCGAACCGGTGTCGGAGCCGAGTCGCGGAGCGGAGCGGAGCGAACGGCGGCGAGGGCGCCAACGTCATGTTGGGGCTGATGCCATCGAGCAGCGACAAGAAATGCGGTCCTTCGACCGACTTGATTGGGCCCACCAATGTACGGCACTTGAATGCGTACCATCACGCCATCGTTTTCGCGGTCGCCACGACCGAAGTTGGACTCCTCAAAGCTCCCACCTCGTCGAAGGCATGGTCGTTACTGCCTTGCAGGTTGCGAAAGAGGGTAGTGCCGATCGCGTTCCATCCACTCGGGGAGGCGTTGGTCGCGCGTGACTGCGGATGGACGACGAGGGTTCGGAAGGGTGTGCCATCGAAGGGCACTTTTCGGTCAACCAGGACGGCATCGAGACGACAGGAAGCTTCGTGCTCAACCCCTAGAGGCCTCTTTCACCGCCCCCGCCTCGGCAGGCGTGGGGCGCTATGGCTATGGGCTCAGATCGCTCCGTGCACGACGAGGTCTGGGAACTGCGCGAGGCTCTCGATTTCGAACGACGGACGAGCATGGCCATCGAGGGATTTGCCGCGCGGGTTGTACCAACACGCATCGATCCCGTACCCCAGGCCGCCGCGCATGTCCGAGGTCAAACTATCGCCCAGGATCAGCGCCGATTCTCGGTCACGAGAACCGAGTGCCTGGAAGGTTGCATCGAAAATGCGACGATCCGGCTTCGACGCGCCCACCTCGGACGAGATCACCACAGCGTCGAAGTACTCGGCAAGTGCGAGACGCTCGATACGCGCCCGCTGGACGTCGGCCAGCCCGTTGGTGATCAGCGCGAGTCGCGCGCCCGACGCCACCGTGGCGAGAACGTCGCGCGCGCCTGGATAGAGGTCTCCAAAGTCGCCCAGGCCGCGCGCGTAAGCAACCGACATCGCCTCGGCGTCGGCTTCGAGGCCGGCCTGCTCGACCAGCCGCTCGAATCGCTTCACACCCACCGCATTCGGCAGGATCTCACCGCGCTCCAACGCGCCCCAGAGTTCGGCATTGATCGCTCTGTAGGCTGAAAAGTGGCGCTCCGGAGAATCGACTCCGAAGCCGCGCAAGGTGGCTGAAAAGGCACGTCGCTCTGATTCGTCTGAATCGAACAGCGTGTGATCGAGGTCGATCAAGAGCGTGGTGTAGCGCATTCCAGAGTCCACGATCGAAGGTCCGCCAGGGTGACGATGTCGAGAGCCAGGCCCTCCAGTGCGGGGCCGGGACTTCGTCCGGCAATCGAAGCGCCGAACCCTACCATCCGACGCCGTCGTTTCGCGCCGCCGACCATCGATCGGCCCCGTGCCGAGCGATCATCGTCCATTGGACCACCTCGGCGCTTCCCCGCGGACTCACCGGCTCGAATTCCAAGCGCGTGACGATGAACGGTGCGAGCCCTGGAGGGCTTCTCCGGCCAGCGACGACTCCTCACGGGCGAGGTCGAAGAAGACGCCGTCCCACACAACGATGAGTCGCTGAGGACCTTGTAGCAAGAGCGAAGCAGGCCCGCTCCACCCCGTGGGACAGCCGACCTCGACCAAGCAAATCCCGGAAGCAGCCTGATCGAACGTTGCCGCTGGGAGACGAAAGGACTCGGCGAGTTGCATGACGTTCATGGGACGGCTGGAATAGGTCGGATCAGCGCAACGTTCGCCGTCGAATACGGCATGGTCGACCGCGAAGGTCGCCCGCTTGCCGTACCAGGAGCGCGCTTCGGCCTCGGTCAACGCCGAGATGCCGGGGATGTGATGGCCAGTGACCCGCCACGAACCGAGTGCGCCGGAGAAGCACGGCACAGCCTCCGCGGCGTCCGACGTATCCTGCGCTCCAAGCGCCTCGGACGCTTCGTCACCTTGGGACCGTGGCGTGTGGCTGCACGCAGGGGTCGTGAGGAACAGCGCGAAACCCACGAGGCCAGCCCAGCGCGCGTACCTGGTCGGCGCGGCGCTCCGCGTGCTCATGTCAGCGCCCGTGCCACACGTTCGCGCAGCACGGGTATCAGTTCTTGTTCGAACCATGGGTTGCGCCGAAGCCACAGGTTGTTTCGCGGGCTCGGATGAGGAAGGGGAATGATGCTCGGCTCGTGCTCGCGCCAGCGCTTGACGGTATCGGTGACGGATCGGCTCCGCGCCGAGAGGTGATGGTCGATGGCATAGCGCCCAATGACCAGCGTCAGCTCGAGGCCCTCGAGATGCTGAAGAATCTGCCCACGCCACGCAGGCGCACACTCCGGTCGCGGCGGCAGGTCGCCCGACTTCCCGGTCCCCGGAAAGCAAAAGCCCATGGGCAGGATCGCGATCTTGCTGGCGTCGTAGAAGGTAGCCCGGGCGACGCCCATCCAGTCTCGCAAACGGTCGCCGCTGGCGTCGTCAAAGGGAATACCCGAAGCGTGAACCTTGCGCCCCGGCGCCTGCCCCGCCACCAACACCCGCGCCTGCGGATCCGCTTGCACCACGGGTCGTACGCCATCGCGGAGCGACGGCTCACACAGCCTGCAGCGCCGTACCTCGGCGATGAGGGTCTCGAAGCCACTCACCGGTGGCCACCCCGATTGCTCGGCAACCAGGCCCGAACCTGATCATGGTGCATCGACCAGGAAGCCCATGTCCCCTCCGCCCAAGCACGAACCAAGCGCTTGTGCTCGTCGGCCGACCCGGCCTTCGCGACATCCGCCGCCGTGAGCGTTCCGAAGGAAGCGGGGGGCTCGAGCCGCTCGAACGTATGTTTGCGCTTTCCCGCTTCGAGCATGGCCGCGTTGGCGTGCTCGGCGGCGAGGTCTTCTTCGAGAAAGAGGCAAAGTCGCACCAGGTGAACGCCGACCGACTGAATGCTCTGCCGATCCTCTCCGCCGGGATGTTGCACGGCATAGGTGTCGACCGTGAGGCGGTGAACTTCGAAGTACGCCCGATCGCTGTATTCGCGGGCAAGAACCTCGCCGTAGACCGCCCAACATCCCGGCGTCGACGACATGTAGGGATGGACGGGACCCTCGATGTCGGGATAGCTCCCGCCGCAGCTCGGACAGTCTTTCATTGCCACGACACCTTCCCCCCACGGTCACGAGCGGGTCCATGATGATTCTCGTACGGCTTCTCAATTGTACGAAAGCCACCGGGCGATGGCCCTGCCGTCCTGCAAGAGAAACAGTGATCGACCCTGAACCCGCCGGGCCGAGACAAAGCACGACAAGCTTCCGCTACGCCGCCGCTCTCAGCCTGGGCAGCCAGAGCGGAACGCGTGCACGGTACTGATCGTAGGCCGCACCGAAGCGGTTGGCGAGCTCACGCTCTTCGACCGGCCTCACCGTGACATGCCACAAGATGGCACCCGCGAGCACGTAGAGCAGGACGGTCGGCGAGCCATGGAGAATGGCCACGCCGAGCCCCTGACTCAGTCCAAAGACCGCCATGGGATTTCGTACGAAGCGATACGGGCCTCCGGTCACCAGACGCTGCGCCGTATCCAGGGGAAGGGGTGTCCCATGGCCGTGAAGAGCCATCGTCAGCCCAGACCAGAGGCCCCCGAAGCTCGCCACCACCAAGACCAGCCAGCCAACGGGAAGTTGGCCCGCGAACCGGATACCGCCGACGCCGAGCAGTCGTTCCCCAGACACGAGCGCGGCTGGCGCCAGCCACAGCAGGGTGCTCCAGAAGACGGCTGTCTGAAGAAGCGTCTTGGTCAGGTTCCACAGGGGATGAGCCGCACGAGCCGGCCGGAAGAGTCGGATCATGAACGTCCCACGACGAAAACGCCGAGCATGCCCATGCTGGCCAGCAGCATGAGGCTCGGTCCGGCCGGTCCCATCTCGCCAGATGCCCAGAGCACAGCCACGTACGCGGTCGCGTACCAGAGCGCGCCCGCCACCAGCCACGCGGAGGCCGGTGGCCCGTCGCCGCGCCACCGGTGTGCGGCAACCAGCGAACCAACGGCCACGATCAGGATGTCCGCGGGCAGGAAGGCGAAGAGGAACGTGGACGAGGCCGCATGCGGTACGAATGCCGCACGTGCCCCCGGTGCGACCAGCAGAACCAGCCACCAGACCAGAACACTCACCCCCTGAACGCGCAGGTAGATCACGACTGCTCGACGCTTGCTCGCGTCCGCAAGACGCGCCTGGTCCTGTCTCGGCAGATTGACTTCCGTGCTCGAGGGCATCGTGGCATTCCGTTCGATGAGGTGCCCGATCAGGCTAGCACGGCCCAGCTCGCCCTCGAGGTCCACCAACGTCTGGAGCGCGATGAGCTGCCACGTGGCTACTCCGTAGCGGATTCCTCCGCGGCCGGGCGGCGAAGATCCGCCCGCAAGATCTCGCGATCGTTGCGCACGATGATGTGACCATTGGCATACGCGGGATGGGACCAGTGGACGGCTCCCTTGGTGCGTCGGCTGGCGGGTGAGGTCGGCTCGATGAGCTGGGTTCGGCTGATTTCTTGGTATCCCTGACGACCGAGATTCGCGATGATCAGCTCGCCTCGGTCGTTGTTGAGCAGGTAGCGATCGCCGTGACGCACGATGAATGCGGACGCCCAGCGGGCCTTCTCGCCGACCGCTTCGAGGCTCTCCCACAGTCGCTCACCCGTCGCCAGATCGAGCGCCCGGAGCTGACCATAGCTGCCGACACCGAAGATCGTGTCGCCAGCGATCACGGGTGTCGAGATCAGTGTGTGGAGACCATCGGTGTCGACCTCGCTCTCGCTCTTGCCCTGCCAGAGAATCCGTGCCCGGGGCGCCTTCGCGTCAAGGGCCATCAGGCTCGATCCGCGGAAGAACGAGCTGACCAGGAGATGCTCGCCGTCGAATACAGGCGTGGCGACGGTGAGTCCGAGCGAAACCGCCTTGGGGAGCTGCCAGTGTCGCGCGCCGGTTCGCGGGTCGAGAGAGCTGACCGCGCCCGGATGCCAGATGACGAGCTGGGTCACGCCGCCCGCCTCGATCAAGATCGGCTGTCCGTAGCCCGGCTCGTCCCCTCGGTTCGGGTCCACTGTATCGAGCGCCCGCCAGCGCTCAGTGCCCGACATCTTGTCGAACGCGACCACCAACGCGCCGTCGATCCCGCCGACCAGCGCGATCAGCAGGTCGCGGTAGACGATCGGCGCGCCGCTCATGCCCCACACGGGCACGTCGGTCCCGTAGTCCGCTACGAAGTCCTTCTGCCACAGGACCCGCCCGTCAGCCACGCCCAAGGCGAGCAGATTTCCCATGGCACCGAGCACGTAGACCCGGTCACCATCGACCGTGGGGGTCGCCCGGGGACCGAGGGCGTAGCGGGGTTCGAGGCCGCGGTAGTGGGCAGGCCAGCTCCGTTGCCACAGAATGCGCCCGGTCGCTTCGTCGAGCGCCAGCGCTCGCTCGGTGCCGCGCAGGCTGTCCATTGCTTCGAAGTCGATGAGGAAGACGCGCTGGGCCGACACGGCTGGCCCGGCGTAGCCGCCGTGCACGGGTACCCGCCAGGCGATCGGAAGACCATCGGCCGGCAGTGTCTCGACCAATTGGTCATCCTCGACCACGCCGAGCCGACCGGCGCCCCGCCACTCAGGCCAGTCCGCCGCCGCGCCACCCGCCGCCTGCATCGAGAGAAGCATCAGGGCCAAGCCAGCGGCCGTGGTCGAACGAGAGAAAGCGGCGCGCAGATTCATGTTGCCTCCTGAGAACGAGCGTGCGACCAGGCCGGAACCAGCTTCCGCGTGGCGCAACCCCAAGCCTACCGAACGATGCCGGCGATGGAGTCAGCGAGACGCGAGCGCGACGCAGCCCAAAGACTGCACCCCCATGGGCCGAGGCGCAATCCGTAGGCTGCAGCACCTGGAGCTCGAATTCGTAACGTATTGGCCTAGCAAGCTTTGGACTGCACCAGTGGGTTGGCACCACTCCTGCTTTCTTGCCTGACCAGAACGCACAGACCCGACAACCCAGCAGAGCCCGAAGCCAACGGCCCCGTCACGACGCCATCCGGGCTTGCTTGCAACGAATCGCAGGAGATCGCCATGAACACTACCTCACAGATGACCAACACCTCTCAAAAGCCCACCGCTGCTTTCGTCGGTGCCGCCTGGCTCACCCTGATGGTCGGCATCCTGGCCTACATCATCGGCCTGTGGAACGCCACGATGGAGCTCAATGAGAAGGGGTATTACTTGGTCGTGCTGATGTACGGGTTGTTCTCGGCCGTATCGCTTCAGAAGGCCGTACGCGATCGCCTGGAAGGCGTGCAGGTCACCAACATCTACTTTGGCCTGAGCTGGGTCTCGACTCTCTCGGCACTGGTGCTACTCACCATCGGTCTCTGGAACGCCGACATGCTGCGCAGCGAAAAGGGCTTCTACGCCATGGCCTACGTGCTGAGCATGTTCGCCGCCGTCACCGTTCAGAAGAACGTTCGCGACTTGGCCAATGCCGAGCCAGCGCTCCCCGATGTTTCGCGCGATCACGACGACCGGGGAGCCTTCGACGACCTGTGATCAGCGACCTAGCGTCGCCACCATGACGGCCTTGATGGTGTGGAGCCGGTTCTCGGCCTGGTCGAAGACCACCGAATGCTCGGACTCGAAGACCTCGTCCGTGACCTCCATGCCATCGAGACCGTACTTCTCGAACATCTCTTCACCCTTGGCCGTCTTCCGGTCATGGAAGGCCGGCAAGCAGTGGAGAAAGCGCACGGCAGGATTGCCCGTAGCATCGATCGCCGCCTGATTGACCTGGAAAGGCCGCAGCAGCTCGATCCGCTCGGCCCACGCCGACTCGGGATCACCCATCGACACCCACACGTCGGTGTAGAGGAAGTCTGCACCCGCCACGGCAGCATCGACCTGATCGGTGATGGTGATCGCGCCGCCGGACTGGGCTGCCAGCGCCCGGCAAGTTGCCACCAGGTCGTCGTCCGGACGGCAGGCTTCAGGCGCAGCCATCCGGAAATCGATGCCGAGCTTGGCGCAACCCACCATCAGCGAGTTGCCCATGTTGTTGCCGCCGTCGCCCATATAGCAAAGTGTCATCTCCGGCAGCGGCTTGCTGCAATGCTCCATCATGGTCAAGACATCGGCCAGGATCTGGGTCGGGTGGTACTGATCGGTCAGCCCGTTCCACACCGGGACGCCTGCATGCTCGGCCAGCGTCTCGACGATCTCTTGCCCGAACCCACGGTACTCGATGCCGTCGTACAGGCGCCCGAGCACCCGCGCCGTATCAGCGACGGACTCCTTTTGACCGATGTGCGATCCGGACGGGCCCAGATAGGTGACGTGAGCGCCTTGATCGTACGCTGCAACCTCGAATGCACAGCGCGTGCGGGTCGACGATTTCTCGAAAATCAGGGCAATGTTCTTGCCCTCCAACCGCCGCTGCTCCGTGCCCGTGTACTTCGCCGTCTTGAGTGCGCGAGAGAGGTCGAGCAAGAAGCGAATCTCCGTGGGCGAGAAGTCCAACAGCTTGAGAAAGTGTCGGTTGCGAAGGTTCACAGGCATCGGGCAGTCCTCCAAGGTCGAGCCGTCGTTGGCGCCCGGATCCTACGATGCACCACCCCTCCGCGAACACCCCCAATCCGCCGCGAGCTTCGGCCTCGGAGGGGCCCATGCGCAGAGACCGAGCCTGTCAAAGGAAGGCGGTGTGAGCCTCGGGTCTCGGTGCGCGACCCCAAAACGAAACAAGGCCCCGGAGAGGGGCCATACATGAAGACCGGGGCTGGCGACGCAGCGCGGCGCGAGCCCCGGGGTGTTGTGGCGAGAAGAGCCTCTAATCGTCGACGTAGCCGCCGCGGGTGCGAACCTTGGCGTCGTTGCGGGCAACCCGAACCTCGACCTCGCGCCAGCTACCGTCATCGCGCTCCTGAGACGGGTAGTAGCCGATCACGTACTGCTCACGCAGCTCGTCCATGATGCTGCGAAACGCGCTTTCGATCTCGCCCACCGAGCCGATCGAGGCAATTCGCCCACCGCTCTCGCGCACGGTCTTCTCGAGGTCGGCGATCTCGGCCGCGTTGGCATCCGGTCCGCGCCAGGCCGTGGCGAAGCGCGCCATGCCTTCTTGCTCCTGGAGGCGGATCCAGTAGACCAGCGCCTGGCTGCGGCGCGCGGCCCACAGAACGTCGCGCATCGGCAGGACGCTCAAAAGATCGGCGCCGTCGGTGAAGAGCACCACCACCCGCCGACCCTGGCGGGCCTCGAGCACCTTGAGCGCGAGGTAGAGGTGGTCGTTGACCGCGGTGTTGCCCGCGGCCTCGACGCCACCGAGGGCATCGATCAAGGCTGCGGGATCGTTGGTGAAAGGCGTCGCTTCCAGAACCTGGTCCGAGAACAACACCAGCTTCGCTTCGTCCAGTTCCTGCATGCCGCGGGCGAAGGTTCGGCTGCCGCGCAGGGCCGACTCGAAACGCTCGCCCTGCATGCTCTCGCTGGCGTCGATCAAGAGCGCGGCCGTGATCGGAACCTCGCCGCGCTCATAGGTCACGATCTGCTGACGCTCGCCGTTGTCGAAGACCCGGAAGTCGTTTTCGGCGAGATCGAGCACCCGCCGACTCCCATTGCTGACCGTGACGTAGAGCTGGCGCAGGTTGACGTCCATCGACTCGTCGATATGGATCGCCGGGGTGCTCATGGAGATCGACTTGGTGACCCCCGAACGACCCACGATCACCGCCTTGAACTGGTGCTCGACGTTCTCGCGGCCGACATCGACCGTCCAGGCGAATGGCGGCGTCGGCTTGGAGCCGATCCGGGCACCGTCAACGAAGAGGTCGACGGTCACCGGCTCGGGCGCCTCCACGTCGATCTCGACTTCGACCTCGCCGAATGCCGGATCGAGGGTCGAAGGATTGAAGAACATGGCACGCAAGTCCTGCGCCTGCAGTGGCTGCGGGAACAACGCGAGCGCGAGTAGGTAGGCAAGTGGGCTCATGACGGCTACCTCTCTTCGGGTTTGGAAGCCAGGCGTACCAGCAGCGCGCGTCGACGTTCGACACCTTCGTCGAGCAGTCGCCGATCGATCGCTAAGGCCTGGCGCGGGTACTTGTTGTAGCGTCCTCGGGCGGGCTCCATGCCGGTTCGATCCGGCTCGATCGAAACCATCACCCGTTGGGCCTCAGTGCGGCGACCGACCCGGTCGAGGCAGTAGGCGTGCATGATCTTCAGCTTCTGGTTCTCGGGCACCCGCTCGGTCGCGACCTCGAGCAAGGTGATCGCCGACTCGATGTCATCGTCGGTTGTCAGCAAGCGCACCAGCTCCTGCACCGCCAGAACATAGATCCAGTCGGCCTCGGGAGCCTGAACCAGTCGCTCGAGCCGACGCTCGGCCCGTGCCCGCAGGGCGTCCGACTCCGTCCCGATTCCCGATCGCATCAGGTTGATCGCCAAGCGCAGGCGGCCTTCCCGATTGCCCGGATGGGCCCGAACCAGTCGCTCCAGATAGCCGACCGCTTCTTCGTAGGGACCACCACGTTTTTCCGGATAGGCGGCGAGGCCGAGCAATGCCGATGCGTGAACGGGGTCGTACTCGAGCGCTTCTTGGAAAAGGTCACGGCCGAACCCGGCGCCCGAGGCCTGAAAGTGACCAGCCAGGCTCGACAGCACCCGTGCCACCACGATGCGGTTGCCGATCGCGCCGTTTGGCGGCGCATAGAGCTCCGCAACCGCGCGCACCGTTGCCACAGCATTGATCATCAGGTGGACGTGCCGGAGCCGCCGATGCTCGAGGGCCACATCGTGGTGCACTTGTAAGACCGGCACCAAGGCCTCGCGATCACGCTTGGCGATCTGACGGATCAGCGGCATCTCGGCGCTCTTGATCCGGCTCGAACCCGATTCACGGTCGCCGCCCGCGCCAGCGAGCTCGAGGGCGGCCAGCTCGGTCACCAGGTCACGACGGTCCGCCTTGTCGAGACGGGCGAGCAGGCCGCGGTACGCGGCGGCAACCTCTTTGACCGAGATCTTGGGAACGACTTCGTCCTCGCGCCCCGCGCCGTGGTGCACGATCGCCTCGGCAGGCGGGCGCGGCATCGCCAGCGAGATCATCGGATGCGGACTGCCCTCACCGATCTCGAAACCTACTTCGCGGATTACGCCGCCGTTCGGCGCTTCCGTGAAACCGTGAAGCTGCAGGGTGTACGAGCCAGCCGCTACCGAGCCGGGAATCGGCAGGGCAGCGAGGATCCGGTCGATCCCGTCCCGGGACGATTGCGCCGGCGAGAGGACCAGGTTGAGGCCTTCCAGCTCACTGCCGTCCGGCCCGAAGACCGACGCGTTGAGCTCGTCCTCTTCCCCAGCGAGACCGTAGCCCATGATCACCAGCGGCAAGTTGCTGCCGGCGCGCACCATCGGCGATACCGCCGGGACGAAGCTGCGATCGCGGACGAAGTAGGGACGGGAGGGTGCGGCGCCGGCATGCTCCGGACGGTGGCCGTGAACCATGATCCACGGGTCCGCCATCTGCGGCACGATCGGCGGTATCAGGATGGGTGTCGAAGCGTCGAGCACGACCTCGGTCTGGGCAGAGCCCTCTCGATCGGTCGCCAGGTTCCGCACCAAGGCGCGGAGCTGATAGGTGCCCGGATCGACCATCATGCCGGTCAGCACCTTCGCGCCGGTCGCTCGCAGCCGGTCGACAGCCTCGCCGCGCGCGAATCGAAGCGACTCGGTCGCGGTGTCGATCACCGCCCCTGACCCGTCGAATGCGTGAACGAATAGCTCGGCGCTGACGGCATCGGGCGAGTCGTCGCCGAGCAAGAGACTGGCGCCGTTGATCTCGACGACTAGCGACAGCCAGACCTTTTCGCCGCGCACCGGCCGCATGGGAAGGCCGAGCAGGCCGACCTCCACATTGCCGCTTTGCTGCTGAACGGCAATCACTGGCTGCCCCGGCTCTTGAGGCGCGAAAGTCGCCAAGAAGGCATCTTGAGAGCTCTGCGCCAGGGTCGGTACCGCCCCCACGGCCCACCCTGCGAGTGTCAAGAGACCGATTGCGGATCGTGTCGGAGAGCCAAGCCCTGACCACATCCAGGCTCGCCTTCCCACTACACCGAAACTTCTATCGCCAGCCATAGCTTCCTTCCCGCCGTACCGTCCTGGTTCGGGCATGCGCGGCTCCGCTGAGCTCACCCGAGCTCACATCCGGGCCGCGAGGCCCTGGTCCCAATACCCTCCTCGAGTCACCGGTATCGATACAGAGTGTAATCTGGACCGACAGTCTTTCGCGACTTGGACGAGAAGTTTTCTGCTCGGGACGAGTAGTCAACGACCGGTGACGAGGCGGCCAAGTCAGACGCTCGACCGGCAGCGGCGCGCACAGGTTGCTGGCACGAGCCACCCAAAACCAAAAGGCCCGTCGCAGTGGCGACGGGCCTTTTGGAGCGACCTGGGTCGCGTTGGCGAATCGGATCGCAATCCGGGAGGGCGCCAGGCGCCTCAGGCGCGCAGGGACCTACTCCCGGATGCGGTCACGGCGCCTGGCAGACATCGATCTTGCGATGGAAGCCGTAGCTCGCGCCGACATCCTGGGCACAAACAAGGCCTTCTGCACACTGGTTGGGCTTGAGGTCGCAGTCACCCTGCCCCGCAGAACACGGCCCACAGACGTCACAATATTTGGGATGACCGGCTGGCAGCGAACAGGTGCTGCCGCCGTTGTTGCCACCACCAGTGTTCCCGCCTCCGTTGTTGGCACCGCCGCCGTTGCCGCCACCATTGTTGCCAGCACCGTTGTCCGGCGCTGGAACGACATCGACGATGCCGAGTTGCCGCATGGCCACGCGCAGGTCGCGGCGGGTGGGCACGCCGATGCTGTGACG
>CALFAM010000304.1 GCA_937948815.1 uncultured bacterium
TGTCGAGCAGACGAGGCTCTTGGCAGCCCGTCAGCTGCTCGAGCCGGTCACGGAGCGCCTGCAGGGCTTCGCTGATCTCCAGGGTGATCGGACCTTGAAGCAGATCGTTGGCCTCGATCGGATCGGCGACCAGATCGTAGAGCTCCTGGCGGATCGGACTGCCGACCATGCCACGCTGCACGAGCTTGAAGCGGGCGTCGGCAATGGCCAGGTTCTGCCGCAGGTAGGGCGGCGCGCCGTCGACCGGTTGCGGCGGGTCGGTGCGCTGGGCCTCGAAGAGCTCGGCGAACTGGACGGGACGCAAGCTCTCCGCGGGCTGCGGCTCGGCGAGGTAGGGCACCGTGCTAATCGAGAAGGGGCGCCGTTGCTCGAAGACCTCAGGCGAGACACCTGCGAGCTCGAGAACCGTGGCGAAGAGATCGCTGGTGTTGACCAGACCGCTGACCTCACCCGCTGGAATACCGGGGCCGGTGATCAGCATCGGGACCAGGATGCCGCCGTTGTAGAGCGAGCCCTTGCCGTGGCCCGCTGGATAGGGCGCACCGAGGGTCTCGTTGCGGGTGCCGTTGTCGCCGACGAAGATCACCACCGTTTCGTTGCCGAAGCCGAGGCTGCCGATGCCGTCGCGCAAGCGTCCGACCTCGAAATCGAGCGCTTCGACCATGGACAGGTAGCAAGCAAGCTCAGTGGTCTCCGGCGCGTCCTGATCGCAGCAGAAGGCGCCGCCCGCCGGGCAGGCTTCGATGGTCGTCAGCGCGGCCGGCGGGAAGTGAATCGGCGTATGGGGCGCGTGGTAGGCGACGTAGGCAAACCAGGGCGGGGCGTCGGCCGGACTGCCGAGCGTCGCGAGCCAGTCGAGGGTCCAGTCTGTGACCTGGGTCGTGGCATAGGTCGTTTCGAGCGGGCATCCACCACGCGCTTCCGGTGGCAACAGTGGGTCGCAGTTGCCGTTCTCGATCCACTGGAAGCCGAAATAGCCGAGATCGTCCGCGTCGAGATTGGCCCGGGTGCCGGTGAACTGGTCATACCCTTGCAGATTGGGATTGGCCGAGCCGCCGACCGATGGGTCGTTGCTCATGCCCAGGTGCCACTTGCCGAAAGCGCCGGTGGCGTAGCCGGTCTCGCTCTTCAGCACGTCCGCAACACTCAGGTCGTCGATGTAGAAGGCAGGGAACGGAAAGTCCCGGTCGTTGACGACGTTGCCAACACCGTTCTGAAAACCGTAGAGCCCGGTCTGGATGGTCGCGCGCGTCGGCGAGCACACGGGATTGGACCACGCCGAGCGAAACAGACGCCCTTGCGCGGCCATCGCATCGAAGGTCGGCGTCGTCGCCGACTCGGGCCCAGTACCGAAGCCATAGGCGTCGAGATACTCGATGCCGATATCGTCGGCCACGATCAAGACGATATTGGGTGGATCCTGGGCGTGGCTCGGCGCACTGAGCATCAGCGCGGTCGCCACCGTGGCAATCAGAAGGTGGCCGCACACCTTCTCGAAGTCGACAAGCTGGCGCGTTTCCATGGCTCGTTCACAACGCGGTTCGAACATCGTTCTCTCCCCTTGGGTCGGTTGATGGCTCCTCGTGAGCGGGCCCGGTACCCAGGCCCTTCACCCACAGGCTGGCCCGTCGAGCACGCCGAAGAGCGTGACGCCACGCCCTCAGTGCCCCTTTCGGCCAGCACCGAAAACGCTAGCCAGCCGGCCAAAGAGAGGTTTGAAGACAGACTGAAATCGGGCTGAAGAAAAGCCGAAATCGGGCTGAAAGTGCTGAAGCGCACCAGGATTCAGCCCCGTCCCTTCGAGTACGGACCCATTCAGCGAGGCCCGTTTAGCGAGGTAACTTCGACACGAAGCGGCGCTGGCGCCGAAGCCGAGTGCCCTCCGCCTGCGTCTCTGCCAAGGTGTTCCGGAGGGCGGTCAGTGGCTTCGCCCGGGCGGAAGCACGCAGCCAGTCGTGGGCCTTGTCGAGGTTCGCGGGCTGGTCCCAGACGAGGGCGACCAGCTCTTCGCGCAGCGCCTCCGGACCCTGGTCGCCGAAGCGATGAAGCAGCAGCAACAGCGCCTGGGTCGGTGTCACCAGTACGATGCCTTCGGCGCGCTGCAGCAGCTCGTCGGCGGGACGGGACGGGTCGGTACCGAGCATGCCCGGCCGGGGGAAAAGCACTGGCGGCCCGTCGTCCGGGGCATCGAAACGCCGGCCCGAGCGGTGGTGGAATCCAGCAGCCTTGAGCGCCTTGGCCAGGCGCCAGCGCTGGCGTGGGCCAATCGCATCATGGTCGTAGTTCTCGTACCACTCGTCGTCGAAGATCGAGATGGCGTCGAGGCGCACAAGGGGCGCGGCGCTCACATCCGCACGGTTGAGAGTGCGGGCGATCTCGATGCGTCGTTCGTGCTGCGAAGTGGTCATGGCGGTTCCTCAGACGTCCTCTTCTTGGCTTCGCTGCCGCAACGCCGCCGGATGTCGCGCGGAACTCCGTGAGCGGCTCGCCCGTCTTACTCTCGACGTTCGCCTTGACGGGCGTCTTGTTCGAGCGCCTTGCTCTCGGGCGACGGGCTTTCGAGCGACCGGACCTGCTCGAGCACGTGCCGCTGACCACGCGCCGTGGCAGCTTCAGCAGCACGACGCGCCGCCTCAGCCTGGCGTGCGGTGTCTCCTGCCAACGCCGCTGCACGTGCTTCGAGCCATGCGAACTCTGCTTCGAGCCAAGCACTGCGGGCGACCGGACCGGTGAGAGGCACTCTTGCGAGCGGACCATCGACCGAGAAGGCAAGCTCGTCGAGCACTGCAAACGCGCGGCCCAGGTCGCGAGCTCGTACCAGGGATTCGAGCACACGGAGCCACAGCTCGAGGTCTCGCTGCTCCGTTCCCCGCTCCGCACGGTGCAGGCGGCCGATCGCATCGTCAGCACGACCGGCCAACAGATCGTGAACGACCTCTTCGGCATGCCCACGAGAGAGGTTCCGGGCTTCCCGGGCGGCCTCGAGAGCGCCGGCGCGATCGCCGAGCCGCAGCAAGATGTCGCGTTCAGCTGCAGCGATGCGCGCGAGGCGGCCTTGCTGGCCGGCCGCACGCAGGAGCTCGAGCGCGCGCGAAGGATCGGCCTCCGCCAGACGAATTGCCGTGAAGTACTGCTCCGCGGGCCCGAGCGGCGGAGTCGGTCGCGTGCCCTGTCGGCGACTCGAAGCCCGCCCATCAGCCAAGTCTGCGAGGTCCAGATGGTCCGCCACCTCGTCGCCCAGGCGCTGAAGCTGCCAGCCCAGATCTTCGTGAAAGGGCGAAACCGTCCGGGTCAGGGTCGACCGTCCGCTCGGCGCATCGAAAACCTGAAGCGTGATCTCGGACCGCGCCGCAGCCTTCTCAGGCGCCGTCAGACCACGCACCGAGCCAGCAACCACCACGTCCGCATCGAGGTAGCGGTGGATCGCTCGCAGATCGTCTGACTGCGGCGCGAGCATTCTCTCTGCATCGAGAACCAAGTCTGTCTGCATCGTCAGGAGGCGGCTGCGGGGATACACGTAGACATCTCTGTGGCGCGCGAGCTGACTGCCGAGCAGCGCCGGTACAGCCGTCACCAACCACGACGGCTCGCCCACACCCGAGTCGACCAAATCGAGAAGCACGAGACGCAGCAGGGGTCGTTCCGCCTGGCCAGCCAGCGTACCCGTCGACGCGTCAGCTGTCGCATTACCTGCCGCAGTCTCGGTACGGGTGACGTAGATCACGCCCAGGCCGAGCAACAGAATCGTCAGGCCAGCGAGCAGCCTCGGGATACCCGAGGCTGAGGTGCCACCCTCTTGGTTTCTCGAGGGGTTGTTCGAGGTGCCACCCGATTGCTCTGCTTGCTCTGGGGTGCGGCTCGAGGTGCCAGCCTCTTGGATGGGGGCGCCTTGGCGAGTGGTGCCAGCCTCTTGGTTCGAGGTGCGGTTCGAGGTGCCAGCCTCTTGTTCCGCGACGGCCGGCTCGTCGACGGTGACTCGACAGATGAAGCGGTAGCCGCGCCCGTGGACGGTCTCGATGAAGCGCGGCGTCTTGGCGTCGTCACCGAGCGCACGGCGCAGCTCGCTGACCGCCTGGGACAGCGAGTCCTGGTGCAAGTGCACGGCGCCCCAGACCGCGTCGAGCAGCTTGTCCTTCGACAGCACGTGCACGGGCTCTTGCACGAAGGCACACAGCAAATCGAAGGTCTTGCGCCGCAGCCGCACCTCACCACGCGCGCCGACGAGGGTGCCGGCTTCGAGGTCCAAGGTGTAGTTGCTGAATCGGTAGCGCATCCCGAGCCGAATGATCGCGCACTACCCGGGTCGCTGTCACATCATCGATCGTCGACAGCTCGAACGCCGGACCTATCGCGCCGGCCGCAGCCTACTCCTTGCGAAGCGCCGTCGCTGGCGATACCGAAACGGCGCGAAGGGCAGGAAGGGCGCTGGCCGCCAAGGAAGCGACGACGAGCACCAGACCGATGGTCAGCAGTGTCAGAGGATCGGTCGCGCGGACGCCGAACAGAAAGGTCTCGAACTGACGAGCCAGCGCCATGACCATCGCCAGCCCAATCAGTGCGCCCATTGCGATGCTGATCAGACTTCGGCCGAGTAGTCCGCCGACGACCGCGCCGCGCCGCGCGCCGAGCGACATCCGAATGCCGATCTCCCCACGGCAGTCCTCGACCTGATGAGCCAGCACACCAAAGACGCCGCCGAATGCGATCAGCAGGGCGACGCCAGCCAAACACGAAACCGCCAGCGCGATGAACCGCGGCCGGGCCATGGAGCGCTGGCGCGCACCTTCGAGAGCTTCGAGCTGCGGCGTCGGAATCCGTGGGTCCAGCGTCCGAACCAGCTCCGCGATGGCCGTTTCGAAAGACGCATCCGACGTACTCCGGCCGCGCACCAGAAGACTGGCCAGCGGCTGTGCGCGCTGCATCATGTCGAGGTAGAAGAACGATCGGTCCGGAGCATCGAGCCCGGTTTGCTTGACGTTGCCGACGACGCCGATCACCTCGTGCCAGACAGGCGGCTCGTCGCGTGAGAACAACACGCCGAGTTGCGCGCCAATCGGGGATCCGTCTTGCCAGAGCTGATCGGCCATTGCCTGGTTGATGACCACTTGCGGCGGTCGATCGGCATCGCCGGCTGCGAAAAGCCGCCCGGCGAGCAGCGGGATCCCGAGCGTCTCGAACGAGCCTGCCGTCGCAACACCCAAATCGGCCGCTGGCTCTTGGCCGACCGGGGGCACATCACGCCCACCGAGGCGCACCGCGTAGTTGACGCGCATCTCGCGCAACGGTGGAAAGAGGGTGACGCCGGCGCTCTCGACACCCGGTAGGTCGCGCGCACTGGCCTCGAGGCGAGCCCAAAACTCCCGCCGCGACTCTCGATCGGCAAACGCATCACTCGGGAGCTGAAGGTCCGCGGCGATGACACGCGCGGGCTGGAAGCCAGGATCCATCGTCACGAGACCAAGAAGGCTGCGCCCCAGCAGGCCGGCCCCGAAGAGCAGCGCCGCCGCCAGCGCGACCTGCGCCACCACCAAGATCTGCGGCAGCACCCCTCGATTCCGACGCGCATCGGCGCCCCGGCTCGCGGACAAAACGCCTGTGCGGCTGATCAAGGTCAGCGGCACGCCAGCGAGGAGCATCACCGCGCCCAAAGCCAGAGCGACCGTGAACAGTGCTACCGGTAGGTCGAGGCGCACGAGCTCGAGACGCGGTACGCCGAGCGGCTCTGCAAATGCCAGGAGCTTGCGAGAGAGGCCGACGAGCCCCAACGCAGCGACGGCCGCGACACCCGCGAGCAGTGTGTTCTCTGAGACCAGCTGCCCCACGATCCGACCACGGCTTCCACCGAGCGCACGGCGGACGGCGAGCTCCCCACGGCGGCGCACCAGACGGGCGAGCAAGAGGTTCGCGACGTTGGCGCACGCCAACAGCAGCACGAAGACGGCCCCTGCGAGCAAGGCCTCGAGGGGTGCTCGAACCTCGCGTACGAGATCTTCGTGCAGGCTCCGGAGCGTGACACGTGATCCGGCCAGCTCGGGATGGGCTTCGATCAGGCTGCCGTGCAGGCTGTCCAGAGCCGCTTGCGCCCGCTCGAGACCGACATCCGGTTGCAGGCGCGCCGCAGCGCCGAGCCAAACCTGATCACGACCGCGCGCATCGAGCGGCTGGTCAAACGGCAGATAGAGCGCGCGCCGCCCGAGCTGGGGCAAGCCAAAGCCAGCCGCCGCAACGCCGATCACCTCGCGAGGCTCGCCATCGACCGAGAGCAGCGTGCCGAGAACGTCGCGCGCACCGCCGAAGCGTCGTTGCCAGAAAGCGTGATCCAGGACGACGGTCGGCGGGCGGCCAGCGCCCTCTTCCGCCGCGGTGAAGCCACGGCCGGCTGCCATTGGAAGGCCAACGACCGCGAAGGCATCGGCGCCGATTCGAGCGATCTCGGCCCGCTCGCGCTTGCCATCTCGGGAGATCACCACCGTTTCGCTGAGATACGGAAACAGGCCCGCGAAGAGATCGTCACGCTGCTGCCAGTCGAGCAGGTTGGGTCCGGAGTTGTTGTAGGAGACCCCGCTCGCTTCGTCGGTCGTCCAGAGCACGACCAGCTGCTCGGATTCCGGAAGGTCGATCGGCTCCAAGAGAACCCCGCGAACCACCGAGAAGATCGCGCTTGTCGCTCCCAGGCCGGTCGCCAGGATGGCCACGGCGAGGAGCGACTCGCCGGGACGCCGCGTCAATCTACGCAGTGCGAACCGAAGATCGAGGAAAACGCGAGACAGTGCCGCATACCAAGAGAAGGACGACCGTCGAGCCCGACGACCGGATCCAGGCAGGGCACTGGACACGCCATCGCTCGAGATCGTTTGACGGTTGCGCGTATGCAGGGGCTCGAATCGGCTGAGTGAAAAGGCGACTGCCGTCGAAAGTACCTCGCGCACCAACCATCCGTAGGCAGTGATCCCGCGCGGCCGCGAACCGAATCGGCGCGTCCACATCTCCAGCATGTCGCCCATCACCACGGCACGATCCGCGGCTGGAACGAAGAGCCGGACCAGCTGGTGCAGCAGCCACGGAAGCGCAGGCTCGGCCTTGGGTCTCGAGGCTTGCGGCGTCATCAGCGCTCTCCTCGCTCTGCGAGGCGTGCAAGCGCGGGAAGCTGCCCCTGCGACATGGCACCGAGCTGGGTCGTGATGGCATGGAGGGCCCGCGCGCCGGCCGGCCGAAGCTGGTAGTACTTGCGCGGATGTCCGCCACGTCCGGCCGTGCTCGTGCCGATCGTCGATTCGACCAGACCACGACGCTCGAGACGCCCCAAGGTCGTGTAGAGCGCGCCAGCCGATACCGACCGGTTGGCGCGCGCTTCGATCTCGAGTCGAATCGACACACCGTACGCCTGCGCATCCAATCGCAGGATGGCGAAGAGCACCAGCTGCTCGAAGTCACCCAATCGTTTCATCGCTGCCCGTCCATTCGTTGCCCGTCCGTTGGTCACTCAGCAAGGACTACAGTGTGACTATACGGCAACGTGCACTGAGGGTTGCGCCGCGCCTGGCCCCGTGAACCAGCTCAGATCGACGCGGCTGCGCGGTTTGGGCCTGGGATCACGCTACTCTCGAGATTCCCTGGCAAGCCACGCAGCCGGAACAGGCATCACCCTTGACCCCGGTCGAGGCCGCGGGCTAGCGTTCATGCATGCTCAACGAACCCTCTGATTTGATCGGTGCCCCCGCAGTTGCCTTGGCCAATGGTCAGCTCGGCTCGCTACACGGCAAGACGACCCACGGCTTGGTGCGAGGCCCGAGTCGGTTCCAAATCGTCGCCGTCGTGGACGCCGATCACGCCGGTCAAGACGCTGGGGAGGTGATCGACGGCCGTACCCGCGGCATCCCCGTCGTCGCCACGATTCATCAGGCGCTGGCCGCCACACCGAAGCCGAAGGTCTGCGTCATCGGCCTGGCCACGAGAGGCGGTGTCTTGCCGGACGACGTGCGCGCCGAAGTCATGGCAGCAGCCCAGGCCGGGCTCACGATCGTCAATGGGCTGCACACCTCCCTGGCCGACGATCCGCAGATCGCCGTCGCAGCCCAAGCGGGAGGCGCGCGCCTGATCGACTTTCGCCGCACCCGTCCGGCCCACGAGCTGGCGTTTTGGACCGGCGACGTGCTCGATCTAAAGGTACCGAGGATCGCCGTGCTGGGGACCGACTGCGCCGTGGGCAAACGCACCACGGCAGGCTTCGTACGCGAATCCATGGCAACCCGTGGCCTGCGCGCCGAAGTGGTGTTCACCGGCCAGACGGGCTACTTGCAAGGGTACCGACACGGTTTCTTTTTCGACGCCACACCCAACGATTTCGTCTCGGGCGAGCTCGAGCGCGCGATCCTCGACTGCGCCCGCGAGACCAAGCCGGACCTGATGCTGATCGAGGGCCAAGGCTCCCTACGAAACCCGTCAGGCCCGGCCGGCTCCGAGCTGCTGTTGTCTGCCGCGCCTGCGGGCGTGATTCTGCAGGTCGTTCCGGGACGAACCTATTTCGAAGGGCTCGAGGATCTCGCGCTGGCCATTCCCTCGACCGCCAGCGAGATTCAGCTGATCCAGGCCTATGGCGTTCCCGTGCTGGCAATGGCCATCAACGACGAGGGCCTGAGCGAGGCCGACGCCCGCGCCGCCGCCGCCGAGCTCGAAGCCGCGCACGCCATGCCCGTCGTACTGCCGCTTCGTGACGGCGTCGACCGCCTTGTCGACACCTTGTGCGCCCGCCTCGGCTTGCCGCTTCGCGCGTCCGACCCGACGTCGAGCTCACCTTCATGAAGATCACACGGGCAACCTGCTGGCGGCAGGCCATTCCCCTCACCCGCCCCTACACCATCGCATTTGCCACCCGCGACGCGGTAGAGCTCTTGTTCGCCCATATCGAGACGGACGGCGGGCACGTGGGCCTTGGGAGCGCGTCCCCGGCGCCCGACATCACCGGCGAAGACGAAGACGCGAGCTACGGCGCCTTGGCGAACGGCCTGAAGGAGCTTCATGGTGAAGACCCCAGGCAGCTCGGTCGCCTGTGCCGCCAGACCGCGGATCGCCTTCCAGAGACGCCGGCAGCGCGCGCGGCCATCGACATGGCGCTCCACGACCTCCTCGGCCAGATCCTGGAGGTACCGGTCGTCGACCTGCTCGGCCGCTGCCACGACGCCCTGCCGACCTCGATCACCATCGGCATCAAGTCGACCGAGGAAGCGCTCGAAGAGGCGCAGGAATACCTCGATCGTGGCTTCCGACACCTCAAGGTCAAAACGGGAACAGACCTCGAAGCCGACGCTGAACGGCTGCGTGCCCTGCGCGCCGCGGTCGGCCCCGAGATCGCCATCCGCATCGACGGTAACCAGGGCTATGACCTCGCCGCCGCCCGAACGCTCGGCCCCTTGGCGCGCGAGCTCGACCTCGAGCTGATCGAGCAACCCTTGCCGCGCGGCGCCGAGAAGGATCTACGACAGCTCGACGGCGATCTACGTGCCCTGGTGGCCGCGGACGAGAGCATTCACGACGCCGCGGACGCCTGGTCACTCTCGGTCCCGGAGGCCGACGGGAATCCAGCATGCGGCATTCTCAACATCAAGCTGATGAAGTGCGGCGGCATGACCGGTGCGCGCGCGATCGCCACCATCGCCGAAACCGCGGGCATGGACCTCATGTGGGGCTGTATGGACGAAAGCGTGATCTCGATTGCCGCGGCACTGCATGCAGCCTTCGCATCTCCCCGCACCCGCTACCTCGACCTCGACGGTAGCTTCGACCTGGCCCGAGAACCCGCGCAAGGCGGATTCGTGATCGAGAACGGCATGATGCGTCCCCTCGATCGTCCCGGCCTCGGCGTGCGCCTGGCCGGAGAACAAACACCCTAGGCGGGTTCGGCAAGTTGACTCCTCTGGGTCGAATCCTCTGGGTTGACTCCTCAGATTCGTGCCGGTATCGGGGCCCGTGACACCTTAGGTCGAATCAAGTTTCTCTGGAATTCAACACCTATTCTCTATTTTAGAGAGAACTACTTTTCTCGCCACAAAAGGGGATTTTCACACGTGAATTCGCCCGCCCGAGCGATCTCGCTCTCTGAATGGCAGAAATCACCGTACAGTCCCAGCGATCAGCAGAGCACCTTTCTCTTGTAGCGAGAAAATCTCAGAATTCGGCGATTGAATCGATCACAGGGCGCTCGATAAGGTGCTCTCGTGATCACGCACACCCTAACCTGTCACGCCTTCGCCGAGCTGCTTGCCGAGCGCTGCAGCGTCGCGGATCTGGACAAAAAGGTGTGGGCTGACGCGATCGGTGTTTCCGAAAAGAACTGGAGCAAGTACACCCGAGGCGAGACCTTGCCCAACGATGCAACATTCGCCACGGTCGCGAGCAAGCTCTTCAAGATGGATCCCGAGGCGCTGGTCGAAATGCTCTGCGAACGCATGTCCCATATTGCGCGACGGGGCATCGTTCGGAATGCGGCGGGACGTTTCGTACCGGCCGACCCTGGCGACCCGGACGAGGGCGCGCCCTACGCTGTGGCCGGTAACGTCCTCGAGCTCGCTGAGCCAACGCCAGCCGATCATCCCCGCCCCAGCAGCATCGACCTCTTCGGCCTGAGCCCCGAGAGCGCCGACCTCCTGCGAGCCACCCACGCCTGGCTCGCTGCCCGCGACGCCGAACGTCGCGCGTAGCCAACCGTTCCGCAAGACGTCGACTCACCCCACGGCGTGGAGCAGCACCACGCCTTGACACCCTCTGCGGCCCGTGCCCCTTGCCGCGCGGGCCGCACCGCCTCCAAGCCGCCACGCAGTACGATGGCCGGTATGGCTGGCCGGTCGACGCAGGATGAGCTCGCTCGCACACGCGAGTTGGTGCTGGCGCATGGTTGGAACGCGACGGCGTACCAGATCTTGAATCCTGGCATCGCACGCTGGTTCACGGCCGAGGGCGATGGCGTCTTGGGCTATGTGTCAGCCCATGGCTACCGCATCGTGGCGGGTGCGCCGGTGTGTCCGGTGGCACGGCTGCCGGAGCTGGTCGAACGGTTCGAGGCCGAGACACGGGCCGCCGGCCGACGCGCCTGCTACTTTGCGGCGGGCGAACGCCTGGCCGAGACGCTGGCCCAGCGTGGGCCCTTCGATCGCGTGCTGCTTGGTGCGCAGCCGGTCTGGGATCCGGCGGCCTGGCCCGACATCTTGGCGTCCAAGGCATCGCTGCGCGCGCAGCTCAGTCGGGCGCGCAACAAGGGCGTGACCATCACACCCTGGCCGGCGGAACGCGCCACCGCCCATCCTGCGCTTCATCGCTGCCTCGAGGAGTGGCTGGCCACACGCGGTCTACCGCCGCTGCACTTCTTGGTCGAACCGGAGACCCTCGAGCGCCTCTACGACCGACGCGTCTTCGTGGCCCACCGGGACCCTCTGCCCTCATGCGCGCAAGCGACCTTCGGCGCCGCAGACGGAGACGGCCGCGCGGTGGTCGGCTTCTTGGTGGCCTCCCCCATTCCTCAACGCAGTGGCTGGCTGATCGAGCAGATCGTCCGCGGACACGGCGCCCCCAACGGTACCGCCGAGCTCATGATCGACGCCGCCATGCGCCATCTCCACGCCGAAGGCGCCAGCTACGTCACCCTCGGGCTGTCTCCGCTCTCCCAGCGCTCGGGCCTGGGGCAGCCGCACCATGCCCTCTGGCTGCGCCTGGTCCTCCGCTGGCTACGTGCCCACGGACGACGCTTCTACGACTTCGAAGGGCTCGACGCCTTCAAGGCTAAATTCCTGCCCGAAAGCTGGGAGCCGATCTGGGCGATCACGGGCGGTCACCGGGTCGGCCCTCGAACGCTGTACGCCATCGCCGGCGCGTTTGGCCAGACCTCTCCGATCTTGCTGACCGGTCGCGCCCTCGGGCGCGCGTTGGCCCGTGAAGCGCGTTGGCTGCGCAAGCGCCTTCCTGGCGCCGGCCCCGGGGTGTGACCGAAAGGCATCGCCAGGTACACGAGAGAAGGCACGCTCTGGCGGCTCGGCGCGAAGGCCAGGGTCTCGGCGACGACGCCAAGAGGGCAAGGGCACGAAGCCAAGCACCTTCCTGCCAGCGCCCAACCGTCATTGTTATGTGCGACACGAAAACAAACTGCGTCTCACATCCGTATAGCACTCATCCCTCGGACTGCGTCCGCATGGCAGACGCGCGTCTACAACCCGTCCATCACTCCTCCGGGAGGTACCCGATGTCTCTCCATCGCTCTTCCGCGCGCGTCGATCCCATGCTCGCGTTCTGGCTTCTTCTTCTCAGCCTCGGCATCTTCAGCGCCTCTCTGGCATCAGCCGCAGATGGCCAGGCGGGAATTCCCACGATCGACTACGAGAAGTTCGTGCTCGACAACGGCCTGACTCTCGTGGTGCACGAAGACCACAAGGCCCCGATCGTGGCGATCAACGTCTGGTACCACGTCGGCTCGAAGGACGAGAAGCTCGGCCGCACTGGTTTCGCCCACCTCTTCGAGCACCTGATGTTCAACGGCTCGGAAAACTACAACGACGACTACTTCAAGGCCTACGATCGGGTTGGCGCCACCGAGATGAACGGCACCACCGACAGCGATCGCACCAACTACTTCCAGAACGTGCCCGTTTCGTCCCTCGACATGGCTTTGTGGATGGAGTCGGACCGCATGGGTCACCTGAAGGGCGCGATCGACCAGGACCGACTCGACGAGCAGCGAGGAGTGGTGCAGAACGAGAAGAGACAGGGCGAGAACCAACCCTATGGCCGGGTTTTCAGCCAGATTGTCGAGAACGCCTATCCGAACGGCCATCCTTACTCTTGGTCGACGATCGGCCGCATGGAAGACCTCGAAGCCGCCAGCCTGGAGGATGTGCACGAGTGGTTCGAGCGCTACTACGGCGCCGCCAACGCGGTGCTCGTGGTGGCTGGCGATGTCGAGGCCCAGGACGTCCTCGAGCGTGTCGAGCACTACTTCGGGGACATTCCGTCCGGTCCGCCGATTGCTCGCCAGGAATCCTGGGTGGCCAAGATGTCGGGAACCCACCACGTCACGATCGAGGATCGGGTACCACAGGCGCGGACCGTTCGCGTCTGGAATACACCCCCGATTACCAGCCCGCAAACCGACTATCTGGAGCTCGCTGCTTCGATTCTCGCGGACGGCAAGACCTCGCGGCTCTACAAACGGCTGGTCTACGAAGAACAGATCGCCAGCGACGTGGTCGCCTTCAACTGGACCAAGGAACTGGGCAGCCAGTTCGTGGTCTGGGCGACCGTCTTGCCTGGAGAGGACAAGGCTGCCGTCTCGCAGGCGATCGAAGAGGAGATCGCACGCTTTGCCGCCGACGGACCGACCGAAGCCGAGCTCAAGCGGGTTCAGACCCAGTGGCGCGCGGACTTCCTTCGTGGCATCGAACGAATTGGAGGATTCAGCGGCAAGTCGGATCTGCTCGCCCGTAGTGAAATCTACGGCGGTAGCCCCGACTTCTACAAGCAGCAGCTCGATCGCAAGCTCGGTGCCCGAGTCGAGGACATTCAGCGCGCCTCGCATGATTGGCTGACCGATGGCTTGCTTGCCCTCGACGTCGTGCCATTCCCCGAGTACAAGACGGCAAGCACGGGTGCCGACCGCTCCGGCCTACCCCCCTCTGGCACGCCACCCCAGCCGGACTTCCCCAAGCTCGAACGGACGACTCTCGACAATGGCCTCGAGATCATTCTCGCGGAGCGCCACAGCGTCCCCTTGGTGTCGATGGCCCTGGTCGTCGACGCTGGTTTCGCGGCGGACGCCGGGCGACTGCCGGGTACCACCAACCTGGTCATGGACATGTTGGACGAGGGCACGACCTCTCGCGACGCGCTCGAGATCAGCGAGCAGCTCACCTTGTTGGGCGCTGAGCTCACGGCCCGCGCCAGCTTGGACAGCGCCTACGTCCGGCTGTACGCTCTCGGGGAGAACCTCGACGCCAGCCTCGACCTCTTCGCCGACATCGTGCTTCATCCGGACTTCCCCGAGGATGAGCTGGCGCGCAAGAAGATCCAGCAGCTCGCCGCCATCGATCGCGAGAAGCTCGATCCCTTCTTCATGGCGCTACGCGTCTTCCCACCGCTGATCTATGGTGACGGTCACGCCTACGCCGTGCCGTTCACCGGCTCCGGCACCGCTGAGTCTGTTCCGAAAATCGATCGCCAGACCCTGGCGACCTACCATCGCGACTGGTTCAAGCCCAACAACGCCACCCTGATCGTGACCGGTGACACCACCTTGAGCGAGATCGAACCCAAGCTGGCTCGCCTCTTCGGAAGCTGGAAGCAGGGCTCGGTGCCGACCAAGAATATCGGCGACGTCGACATGCCCACTGGCAGGCCGCTCTATCTGATCGATCGCCCGGATGCCCTCCAGTCGATCATCGTCTGTGGCCACGTCGTGCCGCCCAAGGCCAACCCGGACGAAGCTGCAATCGAGACGATGAACCAGGTCCTGGGCGGTGGCTTCACCTCCCGCATCAACATGAACCTGCGCGAAGACAAACACTGGTCTTACGGCGCCTCGAGCTTCATGCTCGATGCCCGCGGCCAGCGTCCATACCTCGCAATGGCGCCGGTACAGACCGACAAGACCAAGGAGTCCCTCCTCGAGCTGCGCAAGGAGATCATGGGGATCATGGGTGACAATCCCCCGACTCCTGCCGAGGTCGCCAAGGCCAAGGACTTACAGACTCTGACCCTGCCAGGCCGCTGGGAGACCCAGCGCGCCGTGCTCGGCGCGATCATCGAGATGGTCGAGTTCGACCTTCCCGAGGATCACTGGACCGCCTACCCGGCGACCATCCAGGAGCTCAGTGAGGCACAAGTTGCTGAGGCGGCCCGCGAGATCCTGACACCTGCGCAGACGGTGTGGGTCGTGGTCGGCGACCGTGCCAAGATCGAGCCCGGCCTGCGCGAGATCGGCTTCGACAACATCCAGGTGATCGATGCCGACGGCCAACTGATCACAGCCGGCAGCGGCAGCAGCGTCGGCAGCACGCCGTAGCGCATTCCTACCAGATTGGCCAGAAACTGAGGCCCGTGGCACCCAGGGCTGGCGCCGCAGTGCGTCGTCAGCCCCAGACCTTGTCAAACAGCCCTTCCAGGGCCGTCAACCACGAACGATCAACCAAGATCTGTGTCGTCTACGGGCCCGAATATCGGCAGTCCCGGTACCACGGCAAAGCCTTGCCAGGCTTCGCGGACGACGCCGGTCTCGGCATCGCTCCAGACCAGCCGTAGCCGATACTGGCCGGGGGTGAGGCCAGTGGTGTCGAGGCTGGCCATGACCCGAATCAAGCCGTTCTCGGCCCTTTCCATGGTGCCGCCGATTTGCATGCGGTCGTTCGGCATGGGATCACCCGCCGCAGTCTCGAGCACCACACGCAATCCGGCACCGTCGTCGGGCAGGTCCACGGCGGCAAGAAAGATCGGCAATGCAGCGCCGGCCCGCACCGAAGGCGTCACCTGAGGCAAGAAGTTGCTGCCTTCGAATTGGAACGGGAAACCGGCATCGACCGTCGACGCTACCCCTTCCTGGCCGACGTAGAGCCACCGATCCTCGACCTCGGGATAGAGCGGCGGCAGGACCTGGGGGATACCGGCACCGAAACGCGGAACGGAAACCGGAAGTGTCGCGACGCTGTAGTCCTTCTGAATCGGATCGCGAACCACAACCCGTACCCGATGCTCGCCCGCGGTCAATGCGATGTTGGCGAAGAGCTTGACGCCCCCTTTCGCGGCGAAGGCTGCTGCGTGACTCGCCGGGTCGAGCACCAACGGCTGCACGAAGAGCGGAATGGCACCGGACGGCGGAACCAAAAGATAGCCGTCGACAATCAGGTGGAGCGGCCCTCCTGCGGCACGTTCACGCAAGTCGGCGCCAGCAAGCTCGATCACCAGCGGGACACGCGCACCCGAGCCGCCAGGGGTCTCGCCGACCCCAGGCTCCTTGAATGGCATGGCCAACAGGCGCGTGTCGATCGATCCTCCGTCTTGCCAGGTCGCCACGGCGCCCCCCACCGCGAGCGCATCGAAGGTCGCCGGTTCGAACGACTCGAGCGATGGTGTGCGGATACCGACCCGATGTCGCACTTCGCCGCGCCCGGAGCGCAGACGCACGTCGATCGGATTGTAGGAACCCTCAGGCCCTAGATTGGTCGGCTGCACGGTCAGCACGTAGGCTGTGCTGGTGAGCTCGATCATGCGGCCAAGGGCTGCGGCCGGCTGCATGTTGCGGTAGGCGTACCCGTTGGTGGCATCGGCGAGAAAGCCCATGCTGCGTCCGCCCAGCCCTTGCTGACCACCGACCGCCATGGCATGGACTTCCCATCCGGTCTCGGAAAACTGGCCGAGCACACGGTGAAGCTCTGAAGCGCCACTGCTGTTGCCACGCGACTCCAGCACCCGTTCCTCGAGACCGGCTGAGAACAACACGAAGTAGCGCTGCCCGCGGATGGCCTCGAGGGCAGCCGCCAGATCGCCGAGGGTTTCGAGAAACCGGAACGACTGACTGCGGACCTGCGCCGGTCGCGTCTCGCGCTGGAAGTCTGCCTCCATGTCGGCAAGGGTCTCGGCGACACCATCGCCGCCCCGGCCGCCGCCAGGTGCCCATCCGGCCAGCGCCTCTCCCGCCAGGCTGCGCGCGCTGACCACGCCTCCGCCTTGGAGCTTCAGAAACGAAGGCGCGTCGGCCGCGAATTGTCGCAAGCCCTCCCCAGCCTGGTCCCCGGCCTCGGCGATGAGCGCCTGCACCTCGCGGGCCGTGCGACGGCCACCGCCACCGACGACCATCGACAACGCTTGCATAGCCAGTCGTGTCTGACCTCGATTCTCGGTGAATCCCGACAAGAGTCGCGCGCCCGTGGCTTCGCCATAGACACCGATCGCGACCCGATCCGATGGGTGCAGGCTCGCACCGAGCATCTCCTGGGCAGCCGCCAGGCCTTGGCGTGCTGCGTTCGGTGCCGTCATGGCCAGGTCGAACAGAAAGAGGAAGTGTCGGCGTGCCGCAGCGCTCGGCTCGGCCACGCTCGACGCAGCCGTGGGCTCAGAGGCCGCACTGCTGACCTGCAAGTCGACCCGTTCGAAGCCCAACACGGGCGTCGGCTCACCGTCGACCAGCACCTCGAAGTCCTCCGCGCCGAGGTCGCGCACCGCCTCCCCCTGGCGCACGACAGTCACCGGCACTTCGACCGCGATGACCGTGGTGCTGTCGACAATGGTGTCGACTGGTCCTTCGTACGATGTCGTTGCCGAGCTCGGCGCGGACTGCTGGCCGAGGGTCTCACCGGCCAACCAGCCCCCGATGGTTGCGGCCGCAACCATGGTCAACAGCCGAGCCTTCGTCACCCGTGTACAGGCGATCTGTCGGTTTCCCACGCTGGCCTCCTTCCCGTCTTTTGAATATTCAACCATCGTCTCCCCTCGACACGCCCCAGCCCATGATCTCGTGTCGTGATGCGGCTTTCACGGGCCGAAGCGGCAACGGGCTGCCGTCGCTCCCTGGCGTCCCCCTCTGGCAACAGCAGTCCCCCCAGCGCCGCGCGAGAAGGCGGAATGGCCAGCCTGCCGGCCGCTCGAGCGTCGCATCATCGCATGTTGACTCCGCCGGGAGATCCCGTCGGGCCACGCTCGACTTGCCCAGGACTACGGAATCGCGGCTCCATTCCCGCCATCAATGGCGGCAGGGAGCAGGCTGGAAGCCCGGTCGATCGGCACGGTCACGTTCTGGTCAAGGTTCCGCCGGCGGTCATCGCTAGCGTGCTGCGCGACGTTCCCGCGTGACGTTCTGGCTTGAACCAAGGGAGAGCACATGGTGATCGAGTTCGTCAGCCTTTACCTCGGCCTTCTGATCGGCATCCAGCCCGTCGAGGTGACCGTCGGCATGGATGTCGCGACGGTGGAGATCGTGCTCGACGACGAAATCGTCGCCCACCTGTCGCACCCACCATGGCGGGCCCGCGTCGACTTTGGTGATCGCCTGGCACCCCGACGCTTGGTTGCCATTGCCCGCGACGCGGCGGGTACCGCGCTCGGCGAGGCCACCCAGTTGCTCAATGTTGCGCGACCGACAGCCGAAGCGGGCCTCGTGCTCGAACGGATGGACGGGCGCGTCACGGGCGCGCGGCTCACCTGGCAGAGCGTGGCAGCCGATCGCCCCCTCACGGTACGCGCGACGCTCGACGGCGAACCTCTGCCGGTCGACGACCCCGCGTTCATCCCGATTCCCGACCGCGATCCTTCCAGTTTTCACCTGCTGGTCGTGGATCTCACCTTTTCGCCCCGTCAGCACATCCAGGTCGTCGCGAGCTTCGGCGGCGCGCACGGCACCGAGACCAATACTGAGCTGACCGCGATTCCCGTCCGGCTCACCTCGCGGCGCCTACCCCCGCTGGCCGCCCTCTCGGTGGTCGTTCAGCCCACTGCCACGCCACTGCCGGTACGCTCTGCTGAGAAGGGACACGCCGAGATCGTCTTCGTTCGGGACCATGCTGCCGACCGGATCATCGAGCGGATCGGCATGCGCGACGCCCGTGGGGTTGGCAGCACCGGCATCTCATCCGGGGCGGAAGGGGCCGAGCCACGTGTCACGGGCATCGCGGCTTCGCCTCGCGACGCGCTCCGGCGTCTGCTGACGATCGACTCGGACGATCAGGTACGCATGATCTGGCCGGCTACCCAAAAGGTCGAGCGGGAGGAGGTCCGCATGGAGCTCTTTCCTGCCTCACCCGTCTTTGACGCCAGGGACGGCGGCATCTTCTGGGCGCTGACCCAGGATGTGGTGCTCAGCGACACGAGGGATCACCAGCGCCTGGCCGACGCCGTCGCCGTCGCCGGTGTCGCGGCCACCGCCAACAACCGCCGACGCGCCGTCGTTCTCGTGCTCGGCCCTGAGCCGGATGATGCGAGCCGATTCCCCGCACCCATGGTCCGCGACTTCCTTCGCTCACTCTCCGTGCCCCTCTACATCTGGACCGTCAGCGACGCCTCGGTCTCCCACAGCCGGCCAGATCCGGTGCCGCAGACCTGGTGCTGTGCCGAAGGTCACGCTGAGATCCACTCGCTCCAGGATCTCCGGCGTGCCGTCCGGCAACTCGAAAAGGATCTGGCAGCCCAGCGCATCCTGTGGGTCGCGGGACGTCATCTGCCACAAGAGATCTCGATCGAAGAAACCAGCGGTATTCGCGCACTGTTCGACTGAGAAGCCAACAAAGAAGGGCCTACGCATCCGATCGGGCACACCCGCCGCACCATACCCATGGTGGTGAATCGATCAGGGACTGTTGTCGATCAGACTCTGATCATCGACCCTGCCGCGGCCCGTGGAAGGCTGCCCCATCCGCGAAGACGATGTCGGCACGAGAACCAATCGCAACCGAGGAGCGGTGGCACGCGGCGCCACCTCTCCCCATGGACGAGCTCCCAGGAGCGCTTCGGCCTCGAGACTTGTGAAGCCGCAGATCAGATGTGTGGCTGCGGGCAGGGAATGATTGTGTCCGAGACGAGACCAATGTGAAGGTTGGGCTCGCTGCTCGGAAGAATGACCGATGAGGTCGCGACCGTGCCGCGGAATCCTGTTGCCCTGACTTCAGCCGTACTGAAGATCGTGAGCGCCGGTGAGCCAGGGGGTGTACCTTGGTATCCGCCGAGGATCTTCTGCGTGGCATGGAACCGCCCATCGTTGGTCCCGATCTGAGAGCAGCCGACCTGGTTCATGCGGTGCGCCGGATCACAGCCTTGCCTGCGCTGAAGCACATCGAGGCAGAGCAAGCCGTCGTCTGAGTACCAGCGCCACTTGAGGCCCGCGAGGGTTGTCGAGCGGATGACGCTGGCCGAACCCGTATGATCACGTGCGCCGACCAAGACATCACGGCAAATGGCACCACCACCGAAGATCTTTTGCGGCACACCGTTCGCGCCGCGTCCTTCCCCGAAGGTCTCCCAGAGGCCCATCTTCTCCAGAGCCTCCCGATCCAGCGGCGTCACCGTAAGCGTGTAGGTGTCGTTCTCGAGATCGGGGCGGATGGCGATTTCTTCGATGGTATTGGGCCGCGACGAGAAACGTGTCTGCAATTCTTGATGACCGTTCTTGAGACTCAGAACAGAGACTTCGAGATCGAGCGCGTCGCGCAGCGACTTGTCCGAAACACCCGTGGCAACCAGCGGTCGGGCGGACACGACCTCCATATCGGGGTAGAGGATCGACCTGGCCAGGGGCAAGAGGTCACCGAGGTTCGGTCCGTCACCGTTGGCCGCATCCGGATCGTTCATATTCTGTGCCCAGAGACCTGGCGCTGCCACGAAAGTGATCACGAGCGCGAATGCAACGATCGAAAAGCGTCTACCTTGCATGTTGTAACTCCCCTGTTGTCCGTACCCAGATGAAATGCTGGGGACATCTCGTATAGACGTCAACGAGCGATGATTCTTGTCAGAGAAGCAAGAGAGAAAACACGCGCCCAGGTTCACATCGAGATCACCCAACGACGCCTCAGCCCATTCCTCATCGCTCCCTGACCGGTCCTCTCGGCACACCGAATTGCCGCGGAACACTTGACACAAACTGTACTATCTGTATTAATACAGTTGATGAATCTGAAACTGGACACGACGAGCCCGCAAGCGATCTACCTTCAGATCGTCGAGCAGGTGCGTCTCCAGGTCGCTCGGGGCGAGCTCGAAGCAGGATGCAAGCTGCCGTCCGTTCGCGAGATGGCGCTTACCCTGCGCATCAACCCCAATACGGTGGCACGGGCTTACCGCGAGCTCGAGCACGACGGCGTTGTCGTCAAGCAACAAGGGCGTGGTGTGTTCGTGGCCGACCAAACCGTCACGCTACCGGCCACAGAGCGCCGCAGCCAGCTCAACCCTCACCTGGATGCACTCCTGGTGGCGGCTTGGCGAATCGGTGTGACGCCGGACGAACTGGTCCAACAGCTCGGCGATCGAGCCCAAGAGTTCTTTGCCCAGAAGTCACCACGAGCGAGGAAACGATGACCGAGAACGCGATCGAAACCTTCGAGCTCGAGCATGCCTTCGATCAAGAACCCGTTCTGCGGCGCTTGTCGATCGCCGTGCCCCAGGGCTCGGTCTACGGCCTCTTGGGTCGCAACGGCAGCGGCAAGACGAGTTTGATCAAGATGCTCCTCGGCGTCCTACGGCCGCAAGCCGGCCGCTGCCGCGTGCTCGGGCTCGATCCGCGAGATGACGCTGTGGCGATCCGCTCGCGGGTCGGGTATGTGCCGCAAGAGTGCGACTTCGACCCGCAGATGTCCGTGGTCGAAACGCTGCGTTTCCTGCGCTCCTTTTACCCTTCGACCTGGCGCGACGACGTTGTCGAACAGCTTCTCGATCACTTCGAAGTGCCCCGGCAGCCACGGATCACGAACCTCTCCGGTGGCCACAAGGCTCGCCTATCACTCGTTTGTGCCCTGGCCTTCGAGCCTGAGCTGCTGATTCTCGACGAGCCAACCGCCGGTCTCGATGCGGTCGTGCGCCGCGACTTCATCGAGGCAATCATCGAATTCATGACGCAGGAGGAACGAACGGTATTCTTCTGCTCCCATCTGCTCAACGAAGTCGAGCTGCTCGCCGACCGCGTCGCCATTCTCGAACACGGCAGACTGCTCATCGACTCGTCGGTCGATGCGCTCAAACAGTCTCTCTGTCGCGTCACCGCCCGCTTCCGAGCCGCACCCATCCGCTCCAGGATCCCGGGTCTGATCGCCTGCCGACAGCTCGGCGAGCACTGGCAGGTCGCGGCCTGGGTGGATTCAGAATCGGAGCGAGACACGTTCCTCGAAGCGCTCGCGTCGCAGGGTGCGACCGAAGTTCGTGTGGGCGAGGCAGATCTCGAGTCGATCTTCGTCGACCTGGTCGGGAGCCGAAACCATGGCTAGGCCGCTCGAATCGTCGGCAGCTCGCCGAGCGATGCGTCGCGAGGTCTGGCTGCGAAGCAGAAGCTTCTTGTTCCAGATCCTCGCCTTTGTCGGCCTGGTCGCAGTGGGCATGGCATGGGACTGGTTCCCCCTGTCGACCACCCGGTATGACGATACGCGAACGCTGGACGGCACCTTGCGTTTGAGCCTCTTCATCGTCGCGTTCGTTCTCGCACTTGCCGTCACACGGACGACCCAGGGCCTCGAATCACTCGTGCGCCGCCTACCCGCCAGCCCGGTCGCCTTGCTCCAAGCCCAGCTCCAGCTCGCGGCCGCAGTGGGCGCGATGGCGTTCGCTGGCTTGTTGCTCACGGAGTACTGGACGGAACCCCCGATCATGCATCCCAGCTTTTGGGAGCGGCTCAACCCGGCGGAAGCCGAAACCCTCGACCGCCTCCCGGGTATCCCGCTTCTTCGTTTCACCGTCGGCGACGAGACCCACCACGGGCTCGCAAGCGAGCTCTCCGTGGCCGCCATGCGCGCGGGCCGCACGGGGCGAACCGGTGTGGGCGACCTCTCAAACTATGGTTATCGCAGGCGCTGGTCGCACTTCCCGGACGATCCACCCGAGCCCGGCTCGGTGCTCGTCTCGCTCGCGCCCGCTGATTGGTCGTCCATGCAGCCCTTTCAGCGTTATGCACTCGATGAGCTCGGTGTTCCCGCGGGAGCCAGCGTGACGGTCGAGCTCGAGCGCTACGTACCCCGCAAGGAATATCAGAGCCAAACTTGGCGGCGAGACGGACTCGGCCGTGAGCGTCAATGGCACGCCCTCGATCGGGCGGTCGCCTTCTTCGGCCTGTTGTTCCTCCTGACCTGTGCCATGAGCGGCCCGCGCGCCTCCTACGTCGCGGCCCTCGCCCCCCCATTCGCGCTCGTACTGTCGCAATGGGCTCTGTTCGGAAACCTACCCTTCCGATCGTGGCTTTTGTCCTCCGACCTGGCCGGCGACCGGCCGAGGCTTCCAACCCTCGCCCCAGAGCAAGCGACCTCGGAAAACCTTCTCTTCCCCGCGATCGTGCTCGTGGCATGCGTGGCCGCCTACGGCGTAAAGACCGCACATCTGCGCTCCGCGCCGGGCGCGCATCAGCAGGAAGACGAACGCTTCGTCGCGTACGTGAGACGCCACTGGCGTTCGGGATGGGCCGCCCGCGTGAAGCTCATTGCCGGTGCGCTGCTCTTCGTGGCGATGATCGGTTCTGTCAGCTTCCATCTCGCGCCCAATGGTCCGGCCACCCGGGCCGTATTGTGGATGGTCGCTGCCGTCACTGCCATTGTGGTCGTGGCAGGGTTGACCCGGCGTTGGTCTCGACGAGACGCGCTACTCGGCCGCCTCCCGGTACGCTCGCGCCGGCTGGTGAACAGGCGATTCGCCTTGGTCTGGCTCGGGATCGTTGCCACAGCGCTCGTGCCCCTTGCAGTCGAGCAAACCTGGCCCATCGCCTACGGTACTGACGTCGAGCCGATCTTGACGTCGCTGCGTGGCAGTCCGACCTGGATGAAGAGCCTGGTCATCGCAGCCAGCGGCGGTCTGTTCGCGATCTTCTGCCTGCTCGGCCAGGGAGAGCGCAGCTCGAGACTCGGAGCCGCCTTCTGTCTTTTTGCCGTCATCATGACGCTCACGACCATGAGCTTCCGAACGCCACTATGGCCACTGCCGGTAAGCCTCGGCGTGATCGCCCTCAGCCTGCCGTTTATCCATCGCTTGCTCAAGCGAAGAATCGATCTCGGTCGCGCGCCGGAGCTCTCGGAGCTCGTGTAACAGAGGCATGAGGTGTCATGCTCCTGTCGTCAACTACGGCTCACCAACCCAACCGTTGGATTCGCCACCACCGGCATGCGCGCGTTCAACAGCCACGAACAGCCAGGGCAAGGCGCCTCCGGTGCGCGTAGCGGACTGAGCTCACGTCTAATGTGGGACTGCGAATCACCAGGTTGCTCCTGGCTACCTGTACTCAGGAGTAATCCCAGATACTCGAGCAGGCGTGAAGGGAGGCGCACCGTCTCAGAAGACCAGGAAAAGGGAGGCGCGACAGGTCGCGCCTCCAAGACACCTTACGGCCCGTTGTCGATCAGGCTTTGATCGTCAACGCGCCCGCTCGGCCAGCGCACCGCCGTGCCGTCGGCGAAGACGATGTCGTCGCTCACGAAGCTCGGGCCCGGC
>CALFAM010000305.1 GCA_937948815.1 uncultured bacterium
GAGCGCCGAGACCAACCTGCGCGTATACCTGGGCCAGTAAAGGCGGCAACCGCAAGGACAGCGCTCATCGGCCACGCAGCCGCGCGCCACGTCTCGGTCGGTCAGCCGATGACGTGCAGGCCTGATGCTCGCTGAGCGCCCGGGGAGACGACGGTCGCATCCCCGACCGTGCTGGCGATCAGGGCGTCGCCGTCGACACGATCGAGCCGAACTTCCTCGATCTGGCCTTGGAGCGCTGCAACCTGCGCGGGATCGACCTCACCGTCGCGGAAGACGCGCGCGTAGTGATCGGTCATGCCGGTCATGCGCCCGCGTCGTTCGTCTTCCCACACCACGTGTGCCCGGGTCCCGACCTGCTGCTGCAGGAAGGCCCGTCCACTTGCCTGGGCGATCTCGATCATCGCGTGGACACGCGCCTTCTTGACCTGCGGCGAAACCGGATCGGGCAGGCCTTCCGCATGGGTGCCGGCTCGCGGCGAGAAGGTAAAGATGTGCGGCTTGGCAAATGCCATCGATTCGACGAAGGCCAGGCTCTCGGCAAACTCCTCGTCGGTCTCGCCGGGAAAGCCAACGATGACATCGGTGGTGATCGCCATCTCCGGCACCGCGGCCCGAATCCGTGCCACGAGGTCGGCGTATTGCTCCGCTCGGTAGGGCCGTCGCATGCGCCGCAGGGTCGCGGTGCAGCCGCTCTGAAGTGACAGATGCATATGTCGACACAGACGCGGCTGGTGGGCGCGCCAGAGATCGAGCAGGCGCTCGTCGAAGCGCCATGGGGCGATCGAGGTGACGCGCAGGCGCGGGACGGTGGTCTGCTCGAGCAAGGCGTTCACCAGGTCGTAGAGCCGCGCCTCACCGTCGCGGTACTCCGAGATCTGCACGCCGGTGATCACCACCTCCTGGTAGCCACCATCGGCCAGCGCCTGGACGTCCGCCACGGCTTCGGACACCGGCCGACTGCGCTGCCGACCGCGGGTGGCGGGGATGATGCAGAACGAGCAGCGCATGTTGCAGCCGTCCTCGACCTTGACCAGGGCGCGCGCCAGGCCCATTTCGAGGGGGACGTACGGAATGGCGAGCCCGGCCTCCGTGGCCGCGGGCACGACATCCGGAAAAGCCTCATGGACGCGCTCGACCAGGCGGTCTTTGTCGTCATTGGCCACCACCAGATCGACGCCAGCGATGCGCGCGGCTTCGCCGGGCTGCTCTGTGGCGTAGCACCCGGTCAGCACGGTTCGCATCGCAGGATTCACGCGACGTCCGCGGCGCGCGACCTTGCGCGAGTCGCGCGCCGCCAAATGGGTCACGGTGCACGAATTGACCACGTGACAGTCCGCTTCGGCGAGGGACGGGCTCAGCCGATGTCCCGCAGCGACGAAGCGACGCTTCAGGGCGTCGACTTCCGCTTGGTTCAGCTTGCAGCCGAGATTGGTGAAAAACATGCGCATAGTCGTGTCCGTGGGGCCAGTGCGTCCGGAACGGCTCGCACCGGTCTGCAATCTCGAGATGCTACCGCAACAGCTCGGCCGCGGCTGGGTAGGCGTCGCGCAAGAGCTGCCGGAGGGTCGTCTCGAGGAGAGGACGCACGGCACGCGCTGCCTCCGCCCGGTTGGCACCGTCCTCTTGAGAGCGCTTCCAAGCGCGGGCCCACGCTTCGGCCTGGGCAGAGCGAATCGACGACGCGCTGGTGCGCCAGCGGTCGGGGGTTGGGCGGCCATCATAGGCACCGCGGCCGCGGCCGAAATGGGCGACGGCGATGTAGCGGAGCACGGCCTGCTGACACAGGCTGTCGAGCGCGGGTGGCGTCCAGCGCACCGCCGGCAGGCGGTCTCCGCGGACGAGCTGGTAGCCCCGGGCCAACCCCGCACCGCCCAGCGCCCCCAGAATGGCACCCGCCATCAAGCCGCCTCCGAATGTCAGACCACCGGAGAAGACGTCCGCAGCCAGGCCCGTCAGCGCTCCGCTGACCAAGCCTCCCCACAAGGCACCGCGCTCTGGATCAACCTTCTCTTCACCCTCGATGGTGAAATGGCCGGCCTCCTTCTCGATCGCGCTCGCCGCGGTGCCTTCGAGGCCGTGGATCGACAGCAGTGCCGCCATCATGTCTTCGGTGCGGGCGACCAAGCGCTCCCCCAGTGCCTCCATGCCGCGCCGCTTCTCGGCCCGATTGGGGCGCTTTTCGCCGAGGGTTTCGCGATCGCGGACCGTTTCTGCGAGGTAGTTGGCAAGCGCATCGAGCGCCCGACTGAACGCCTCGAGGTTGCGCTGATCCCACGCTTCGCGCAGGCGCCGCATGGTCGGCTGCCGCGCCGGATCGAGCCACGCTTCGATGCGAGCGAAGAGCACGCTCTCCTCCACCCAACAGCGATCGAAGGCATCGAGGTCGAGGACGTCCTTGACCGTCGGCCAGCGGGCGGTCGCCTGCTTCCAAAGCTGCCGGCGCTCAGCCGAAACGACCGGTGATGCATCGCCGGTTTGATTGAGCAGCAGCAGCACCGGACGGCCGGTCCACGCCAAGAGATCGAGCTCCGGGGCGACGTAGCCAGCTTCGTCAGGGTGTTCGGCCGCGTTGACCAGGTAGAGCACGACCTCTGTATCGTCGCGCACGGTACGCATGGCCTGCTGGCTCGACCACAGCGGACGATCAGCGATGCGATCCCAGGTCTGACGAAGGAACCACAAGATCGGACGCTTCTCCCCCTCGAGGCGGCGCAGCAGCCGGACGGAATCGCCGAATCCTGGCGTGTCCCAAAGCACCAGGGTGGCATCGTCGGTGGCGACCAGATCGTAGGATGTGCTGACCTCGGTCACGTGCGCCTGATCGAGCACCTCACCGACGTCTCGCCGCAGGAGGGTTCGCGCCAGGGTCGTCTTGCCGACGTTGGTGTGCGAGACCAAGGCCAATGTGATCCGATCCGGCGGCGATTCCGCCGCACGCTCCTCCATCAGACTCGACTCCGACTCTCGCGAGCTCTCGTGGGGCAAGACGGTGCTCACGACACCCTCCGAAGCGCGTCGAGAACGCCGACCGGCCAGGCGCCGTCCAGCAGGCTGTCGGTGGCAAGGCCGGCCGTCTCACCGGCTGAAGCATCACGCGCCCCAGCCCTTCCTTCCTCGGCGGCAAGGTCGACGTGCAGGGGCGCAAGACCGGGTGCATGGAGGGACGGCGCACGTAAGACTCGTCCCCAGGCCTCCCGGCGATCGGCAATTCTCGCCTCGCCCCCCTCCCCCAGACGCTGCCGGTAGGCTGATGCGTCGACCAAGACCAGCAGTGCTTGACCATCGCCCAGGCTCGCTGCGAGCTCCGCCACGACCTCGCCGTGCACCTCGGCCTCCGGCGTCTGCGCGAGGCTGAACAGCACCAACCGGCAGCGCACCGAGGGGTCGGACGCCTGGCCCAAGGTCGCCTCGCCATCCACCGCGCTATCGGACGACGGGTTGGGTGTCCCATCGGCCGCGGTGGTCGTGGTTGCTGAACCGAACACTTCCTCCCCGTAGCGCAGCGCACGCAAGCGCACCTCCGACCGCGCACCAAAGACGTCCAACAAGGCCGTCTTGAGCCGCGCGGTCGCCGCCGCGGCCACCTGATAGCTGTAGAGCAGCACGTCGATCCGGCGCGCCTCCGGATCGGCGGCACTGAGCAGCCTGCGACGGTAGTCGGCCGGCAGCGTGACGGTCACGTTGCGGCCGCGGGCGCGGCACTGCCAGGCCGCCGTGGCAAGCAGTAGCAGGCGCGGTAGACCGACCGCCCAGGCCGCGGTCAGCGCCCAGAGGTGGATCCAAGGGGCCGCGGACGTGGCCGCTCCAGTTGGCGTACCGGCCTGCTCGGCGAGCGATGCCACAGACGGCACGTGGATCCCGCTCAGTGCCGAAGCCGGCCCCAAGATCGTGTCCAGCAGCCGCTGCACCGTGGGCGCGCTGAGAAACGTACTCTCCCAGGCCGCCTGGTACGCGAAGCCCAGGCCGCGAAGGTACATGCCGGCCACGACACCGGCGAGCAGCGCCAGTGAGCCAGCGTGAAGCGCCCTGGCCACGCGGGCGACTGCCAAGGGGGTCGATGCCTGCGTCCAGGTTGCGAGGTAGCGGGCGACGATCTCCTCGGGCTGGACGTTCGCTTCTGCATCCTTTCTACGATCGGCTGCGCTTCGAGCGTCACTCACATGCCGCGCCGCACGACGAACGCTTCGCTCGCCAAGGCTCCGCAGGCGCTGAGTGAGAAGCGCCAGTCCCCTCGGCGCCCCCATCCGAGGGCCAGGAACGAGCCTTCGTACGACGATCAAGGCGAAGACGGCAAGATTCCAGGCCAGGATGCCGAGCAGAGGAAGGGCGAGGACATGGATCTGCCGGCTGGGGCCGAGAGCATTGGTCAGCAAGCCCACGATCAGCCCGGCGGCAATGGCGAGACCGAGAACGCCGCGTGCGGGATCCGTGATCGCCAGCAAGCGGGGGGACAGCAGCGGTGATGCAGCACCGGCCTCCGACGCAAAGATCTGCGGCACGAGTAACGCAGCCCGAGCGCCGAGCCAACGTGTCTCGCGCACGTCGCTTGCCCCGACCAGACGGGCTCGAGGCTGTTCCGTCGACCGGGCCGTTTCGGTGGCTTGCCGTCGGGCGTCCTGCGCCAGGTAGTGGCCACGACGATCGACCGTCTCGACCGCCATGACCAGCGCCACGTCCTGGGCCACGGCAGCGGGAACGACGCAGGCCGTGGAGGATGCCGACATGCCGTGCTCCGTCAGGAAGTCTCGTCCCAGGGACGGGAGATGACACAGGCGTTGATGCCGCCGATTCCCATCGACAGCTTGCCGACAGCGCCGCGGGGCGCCGTGCAGCTCTCGTCGAACACAAAGCGATCGTGGACACCGGCGATCTGTGCATTGAGCTCCGCCTCGCCCAGCGAAGTCGGATAGACCTTGCCGCGCGACCAGCCGAGGTATTGCGCGGTCAGCTCCCAGCCGCCGCCTGCGGACATTCCGTGGCCGAAGGTGCCTTTCCGCGCGGTCACCAAGGTTGCCTCATTGGTGACCTCCCGCACCATCTCGACCTCGTTGAAGTCGCCAGGCGTCGCCGTGGCGTGCATGTCCCATGACACCACGTTCTCGACCTGGGCCTCCGCCATGGCCATCCGCATGGCAGCGCTCGGTCCCTCTTTCGATGGCGTGATGATGTGGTCGGCATCCGACGTGACGCCCACAGCCACCGGCTCCATGCCGAGAGGCTCGAAGCCATGCTTCTCCATCGTCTCCACAGAACCGATGATCCAAATCGCCGAGCCGCCGGCGATGTGGGTGCCGAGCAACTCCGTGAGCGGCTTCGAAACCTGTCCGTTGGAGGCCAGCACCCGTGCGTTGTAGAACGGCGAGACGACCAGCGGATGGGGTGCCGGATCGGTGGCACCGAGCACGACCGCGTCAGCCTCGTTGCGGCGAATGGCGTCGATCCCGAGCTTGAGCGCGACGCCAAACGTCGAGCACGCTGCGACCGGGCAAATGGCCATCCCCGTGATGCCACCGAGCATGGAGACCTGAGCGGCGGGAATGTTGTCGATGTTCCAGATCAGGTTGGACGACACGGACTGCCAGGGCGGCTCGGGGCAGCACCAGCGCTCTTGCAGCTTGCGGTGCTGTCGCCGCTTCTCTTTGAGCGCGGTCAGCTTTCCCGTCTCCACCTTGCCCTCGACCGCGATCGACTCGATGGTGCGTGCTTCCTCCAGATACTCGGCGAGCTGGGGAGAGCGTGCAGCCCAGAAGGCCCACCAGGCATCTTCGGCTTCGTCCCGTTCGAGCTCCGGCGAGGTGTCCGGAGAAGGAGGAACATCGAGCCCGGCCGCGCTTGCACGATCGTCGTGGTAGTCCTGAAGAGCCTGGTTTCGCTCGGGCTGGGCCCAGAACCGATTCCAACGGCGCTGGGCACGGTAGAGGGCCAGCGACTCGTCATAGTGCGTGGGCAGATCGCTCAGCCCCGTTCCGATGTAGACGTGCGCCCGATGGCCGAGGCCGGACAGCACCTGCTCGAGGCCCGGGTTCTGGCCCAAGGACTGGATGAAGGCGCCGATCGCGTACTGCACCGACTGCCCCATCTTGCTCTCGATCTGGGTGAATCGATTCGGCTTGAACCGCTCGTTGAACCACGGGCGGTAGCGCCCGAGGTCGAACGTCGGCTTACCGACGAGGAAATTATTGGGGCCAAAACCATCGAACGGCTCGAGCCAGCTCTCCGCCTTGTCGAGATTGGCCGCAAACGTATCGATGTCCGGGGATCGAGGCGCAACCAGGCCCCACCCGTAGATTCCGACTCTTCGCAAGAAGGTCTCCTTGCCTGCAATCCATCCGTTGCGGCTGCCAGAATGTGACCGCCGCTTCTGTGCCACCTGGATTATGGCATTGCCTGCCGATCACGCAACACGTCGTGACACAACTGCTCCTCCGCGCCCGTCGCGACGGCATGGTCGCCCGCGCCGATCGCGCGATGCTGGTAGAGCAAGCCGTCTTCGAAACCGAGTCGCCGGTAGTAGTGGCGCGTACCGATTGCCGCAATCACCGCCAGGTCGTGAAAGCCCGCAGCACTGGCGAGGTCGACGGCCACTGCCACCAGACGGCGACCGAGACCGCGGTGCTGCGTCCGCCGGCCACGCTCGCCATCTGCCGTATCGAGCGCGGCCAGACGTCCGTAGACGTGGACTTCACGAATCATGGCACTGTTCGCGATCTCGTCGATCGTCACCGGCTCCCGGGGCAGTGACAGCCGCAAGAATCCACAGAGCATCTCTTTCCCGGTCACGAGTTGCAGAAAGTGCTCGCGGCCGATCGCCGTGTCGTAGGTGACGACCTCGAGACGCAGCGCGTCTGGATCGAAAGCCTCTCCCCGGATCTCACGGGCGCGAATGTCGCGGCTGCGGGTGCCCCGGGCGGTCAAGCGTTGATCGACCACCTGGCGGAGGTTGGTCACCTTGTTGCCGGTGACGATGTCATCTCCGGGGATGTCGCGAATCATCCGCGTGACCCGGCAGTAGGGCGGCACTTGCTCCATGCAGTCGGCCAGCAGCTCAGCGAGATCGTCGGTACCGTACGGCTGCCAACGACCGTCCTGGTGGTAACGCATCAGCTCGGCGGTGTCGATCAGGCTGCACGGGTAGATCTTGAGCTCGTCAGGCCGAAAATCTTCGTCGTCCCAAAGCCGTGCGAAGTCGACGCGGTCGGCCTCGAGGTCCGATCCGTAGAGGTTGGGCATCCAGTGCGCATGGATCTTGAAACCGCCTTGGCGAAGCAGGGTCATCGCGCGACGTGTGGCCGCCACATCGTGTCCGCGATGATTGGCCTCCAGCACGTGGTCGTCGAGACTTTGGTAGCCGATCTGCACCTTGGTCGCGCCCAGTCGGCGAATGCGGACGACTTCATCGAGGTCGAGGTGGTCGGGGCGCGTCTCCACGACCAAGCCGACGCAGCGGGCTGCGGCACCTTCGTTGCGCGCGTGTGCGGCTTCGAGCACTTCCCAGGTGCCTTGCTCCTCCTCGATCACCAGGGCACCGCCTTGCCGGGCGGTCAAGAACCGCGTGATCACCTGGTTGTAATCCACTCCGGTCGCCGAGACGCCTTCGACTTCCTCGTCGATTTCATCGTAGGCCAGATGTCCGTGCCCCAATCCGATGGCTTCTCCATGGTCGCTCGCGGCTCGCGCTTCGGCGAAATCGTTCATCGCGTCGAAGCAGCGGGTGACGAACCAGAGCTGGTAGGGCTCGGGATAGAAAGACCACGTGCCCCCGAGAATGATCATCTCGACCTTGTCGACCGGGTGACCGGTGTGGTGCAAGGCGAGCAGGCGACCGAGCGTCTGAGCGTAGGGGTCGAAGGCGTGCTGTGCTGCGCGCTGTGCCCCGGGCTCGCGCGACAGGTAGCTCTTGGGCATGCGCACGTCGCTCGGGCAGAAGATGCAGCGACCGGGGCACGGGAACGGCTTGGTGAGCACGGTGACCGGCGCGACTCCCGAGAGGGTCCTCACGGGCTTCATTCGCAAACGGCGCACGAATGCTTGCTCGTCCTGCCAGCCATAGCGATGCTGAAGGAGCCGAAAGCCGCGGATCAAGTCAGACTTCGAGAACACGCCGCGTGATCCGGCGTGCCGCCTCAGGATGCGGCCGAGCGTGGCACCATCGAGCACGCCGGTGTGCGCGCGCAGGGCTTCCACCACAGCCACCAATCGCGGCTCTTCGGTACCGAGGTCGAATGGAGCCAGCGTCGTCATGGCAGCAGTTTCGTCATGAAGGTAGTTTCACCTTGGAAGCGTGGTCTCTCTTGCGAACGGAGCGTATCGTGAGAAAATGGACGAATGGGAATGCTCGACCGTCTTCTTTCCGGCTTGATCAAGAATGCAACCGGTATCGACGCCCGCAAAGTCGTCCGCAAGGTGGGTGCCAAGAACATCTTGATGATGGGCGGCGCCGCGCTCGCGGGCGGTGCTCTGCTTCAGCAGCGGCAGCAGGCCGGTGGCGGCCAGACGCCCATGGGCGCGGGAGCTCCTTCCGCCCCGCCACAGCCGCCTCACGCGCCACCACCGTATGCACCAGCGTCGCCTCCGACCACGGTAGCTGAACCGCCACCGCCGCACGCGGTGCCCCCGCCTCCACCGCCGCCAATTCCCGGCGCCGCTCCGCCACCCGTCCCGGTGCCAACCGCTCCCGGGGCGATTCCACCGCCGCCTGTGCCGGCAGCAGCCGAGACGGACGACGATCCGCCACCCGCGCTCACCTATGCCATCGTGCGTACGCTGGTTGCGGGCGCCATGGCGGACGGCCGGCTCGATGACGACGAGCGCGCACTGATCCAAGATAACCTCAACGATTCCAACCTTTCGACCGAGCAAGTTGCGCAGGTCCACCAAGACATGGCCGATGCTCCCTCGCCCGCCACGCTTGCTGGGTTGGTAAGCGCGGATGCCGAGCGTGCCCTGCTCTATCGTTTCGGCGCAGTCGTCGTGATGGCAGACGGGGAGGCCTCGCCCATGGAGATCGGCTGGCTCGGCCGTCTGGCTGAGGCTCTGAATCTGGACGCTGCGACGCGGGCCCAGCTCGATCAAGAAATCCTCGGCACGGTCAGCTCGTAGGCACCGGCCACTCGCCACAGACCACTCGGCGTTTCCGGATGGCTGGGCGCTTGCTTCCGATCGATCCGCTTTCAGGCAGGAAGGCCTTGTGGGCGACGCAAGATCGCCAGGCGCTGAAGGATGACCGCGGCAAGCAGGACGTCGAACGAAACACACGCGATCGCGTACCAGGTCGGCGCGATGTGTGCACCCGGCCCCCAAAGGTGTAGGCCGACATCCCAGAGCGGGTGCAGCAGCCAACCGACGGCCAGGAACGGGCTCGATCGATACCGTCCGATCCAGGCCAAGATCCCAAAGCCGACCAGGCCTGCCATCTCCACGGTCAACCAGATCCCGTCTCCCCAGATCATCGCGAACACCGGATAGACCGCTGCCGCGATCAGTAGGCCATTGGCATAGATCGCGCGCTCTCGCCCCGGGCCACCACTGCGTGCGAACGCCACGAAGGCCGCACCGGCGATCAGACCGAGCAAGAGCCAGAGTCCATAGGCGTCCATCCAGGTAGCCTACCAGTCTGAGCCCGTCCGACTTGCGCGGCTATCGCGGATACCTACGCTTCGATATGCTTCCAGCTCATGGCGAGGTGGGTCATGAGGAAGGGCGTTCGAGGACGCCGACTGCCATTCGAGGAGGCTGACCACATGGGGACCGACTGCATGGACAAAATCATGGGACTCGACTCGAGCCGTCTGTGCCGATGGCTGGCAGTGCTGGCCGTGGCATGGTCGGTGAACGCCTTGGCGGAGTGCCCATTGGTGGCGCAGGCACTGTCTCCCCGGCCGTTCATCGCCTTCGGCGACAGCATCACGCTGGGTCTGGGGGATCCTGGTGTGTCCTGCGAAGACTCCTCGAGCTACGCCGGCTACCCGCCGCGCTTGCAGACCGCGCTGGCCCGCGAGGGCTTCCCGACCGAGCTGAAGAGTCTTGGCATCTGTGGCGAGACGACGCAAGAAGCTCTCAGCCGGATCGACGGAGTCCTCACCGACGCGCGCGATCTCGGTCTCTTCGTTCTGATGGAAGGAACGAACGACATCTCGGTGCAGATCTCACCGGAGACCATCCGGTTCAACCTGAACGAAATGGCCAGGCGTGCGGACGGTTATCGCCTCGAGACCATCTACTCGTCGATCATTCCCCGGTCGCCGGAAGCCTCGCCCGACTCCAACAATGCGGCCGCGAGCGTGCTCCGTGATCTGCTCGAGGCCGACGCCATCGAAGAGCAGCGCCCTTTTGCCGACCCGTTCACGGCCCTTCTCGACCAGCCTGACGTCTTTGAAAACCTGTATCGAGACCCATTTCACACCAATGCTGAGGGCTACGACGTGGTGGCCGATGCCTTCTTGAATCCGGCGCGTGCCGCAATCTCACAGATCGGCAGCCTGGACGAAGGGCCTTGTGAAGTCTCACCGACCCAGCTCTGCCTCAACGAAGGGCGGTTTGCGATCGTCGTGGACTGGATCAAGCCCGATGGTGAGCGTGGCATTGGGCGAGCGGAAACCCTGACCGAAGACACCGGCTACTTCTACTTCTTTCGCGACACCAACATCGAGCTGGTGATCAAGGTGCTCGACGGCCGAAACAACAACGGCCACTTCTGGGTGTTCTATGGCGCGCTCTCCAACGTCGAATACGCGATCACCGTCCGCGACAGCGAAACCGGCGTGATCAAGCGCTACGAAAACGCGCCCGGCAGCTTTGCCAGCGTCGGCGACACCCGCGCCTTCCCGGTACCCGACAGCCTGATGCTGCGCCACCATCGCCAAGATCGCAGCCTCGGTGAATCGACGCACTTCGTGAATCGGAGCGCGTCCGGTACTGCGCGCACTGCGCCTACGCGCTCGACGGCGGTTACCGCGGGAATCCCTGGCTGTGTCGAGGACGAACAAACATTGTGCCTCAACGAGGGGCGCTTTGCCGTCCGCGTTGACTGGCGCAAGCCGGATGGCGAAGAGGGCGTCGGAACCACCCTTCCGCAGACCGCGGATACGGGGATGTTCTACTTCTTCCGTGAGAGCAACATCGAGCTGATCCTCAAGGTACTCGACGGTCGCAACACCAACGGTCACTTCTGGGTGTTCTATGGGGCGCTGTCCAACGTCGAATACACCATCACCGTAACCGATACGGTAGACGGCCGCGAGAAGGTCTACACCAACCCGTCAGGTGCCTTCGCCAGCGTCGGCGACACCCAAGCCTTCCCGACACCGCCGGATGGCTGACCGAGACGGCGACGGCGGGCGCTACGACGGAGCGCCCACCTGAGGCTTACTCTTCTTCGGACTCGGTGGAGGAACGCACGCGGCCGATTCGCGGCTGATCAGCCGGTCGACCGGCCAAGCCATCCGCATCGCTGGCGCTGGCCACGTCGCGGTAGTCGGCATTCTGAAGATCGAAGGGTTCCACCAACTTGACGTTGTGCTTGCCGAGTAGCTCACCGGTCGCCCGGTCCAGGGAGACCACGGCGCGTCGATAGCTCGAGACCGCGGCCACCTCTCGGCTGCGTGCCTCGGCGAGATCTTCCTGGATGCGCAGAATCTCGAAGCTCGCGGAAAGGCCGTTCTCGTAGCGCTTGCGCTCCGCTTCGAGGTTCTTTTCCTCGAGCTTGGTCGAGAGACGGGCAGCATCGATTTGCTGGGCCGCCGACTCGACGTTGCGGGCCAGCTGGCGGACCGTGGTGATGGCGTTTTGCTCCAGCTCGGCGAGCTCGGCGTGGCCCTGCTTGACCGTTAGATCGGCGCCGGCTTTCCGTGCCTTGGCCGCGCGGTTGCGCAGCGGCACGGCGAAATTGAGCTGGACCGACCACTGATCGAAAGAGCCCTCGAGAACCTGGTTCAACGCGTCACTGAAGCCACCGGGCGTGATGATGCCCGTTGCGCGGTCCCGAGAGTCACCCCCCAGGCCGTTGTAGCCATAAGCGGTGACGAGGTTCAGCTCGGGCTTGAGCTGGTTGCGCGCGACCTTGGCATCGATCTCCGACTGCTTGATCTCGAGACGCTTGCGACGGATGTCGTTGCGGTGCGCGAGGGCGGCATCGATGACCTTCTCGAGATTCACCGTCGCGTACTCGGTATCCTCCTCGACCTGCGGCTCGATCGGCACGCGCCAGAGCTCACCGTGCTCGAGGTTGAGCAGGCGGCGCAGGCTGTCCTCGAGGTCTTCCACCGCTGCCTTGCGGGTGATGATGTCCACCTTGCGATCGGCGACGCCCGCTTCACTCCGTACCGTCTCGAGCGGCGCCAAGGTTCCGACCTCGACCTGGATCTTGTTGTTGTTGTGGAGCTCTTCCGCCAACGACAGGGATTCTTGGGCGACGCTGAGCTGCTCGCGGGCCTCGACGAGCTGCCAGAAGGCATCTGCAATGTCTTGGACGAGCTGCTCGACCTGGGTATCGAAATCTTCCTGGCCGATCGCTGCCGAGTAACGCTGAACCAGGATGTCGCGCTCAGTGGCCGTGCGCCCGAAGTTGCGCAGCAGGGGCTGCGTGAAGTTGAAACGCAGGCCCTGGGTGAAGCTCGGGTTGAAGTCGTCCGCCGCGTTGTTGTTCTCGTTGCGGGTGCTCTGGAAGCTCACCGTCGCGGTACCGCCGACCGGGAACAGGCGCGACAGGCTGACGTTGAACTGATTCTGCTCGGAGGTCAACGCGGCGCCGCCGGTCGCCACCAGGCTAGAGACCACGGGCTGCGTGGACTCGCTGGCCGAGGCGCTGCCGTTGAGGTTGAGGTCATAGATGCCGAACGTGCCCGCGAGCTGCAGGAGCACACGAGACTGCGCGTGGCGCTGCACCACCAACCCGAGGTTGTGCTCGAGCGAAGTCGCCACAGCTTCGTCGAGGGTCAGTGGGACGGCGCCGTCCACGACCTCCAATTGGGCCGCGCTGGTTCCGTTGCCAATCACGGTCGGCACAGCCAGTGAGCCGTCTTCCGCTGCGACGAACGCCGGCAAGGCCACCAGTGTGGCGATGATCAACGTGACGCGGATTCGGCGAATAGGATTCGTCATGCAGATGGCTCCCTCTTGTGAGCTTGGGCCGTTGAGTCACAAACAGCAGGCCGCTTGGCGGCTTAGTCAATCCAGTACGTACAGCCAGTCCAAAGGTTCCGCTCGAATCGTTCAGCTCTTCGGTCGACCCGCCATGTCGAGCGGCGCGTGGCAGGCGACAGCGAGATCCTTCGGGCCCTCGAGCGCCGGCCGGACCCGACGACACAGATCGACCGCGATCGGACATCGTGGATGGAACGGACATCCCGCCGGCGGTGTGATCGGACTCGGAACTTCACCGACCGGAACCTCGGCAAACCCCCGGACGACCTCCGAAGCCGGGACTGCGGCCAGCAACCCAGCCGTATAGGGATGTCGCGGCGATTGAAAGACGCGACTCCGCGGCCCGTACTCGATCACCCGACCGAAGTACATCACTGCCACGTCGTCGACCAGTTGGTCGACGACGGTCAAGTCGTGGCTGATCAGCACCATCGCGATGCCGCCTCGCCGAAGCGAAGCGAGCAACGCCAGAATCCGCGCCTGGACCGAGACATCGAGCGACGAAACCGGCTCGTCGAGCACCAAGAGCTCAGGTTCCGTCACCAGCGCTCGTGCAATTGCCAAGCGCTGACGCTGGCCACCCGAGAGCTGGTGAGGATAGCGGTCGACAAGCGATGGAGCAAGACCGACACGTTCGAGTTGCTCCGCGATGTGGTTCGCTTCATTCTTGCGCTCCACCAGCCCATGGGCGCGGATGGGTTCACGGAGCTGCTCCCCGACCCGCATCCGTGCATCGAGGGCCGCGCCCGAGTCTTGGAAGACCAGCTGAGCCCGCCGACGAGCCACCCGCAGATCGGCTCCCCGAAGTGCGCGAAAATCCTCGCCACCCAGCCGAATCGCGCCCTCGTCAGGCTCGATCAGTCGCAGCGCCGCCCGGGCCAGGGTGCTCTTGCCGCAACCAGACTCGCCGACGATGCCCAAGGCGCCTCCCGAGGCTACCGAGAACGACACGCCATCGACCGCGGCCATCTCGCGCCGGCGCCCCAAGATTCTCGCCGTACCGGCCAGGGGGAAGCGTTTGACCAGCCGTGTGACTTCGAAGAGTGGCGCTTCGCTGTTCGTCGTCACGGCCGGTCGCCCGTCATCGGCCCGATTTGCGCATGACGCAGGCAGCGATTGCCGTGCCCGCCTGCCTGCTCGTGCCAGGTGAGAGACTCCTCGAAACATGGAGCTTCCGCGTGCTGGCAGCGCGGGGCGAAGGAGCAACCGGTGCTTCCCCCGACGCCGGCCCGATCACTCGGATCGGGGACGGAACCGGGAATGCCGGTGGGAAAGTCGGCGGCACCCAGGCGCGGACGCGCCGCGAGCAAGGCACGCGTGTAGGGATGTGCGGGGCGCTGGAAGATGGCCGTGGCCGGCGCCGACTCGACCACCTCCCCCGCATACATGACCATCACCCGATCGCAGGCAGAGCCGACGACTGCCAAATCATGCGAGATCAGGATGATGGCCAGCCCGAGATCGCGCCGAAGCGAATCGAGCAAGGAGAGGATTTGGGCCTGAAGCGTGACATCGAGCGCGGTCGTCGGTTCGTCGGCGAGCAGCACCCGCGGCTTGGCCGCCAGCGCCAAGGCAAGCAGGGCACGCTGACGCTGTCCGCCTGATAGCTCGTGGGGATAGCTGGCGAGGCGCTGCGCGGGATCGGGCATGGCCACGCGTTCGAGCAAGGCGCGCGCTTCTCGACGCGCTGTTCGGTGAGACGCGCCGGCCACGACTTCCAGGGTTTCGCACAGCTGGCTGCCGATGGTCCGCACGGGATTGAGCGCGCCGAGAGGTTCCTGCGGCACCAGGCCAACATGACGCCCGCGCAGGCCGTCACGCCTCCCGGACCTCGCCACGGCGCCAGAGCCGGCACCAGAGCCGGCGCCAGAGCCGGGCATCTCGACCGTTCCTCGACTGCGCCAGCCGGTCCCGGGCAGCAGATCCAAGATCGCCAGCGCGGTCATTGACTTGCCACAGCCCGACTCGCCCACCAGTCCGACCATTTCACCGCGGGATACGCGAAACGAGACGCCACGCACCACCTCGACGGGCTGTCCGTCGGGACCCGGGAAGGCGACCCCGAGATCGTCGACCTGCAGCAATACAGGCGATTCGTTGGTTGGTTCCGAAGCGATTGCGTGCACGACAGGAGAGACCAATTCGCGGCGAGCAGGGCTGCGCGACGCGCGCCTAATGGTATACGGTCCGCGCATGGCCGATCTTCTGCTCGAGCGCCTCTCTCGAGGCCTGTTCATCTTCATGCGTGCCGATGGGGAGGAATTCCGCCACGCGGTCCCCGATCTCGACACCGTGTTGCCGAGCCCGCAACGGATCTTCCTCGCCGACGAGAGCGCTACACCGCTGATCGGCTTCCCACTGTTGCGCACCAGCGCGTTCGCTGATTTGGAGTCCGCCCTCGATCACTACTTGACGCTCGAAGAAGAAGCGCAGTGTGCCTATGTCACGCGCCACTCGTTCGACAGCAAGGCCTACAGCAGCGCCTGGCAAGCATGCCAGCGGCGCTTTGCCCAGGCGATCGAGAATGCCATGGTGGCAAGCTTCGGCCAGAACTTCCCGGCGGTCTTCTGGCTCCACCTCTCGCTGGTCCTGGCTCGCCGCCTGAAGGCGATTCCCAAGCGTGTGCTCCGACGCGACTTGACCCTGGGACGCGAGCATGGCGATGCCATCAAGTACCGCGTCTTGTTCAAGCTGCTCGATCGGCTGGTCGATCTCACCTACGACATCGTGCAACGGCTCGCCAGTGAAGCCGACAAAGGCGAGGAAGCCTTGTTCCCGCCACTGCTCGACCGCATGCGGGACAATGTGCTGATCCTCACCGAGGACCACATCAGCCCCGACCTGACCGAGCTTCTCAGCTACTTCCGCGGTCACCTCCAGCTCGATGGCCGGGCGTTTCGCCAGCGCAAGAAGGCAACCGAGGAATGGTTCCACGCGACCGTTGCCATCGACCCTCTTCTCGGCGCAGCGCTGCCCAACCTCTTGGGTGTCGAGTACCGGCCCGACTCACCCCGTTCACCGCTCACCTACACGGGCTGCGCCCGCTTCATCTCGCGGCATCCGAGCTACGACGCGACTCGCCTGCTCTCGCCGCAGGACGTCGAGATGTGGGAGGGCTTGCTCGCCAAGCTCAAAGAGTTCGAGGTGTTTCACGCCATGCGTCGCATGGTGGTCCCGCTGGAGCGAGAGGGAGAGAACCTCGTCTCCCGTGACCGCAGCGCCAACACCACCTGGGTCGGTGGCCCGCCGGTCCTGCGCGTTTCGACCACCACCCGCCCCTACGATTTCATGGCCCCCCTGGTCGTCGACCCTCTGGTCCACCGATTCGGCTTGGTCTACGACATCTCCGACTTTTCGGCCACCCTGATGCTGCTCGGCCGATCCGAGGCTTCGGCCCTGGAACAGGCCTTTCGCCTGATGGTGCTCTTTCAACGCCGAGTCAATCAGCTCGCCGCGTCGATGCGGCTGACGCTCGAGAAGTACCTCGGTGATGGCGCGTTCTTCTCCGGACGGCACGCTCGCAACATGTTGTCCGTCGCGGTCTTGCTCCAGCGCATCTACCGTCAGGCAATCGAGGATGGCTTCCCCTTCGACCGCGGTCTCCGGCTTGCCCTCAACTATGGGCAGTATCGAATGCTGCCACTGGCCGCTGCCAGCGGCGCGGGTGCCGCACGCTACGAATTCTTCGGCCATGGCCTGGTCGAGCTTTCGCGCATGGCCACCGGCAAGGCCACGCGCGATCTCGACGAATTCAAGACCTACATGATCGCCCAGGGCTATCCCGAGGCCACCGTCAACAAGTTCTTCGCGCCCTTGTCACGGCGCAGCGCCGAGCTGGTCGACCGGAGCGAGGAAAGCCGCAAGTTCTTCGCCTACATCAATGCCAACCGGATCCTGGTCAACGAGGGCATCGTCGCCACCGAAGACTTCATCTCCCGCCTCCAAGCCTTCGACACGCTCTACCTGGCCAAAGACGGTGGTCGGCGCTACCTCGTGGTCTCGCTGGAGACCGAGACCGCTGGCCGTGTGCAGATCGGCATCCGCAAGTTGGGCGCGGCCCAGTTCAAGGGCCTCGGGGCGCTGCCAATGTACGAGATCGTCGACGTCGACAGCTGGCAGAAGGTGACGCTGCGCGAAGTGCCGGGACAGACCCTGGTCGGCGCGCTCCAGCGACTTTTCGCCGCCGAAGTGTCGAACCAAGGCTCCCAGTCTCCCAGGAATCTCTCGTAACCCCGGGCCCCAGCCGCACCGAGACACCGCCCGCTCGGATCTGTGAACGAGGCGCGATTGGGAACGCCATTCCGAGAAGGGACGGGCGTTTCGCCGGCGCGGGGTGCCGTGAGAGGTCGAGAGGTTCGCAAAGGGACGCCAAGGGCGCCCGACGAGCGCCAAGCAGTGAAGCGCAAGGGAGACAGCGCATCGGCTAAACTCAGCGCTCGGATGGCCTTCGAGCGGCCCGAAATCGGGCGATAAACCCCTACCAACGACGAGACGGTGACCATGTCCCAAGCCACGTCCACGATCGATACCGTTTGGCAAACCGACCTGGGCGGCCTTCCGGCGCCCAAACGCGGCAAAGTGCGCGACATCTATGACCTCGGCGAGCACCTTGCGATCGTTGCCTGCGACCGAATCTCCGCCTACGACCACGTGCTCCAGCCCGGGATTCCGGGGAAAGGCAAGATCCTCAATCAGCTCACCAACTTCTGGTTCGAGCAGATGACCGATCTCGTGCCCAACCACCTGGTCGCCACCGACGTCGCAGACTTCCCCAAGGCGCTTCAGCCTCATGCCGACGTGCTGCGGGGACGCACCGCGCTCGTTCACAAGGCGAGCGTCGTGCCTTTCGAATGCGTCGCTCGCGGCTTCCTGGCAGGCAGCGCCTTCCGGGAGTACAAGCGCACCGGAGGCCGCGCCTGCGGCATTGATCTGCCGGAAGGGCTGGTGCGCGCAAGCCGCTTGCCAGAGCCGATCTACACCCCGGCAACCAAGGCCGAAGATGGCCACGACGAGAACATCGACTACCCCACCCTGGTGGAAGGCGTCGGCGAAGAAATGGCCGCACGGCTTCGCGACCTGACCCTGGCACTGTACGGTCGCGGCGTCGCGCATGCCGAGAAGCAAGGGCTGTTGCTGGCCGATACGAAGTTCGAGTTCGGTACCGTCAACGGCGAGTTGGTGCTGATCGACGAAGTGCTGACCCCCGACTCCTCGCGCTACTGGGAGGCGGATGCCTGGACCCCAGGAACCGAGCCCGTTTCCTTCGACAAACAGTACGTGCGCAACTGGCTGGATGCCGAGGGCTGGGACCACGAGACCGCACCGCCCGAGCTGCCGGCAGACGTCGTCGAAGGCACGCTCTCGCGCTATGCCCAAGCCTTCGAGCGAATCGCCGGTCACGCCCCCGATCTCTCCTAAACGACGCGTGAGGACATTCCGCGCCAGATCGTGCTAGCGTTCAGACATATTCTTGACGACTGGCACGATCTGGATCTTTCGATCAGGGTCGAGGAATTACCGTACGACGATTTGCGAATGATTCGATGACAGGCCCGATCGAATTCCTGACGCGTGCAGCGCGCGCGCTGGTGCTGCTCCTTGCGGTCGCCCTTTGCAGCGGAATCTTTCTCTCCCGCACGACCTCCGGCCAAGAATCCTCGCCTCCACCGCCGCCGGCCACCGATACGGCTGAAGCGCCTCGAACCAGCCCGGCCGGGCCGACGACAGAAGCGACAGTAGACCTGGCAGACGCTCATGCGAACGTACCGTTCGTGGGGCCGCAGGTCTGTCAGCAATGCCACGTCGATCGCTACGAGAGCTATGAAAACAGCCCTCACGGGCTGATCGACGACCCGCGTACGCCCGCATCACGCAACGCGTGCGAGACCTGCCACGGTCCTGGCGGCAACCACGTGATGGGCGGCGGCGGCGTGGGCGTGGGCGGCATGCGGACCATGGATCGCGAGAGAATGCCGGTCGCGGAGATCAACCAGGTCTGCCTGACCTGCCACAGCCGAGGCATCGTCGCCCTGTGGCCCGGGAGCATGCACGAGAGCCGTGATCTGGCGTGCACCAATTGTCACGCCATCCACGGCGGCAACGAGAAGCTGCTCCAGGCGCCTTCCCAACCCCAGGTCTGCACCGAGTGTCATCGTCAGATCCGGGCGCAGCTCATGCGGCCGTCCCATCACCCGATTCGCGAGCAGAAGCTCGTGTGCTCGGACTGCCACAATCCGCACGGCACGGTCACCGAGCGGTTGATCTCGGCCAACACCATCAACGAGAAGTGCTACGAGTGCCACGCCGAAAAGCGTGGTCCTTTCCTGTGGGAGCACCCGCCCGTGCGCGAGAGCTGCCTCAACTGCCACGAGGCCCACGGCTCGGCCCACGAGCCGCTCCTGCGCGTCAAGCGGCCCCTGCTCTGTCAGCGCTGCCACTCGCCTGGCGGACACCCCAGCGTGCTGTGGGCCCAGACCGAAGAAGAGGCCGCCGAGGGGCAGTCGGTGTTCGGCACCCGCCGCTTCTTCGGACAGCCCGCACAAATGCTCTTCATGCGTTCGTGTACCAACTGCCACGTCAACATCCACGGCAGCAATGCACCGTCGGGGAAGCTATGGCACCGCTAGCAGCAAGCACTCGCCGCGCCCGCGCGTGCGACTCGCCCTGCGTCGTCGGGGCGCTGCCGACGGCCGCGCTGCTGCTCATCAGCCTCTTGCTGCCAGCAACCGCGACCGCTCAGGGCACCTGGGATGATCCACTGCCTGAAGAGGAAGCGACTCCGGCGGCCACGGGCGACGCTACTGCCAGCGACATTCCGGACGTCGACCCGCAGGCTGCTGGGCCTGCCGCCGGAAGCGCGCCCGTACGCATCCAGTTCCAGCTCTATCCGCGGCGACCAATCGACCTGCGCCTACGCCCGAACAGCGGTTTCCGGCTTCCAGAGCTCGTCCCCGCTTTTTCGCCGCGCCCGCCGGACTACGAAGGCATCTACCGGCAGCCGGGCCCGCAGTTCGCCATCGCCGCCTCGATCGCTTTCACGGGCGTTTCGGGTGCCCGGGACTCTGCCAAAGCACAAGAGTTTCGCGATCTCGACGATGATGTCTCGGTGGGCCTCGATCTCTTCCTGCGTGATCGCCGAAACTACCTTCGCCTGACCGGCCGTCACCTCGGCCTCGACGACCAGGATGCCAAGCTCGAGTGGCGGCGCCCAGGCTTGCTCACAGCGCGCGCGAGCTTCAGTCAGATTCCGCACAACTACGCCTTCGGCGCCACCAGCCTCTACCGGGGCGTGGGCACCGGTGTGCTGACCATTCCGGACGAGGTGCAGAACAACCTCCAAGGCTCCGCCAACGAGAACGATGCTGCGATCCGCGCCCGGCAAGCGATCGAGGACTTTGGTCAACCCGTCGACTTGCGGCACCGCCGTGACCGCACCGGTCTGGAAGTCCAGCTCGTGCCGACCGAGGCACTGATGATCTCGTTCAAGCTGGACGACGAGTCGCGGGTCGGGACCCGACCCTGGAGCGGTTCGTTCGGCTTGCGCAATGTGGTCGAGATTCCCTGGCCCGTGGACTACGACAGCCGAGACGCGCGGGTTGGATTCGAGTACTTCGGCGAGACCAAGGGATTCTTGGTTCGCGGCGAATACACCTACCAGACCTTCGACAACAACATCAGCTCGGTACTCTTCGACAACCCGTGGCGTGCGATCGACAGCGCGGTCGGCAACGCCCTGAACGCCAACTTCCGCAGCGGTTCATCGACTGGTCTGATCGACCTCTATCCGGACAACGAGCACGAGCAGGTGACGCTCACAGGGGTCAAGCGCAATCTCCCCGGCAACACCACGGTCATGGCAACCGTCTCCCGCGGCAGCACCGAACAGGACGACGAGCTCATTCCGTTTTCGGTCAACACGGCGCTGATCCCTGGAGCCGCCGGTAATCCGCCGTTCGACACCAGTGATCCGGCCAACCGCCCTGCGACCAACGCCGACGCTGAGCTGGAGAACCGGCTACTCCATTTCCGGGTCACCTCCAAACCCACCAAGCGGCTCGACATCAAGTTTCAGTACCGGGACTACGAGCTCGACAACAACACGGCCCAGATCTTCATCGATGGCTTCGTCGCCGAAGACGCGCAGTACCGCGATGGTGACACCCCGACGGCGCTGACCAACCTACCGATCGCCCATCGCGACCGCGAGACCGACCTGGCATTGGGCATTCGATTGCCCAAACGGACCAAGCTCACCCTCGGCTACGAGCGGCGCGAGACGGACCGAGATTTCCGCGAAGTCGAGAACGCCGTCGAAGACACCTTCAAGATTTCTTTCGATGGCAAGCCCGCGCCCTGGGTCGATCTGCGCGCATCGTTCCTGGTGTCGGATCGGACGATCGACGAATACATCTTCGATCAGTTCTACACGATTCAAGACATCCAGAACATTCCGCAGCTCCCCTTCCTGCGCATGTTCGACCAGGCCGCCCGCGACCGCGACCGCCTGCAGCTCTTGGCAACGTTCTTCCCGCACGAGTCGGTGATCATCAGCGGCTCGGTGATCGTCGGAACCGACAGCTACCCGGATTCCAGCTTCGGTGTGCTCGGCGATGACCACCGTCTCGCGAGCCTCGATTTGAGCTGGTCCGCTGGCGAGCGGGTGGCCATCTACGCTTCGTACACACACGAAGAGAATGATGTCTCGCTCCAAGGGCGCGAATGGTTCCGCACCGCGCCCAGCGATCCGTTCACCAACGCTCCCGGCTTGGACGATCCGAGCAACTGGCGGGCTGCCAGCCACGACGAGATCGACACCATCGGCTTCGGACTCGAAGCGCACCTGATTCCCGAGCGCCTGCGCTTCGAGGTCACCTGGACCTTCAGTGAAACCGATGGGCGCATCGACTACGAGAGCCCCGTCGGCCCGAACTTCATCGATCTCAACGACTTCGTCCCCGCCTCGTTCGAGGAAGTCGATGATGTTCGGTTCTACAGCCTCAACCCAGAGCTGACCTACACCTTTGGCGAGCGTCTGTCGCTCGCGTTCGCCTACCTGCGCGAGCGCTATGACATCGACGATTTCAACCTCGAAGGTTTCACGCTCGTACCGACCACACCGGATGGCGACTTCAATGGCGCGATCTTCATGGGCACGCAGTTCACCGACTTCGACATCGATCTGTGGGCACTCAAGCTGAAGGTGCGCTACTGATGGCGGGTCGGCTCGTCTCCCTGGCCAATGTCGGCCTGGTGGGCTTGCTCTTCATGGCGAGCGTGGCGCCGGTTCGGGCGCAGGACATGGCATGCGAGGGCGCTCTCGACCGTGGAGAGGCTCTCCCCGCGCTGCTGGCTGCGGTGCCGAAGTACGGTGGTACCTACGTGTTGGCCTACACAGAAGACAACGCGGCCGCGGTCGCGGACTTGGCCAACGCAGCCGACTTCACGGTCGCCGGCTATTCAGGCAGCCCGGCACTGGCCATTGGCGCCGAACAGCTAGGTCGACCGCTCGACGCGGTCGCCTACGATGCCGCTCAGCCAGCCAAGCTGATCGACGACGTGCTCGCCGGCAGTGTGGGCGGAGCGATCGTCTGGGCGCCGCTGGCTGGTCTCGCCGCCGGTATTCTCGACTTCGACTACGCCTTGAGCTTGAAAACCCTCGGCCTGCCGACGGACGCGCCCCCGTTCTTTGCCGGCACGGCCGGCGGCGATGAACAGGCTGCTTGCGCCGACGAGATTCGTGGCTTGTTGGAGGGGTATGGCGTCATCGCCGCTGAGCAGCTCGTGCCCCTCGACATCAAGACCTTGCTCGCCCTCGCTCCCCTGCCTCGGGACCACGATCTGGCGCTGGAAGGTGATGCCATGTACGCCACCCACTGCGCACGCTGTCATGGCCCCGAGGGCGTGGCAGCCACCGGTGCGCTGGCGCCCGTGGACCTGGTCCGCTCCGTACGCCGATTCAGCTGGCCGGGGTTTCTCTACATCGTGCTCAATGGCCGGCAGCAGAATGGCATGCCCGGATTCCGGGGATCGCTCGAGCGTGGCCAGGTCGAGCGTATCTATCAGTACGTCCGGGAGCGCGCCCACGGAACGATCCAGCCGAGCGCGACTGCCCTGGAGGAGGCCGCTGAGGGCCTGCCCGCAGACCTCGTCGCCGCAGGCGGTAGCCGCTGAGCCCGGTGGTATCCGCGCCTTGGACTTTAACCAACCGGAGACCAACCGATGATGCAACGTATGCATATCTTGCTCGCTCTTGTCCTTCTCTTCTTTCTCGACGCGGCAGCGGCGCTTGCCGGTGGAACCATTGAAGGCATGGCGATGTTCACCAGCACCCCGCGGCGCAATCCGCTGATTCAGATGGGCGCCGACCCCAACTGCCAGCGCATCAACGAGGGCAAGAAAGTCGTCCAGAAGATGGTCGACATTCAGCGCGATCGGTCGATCGACAACGTCTTCGTTCACGTGCTCGGTGATCTGCCCGCCGGTTCCGTACCGGCCGAGCCCGTGGTCATCGACCAGCAGGGATGCATCTACCACCCGCGGGTCTCGGCAGGCGTGACCGGTCAGACGCTCGCGATCACCAACTCCGACCCGACACTCCACAACGTCCACACCAAGTCAGAGCAAGGCAATGGCTTCAACGTCGGCCAACCCAAAGCTGGTATGCGGCACGAGCACACGCTCAAGGGCGAAGAGGTCATGCTGCGCGTCAAGTGTGACGTTCACCCGTGGATGACTGGTTTTGTCGGCGTGAAGAAGAATCCCTATTTTGCGGTAACCCGTGAAGGTGGGAAGTTCACCATCGAGAACGTTCCGGCGGGCACCTACACTGTCCAGGCCTGGCAAGAGCGGCTGGGTGCCATCGACCAGGAAGTCACGGTCGTCGAAGGCGAGACCGTCACCGTCGAATTCGGGTTCGGCCCTCCCGGATCCGCTTCCCTCGACGAGCCAGCCTTCACCCTACCCGTACGCGATCTCGTAGTGCCCTACGTAGAGGCCGTCGCTTCGGAACGCTGAGCTCTCAGCGCGCCTTGCACGAGTCAGCCCCCTCGGCTTCCTCCAGCGATCTGGTGGAAGTTGCAGGGGGCTTCGCATTGTTGGCAGGAGACAGCGCGGCGACCTACTGGCAGCCAGGAAGACGGAAGTTCACCGTCATATTCGAATGCGTATCCATGGCAACGCCATCCCGTATCGCTGGATTGAACCGCCAGTGGCGAATCTTCTCGAAGGCAGCGCAGGCCATCACCGGTCCACCATCGGAATGAAGCACCCTCGGATGACTCACCCGACCTTCCTTGGTGATGATCGTCGCGATGATGACTCGCCCCTGTAGGCAGGCCTTCTTCATCGCCGCCGGATAATCAGGCGCCGGAGAAAACGTGCGCTTTGGCGGCTTGAAACTGGGATCATCCTCCGGAGGCTTCCCCTGCCTTTGGGGAGGTTCGAGATCTTCCGCGGCAAGGGGCACACCGATGTCGCCGTAGCGGGAAAAGTCGAACTGGCTGACGTCGGCGCGAAAGGCCTTTGCCAGGTACAAGTCGAACACCGCGGCGTCGAGATTGCCGCGCCCGCTCTCCGCTAGCGCACGCAGGATCGAGGCTGACGCCATCAGCGGATAGGCGCCCTCACCTTCGATGATGCGATCCGTCATGGTTCGTAGGAGTTGGCTCGCTTCTTTGTAGGCCTTGCCGTACTTGCCTGCGACCAGGAGATGATCGATCGACTCCAGCTCGGCTCTCCAAGCTGCCACCACCGCATCGGTCTCCTGATCCGACGCTGGACGACTTCGCTCGATCGGTGAAGCAGCCAGCGGGCTTGCGAAGGGGAAGAACGCAAACGTCGCCATGACCAGCGTCGAGATGACGAGGGCCATTCCGCGCTGGAGGCCCGTGCGCGCTGCCTCGCCCCCAGGGGCGGCAAGAATCGACCTTTGGGCAGGCTTCTCCCGCCTCCAAGTCGGCATGGGCAGAACGTCTCGTGAGGTCACCGCCGACCCCTTCCTAGGACGCCGATTCCGCTTCGCCGATCGTAGCCCCTGCGACAGCGATCCGGTGCCGTGCCCGCACCACCGCGGAGACCCCTTCGCGAATCGGCCCGCATGCCGCACAAACGTGATTGCAATCGCTTCCGTCCCGTCATCAGCCGCCCCCTCGTGAAACGTCGTTTCCTGGATCAATAAGCAAGACCGATACCAACTTCCCGAGCCGGACGCCTCGCTCGC
>CALFAM010000306.1 GCA_937948815.1 uncultured bacterium
CTGCCACGGAGCTCAATCTCTGCAACCTCCACACACACACCAATGCCGAGCACAAAGGGCCCGGCTTCAGTGTCTTCGTCAATGACACCGACCACGGCGGCTACGCCTGCAACGAGACCGCGGAGCTGACCGATGCCGAGCGGGAGCCCCTCGAAGGCGCGTTCAAGGGCGCCCAGCCGGGTGACACGATCGAGGTCCACTGGGTGCACACGAGCTGCGATGTTGCGCCTGGCGAGGGCCTCGGCTCCTGTCTGAGCGACACCTGCACAGACCCGCTTCTGCGCGTCGAGGCCCAGACCTTCCTGGTCGTCAACGACAGCAATGCCCTGGACTTCGCGGACTTCGCCTACGCGGGCACGGTGCGCAATGACCGGCACCAAGCCGCGTCGCTGCCCACGGGCACGGGCGATCCGGTCGAATTCCTCGGCTCGACGACCGGTCCGGACTTCACCCAGTCCGAGTGCTCTCCGTTCAAGGTGACCTGGAGCGTGCGCCCGAACTGCGCCAAGCTGGACATGGCGTCTCTGCACCGCTGGGCCGAGAGCGGCAACGTTTTCGAAGAGACCAAGTCTCACGGCGTTCGGCAGTTGGTGACCGCGCCCGAGCTCCTATCGCAGATCGACTGATTGCAGAGCGGGCACACAGTCCTCGCTGGCTGTGGCAATCAGGAAGCGGGTCACGTCCCTCGGGGGCGTCGGCCCGCTTTTTTGTGGCGACCGGACTCGGCCCATGTCATCACGCCCAGGCCGGCAATCCCAGAGAGCCCGAAGCCCCCGACGAGTGGCAGGACGGAGCCGTCGTACGCTTGCCCCATCGCGGTGCCGCCCGCGATCGAGATCAACGTCGAGAGCGTGCCGACAACCGCGGCGCCGATCCCCGCGAGATGACCCAGTGGCTCCATGGCGAGCGCGTTCAGGTTGCCGAAGAGAATGCCTTGGCAAAAAAAGGCAGTCAGGAGAAAGGAGATGAGCGCCCATAGTGGCGGCTGCCCTGACGCGCCATGGGACACGCCGAAGAAGACTGCCGAGCTCGCTGCGGTCGTCCAGAGCGCCCACCGGACGAGCCGCGACATTCCGAAGCGCATCACGAGGCCCGCATTCGAGAGCGCCGCGGCACCGAGCGCGAGAGACAGAAGCGCGAAGTACATCGGGAAGAGCTCACCGAGGCCATACTGCACCTGGAACACCTGCCGCGCTGTGCTCAGGTAGGCGATGAACGGGCCGGAAACCAACCCGGCAACGATGGTGTATCCAAGAGCAGCCTGATTCGAGAGCACTTCGCGAAATCCGTTTTGGATGCGAACGAACGTGAAGGGCGTGCGGCGCTCCGTGGGGAGGGTTTCGCGCTGTCGGACCCCAAACCAGAGCGACGTGCCAACGGCAATCGCGAAGAAGACGCCGAAGATCGCACGCCAGCTCGCGACCAGCAAGATGGCCTGCCCCAAGGCGGGAGCGATCAGCGGGACGATGACGAATGCCGCCATCACGATCGACATGACCTGCGCCATGCGCCGCCCCTCGTATTGGTCCCGGATGATGGCGATGGTGACGACACGAGGCCCCGCCACGCCCAACCCCTGGAGCAGGCGGCCGGCGAGCATCACCGAGAACGTCTCAGAGGCGAGCGACAACAGCGAGCCCGCCATGTAGATCCCGAGACCGGAAAGAAGGGCCACCTTTCTCCCGGCGGAGTCCGCAAGCTGGCCGAAGATGAGCTGGCCGCCGGCCATTCCGAGGAAGATCAGCGACACAATCAGTTGGGTGTCATTCTCGCGATCCACCCCGAGGTCCCGCCCGATGTCGCCGAGCGCGGGGAGCATGGCATCGATGGAGAGCGCGACGAGTGACATCAGGGTCGCCATCAGCGCGACGAACTCGATGAAGCTGACGTCAGTGTGTGGTTGTCTTGGGCTCATGCGTGAACGCTCTGTTCGCTCTCGTCCAGCCTGCGAGGTCTGTCGCTGCGCAGCTGGATTTTTATCTGCGGAAGCAGATATTGAACGGGCAGGCTATTGCCCGTTACATGCCATGTCAACCTCTGCGCGGTAAGATGTCTGGATGAGTGCGCCTCAAACGATGGCAGATACCGACCCGGATGTATTGGCGTTCGGCGACCTTCTCGAGGCCTTCCGCAGCCTGGAGAAGGTTCTGGCCGCGGACCTGCGACGCCGCGGCGGCATGTCGCACACGTGGTTCGACGCGCTGATCCGAATCGCCTGCGAGCCAGAGAAAGTCCTCACCATGAACGGGCTCTGCGCAGGTACGTCCCTGACGTCTGGAGGGGCGACGAGGCTCGTTGACCGGTTGGTGGAAGCTGGCTATGTCGATCGCAAGGGATCGAAGGCAGACCGGCGGGTACAGCTCGTTGCCCTGACGGATCGGGGAGCGGAAGCGTTGGACGCCGCCGCCGTCGTCCACCGGGAGAACATTCGCGAGCACTTCACCGGCAAGCTCACCGAGCGCGAGCTCGCGATCCTCCTCGACTTGCTCCGGAAGATTCGAGTCCGGCCGTAGGAAGCGGACTGCCGAGCAAGACTGAGTGGCGCGCTCCACGCTGCCATCCGGCGGCCGCTTTCGTCATCATCAGCCCAGAGCGCGGAGTGGTCAGGCGGTCGGGGAGTTTCTCCGACGAGACGAAGCTGGACGGATCGCCATCAGGCTCGTCTTCGTGCCAACTCGAACAACACCACCGCCGCCGCAGTGGCAACGTTCAGCGATTCGACAGGCGATGCCATCGGGATGCGGAGCGTTCGATGTGCATGGGCGCGCGTGGGGACCGAAAGGCCTGGACCTTCGGCGCCCAACGCGAGCACCACCGCGCCCGCGAAGCTCGCCTCGTAGAGCGACTGCTCGGCCGCTGCGTCGAGGGCGACCCAGCTCGGCATTGTGCTGTCACGACCCGCGGAGCCGCTCGCGAGGTGGACGTCGAGCGATTCGGGGGCCACGCGGCACGCCACGGGCAGGCGCAACAAGCTGCCAGCCGACGCACGGAGGGCGCGCGGATGGTTGGGGTGAGCGCAACCCGTGGCCAATACGAGGCCGACTGCGCCGGCTGCTTCGCTGACCCGCGCGATCGCACCGAGGTTGCCGGGATCTTGAATGCCGTCGAGGTAGACGTAGACCCCGGCGACGCGGCGGGGAAGAGCCTCGAGACCGCGCATCGGGCGGGCGACCGTGGCGACGATGCCGCGCGGTGAGTCGCTGTCGGCCAGCTCGTCGAGAAGGCCTGGCTCGGCAGCCAGCGGCGGTTGGGGCAATTGTGCAGCGAGCGATCGCCCGCTCGCAGATGCGAGAAACGCAGGCGTCGCCAGCACGGCCTCCGGGAGCATGCCAGCGGCCAGCGCTTCACGCAGCAGATGGGGCCCCTCGATCAGTGCCAGGTCGCCTTTACAGCGCCGGGCCCGGCGCATATCCTTCAAGCGCGCATTCGCGCGGCTGTGAATCATGGAACAGAATCATACGGACTTTTGGCGTCGCCTCCAATCCAGTGTCGATGTCGCGGTGGCGAGTCAGCTTCCGGACAAGCTGGAAGGCGTTCGTGATGGCTTTGAGCGCTACTTCCGCAACGGCACATCGTTGCCCTTGCCGGTGAAGCTGCCGGTCGTCGTGGTTCCCACGAACAAGGACGAGCGGAGCGGAGGTCTGCTGATGCGCGATGACGCCATCTTGTCGCTCGCCTGCCGCCGGGCACGAGCACTCGAAGACGCGGCCGGCGTCCCTCGCAGCTTCTACGTGGGCACCGAAGCCGGCTTCGTCTCGGCAGCTGCCGAGGGCGAGCGGCGCGTGATGGTGCGTACCTGGGCCGTCGTGCGCGGCGCCGGCGGGGAAGGGTGGGGCTCCAGCGGATCGCTGCAACTTCCCGCTGAGGTGATCCCAGATCGCGAGAGCGGGATCACGCCCCTGATGACGTCCACCCGTCGCCATGGTGGCATCGTCGCATCCGTGACCGCCGGAAGCGAGACTCGCCGCACCGCCACCGCCCTCGCAACCTTCCACGCACTCGCTGCCCTGTTCCACGATTCGCTCACCCAAGTCTGAGGCACGTTCAGCGCCACGGGTCGTGACGCTAGCAGTCTGGCCACCCTCCGCGAATGGGTCTCGCGTTCGGTCCGTAGCCCCGGTAGAGCGTTGGAACTCCCATCTCCTCGGTGGCCTTGCCCCTGACAACCCGCCCCTCGATGATGGCCTGCTCGACCTGGTCGTAGAGCAAGTTGGCTTCCACGCCAATGCGCCGAGCTCGCACATAGAAGGCAACGAAGATCCCGCAGGAGAAGAGGAAGCAGATCAAGAGTAGGTGGTCCGGCTGTTCGGTCGCGCTGCTCCAGCTCGTGTGCCAAGCGGACAGCGACGCCAAAGAAGCAGCGAAGAAGATCGAAGCCCAGAAGAGGCCATGCTCGCGTAGATCTCGCTTCGTGCGCCAGCGGTCCAGGAGCAAGCACTGGGCAAGGCGCTGCTCACGAAGCTCCCTCTTGGAGATGGCAACGAGGTCATTAGGCGGATACTCGATCCTCCCAGAGATCAAGTGGGAGGGAATCGGAATCTCAAACGTGTATGCATCTGCAGCGGCAGAACCTACATCCTGGGTGTGTCCGTCCACCAACCACCTCCCCAAGAGCGTGAGCTTTCAACAAAGCTACCCCAGAGCGTCAAAGTCGGTCAATGCAACTCAGAAGTTTTCTGGGGCAAGAGAGCTGGCCGACTAGTTTCCATTCTCGACATATGGCCACGTAGCACAAGCGTGCCGCCACATAGGGCCGCGCGTGAGATTAAGCCTTGCGGAGCGCCCGCAGAGCCTTCTTGCCTTTGTGGCATATACGCTTCTGTCGCATGAATGTGCCAGACTGCAGGCTCTTCAGTCTGGAAGCAGTCTGGAAGCAGTCTGGAAGCAGTCTGGAAGCTGGCCTTCTCAGTCCGCGCGCAGGGCGACGGTCGGCTCGACTCTCGAGGCCTTGTGGGCCGGCAAGAAGGTGGCCAGGGCTGCCACGGCCAGGACCAAAAGGGGCAGGGTCACGAAGGTAATCGGGTCGAGGGGGGCAACGCCGAAGAGCATGCCGCGGAGAAGGCGCGCCAGGCCGACCGCGCCGACCAGGCCGAGCCCGATCCCGATGGCGGCGAGGCGCAGGCCGCGCTGCATCACCAGACCCAGGATGTCCGCGGTCTGGCCGCCCAGCGCGCGGCGAATGCCGAGCTCGTTGGTGCGTTGTGCGACCGAAAACGCCATCAGACCGTAGATGCCGACCGCGGCGAGCGTCAGTGCCAAGCCGGCAAATGAGAGCAAGAGAGCAAGGGTGAAGCTGCGATGCCGAGTCCGCTCGCGAACCAGCTCCTCGAGCGGCCGGGCAGCCCAGATTGCCTGACTCGGATCGACGCCGCGCAGTGCCTCCTGGACGGGTCGCAGCAGTTCCGCTGGCGGACCTGCGGTCTCGATCACGAAAGTGAGCCCTGCCGAGGGCGCCTGCGCGATCGAGACGTAGATCTCCGGCTGCGGCTCCGATTCGAAACCGTGGCGCCGAACGTCTGCCAGAACGCCCACGATTTCGCGGACCGCCCCCCTCGTCTCGGGCCCCTCCATGGCAGTCTTCGTGACGGCTGGCACCTTGAGATCCGGAAGGTGGAGCCGACGCCCGAGTGGCTCGCCGCCGGCAAGATGGTGCCGGACAAAAGCCTCGTTCACCAAGACCACGGGCGTCGAACGGGCATGGTCTTGTGGGCCGAAGATCCGACCCATCCGAAGAACCACGCCAAGCGCTCGAGGATAGCCAGCATCAATGGCGGCGAGTTGGGCAACTGGCATCGTGCCCCCCTCACCAACGGCATCACCCTCGACCGTGAACCGGGCCATTCGGCGCCGGGAGAGGATGCTTTGATCGTCAGCCAGCGGCAGGCTGGTGGTGAGACCGACGGCCCTCACCCCGGGCAGCGCCGTGATCTTCTCGACGCTCTGCGCGAAGAACTCGACCTGCGGCCGGTGGTTCTCGTCGTAGGCCCACACCTGGACCGCGAGTCGATGCGCCGTCTCGAATCCGATGTCATTGGAAAGGACCTGGTCGAAGCTGCGAACAAGCAGGCCGGCGCCGACCAAGAGCATCAACGCCAGCGCAATCTCGGCAATCACCAGGCGATCGCGAAGCCGGCCCGCACCAGACCCACGCGTACTCCCACGGCTTCCGGCGGCCAGTGTCGCTTGCAGGCTCGGTCGGACCGCCCGCCACGCGGGAACGATACCGGCGGCGAGCGCGCTGGCCACGGCGACGAGGAGGGCGAACGCCAACACCGTGCCGTCGATGCGAAGTGCCTCGATGCGGGGGATGCTGGCTGGCGCCAGCATGCGGACGAGGCTGGTGCCGAGTTGCGCCAGCCCCACGCCGAGCAGTGCAGCGGCGGCAGCCAGCAACAGACTCTCCAGGACGACGAGCCGCAGCAGGCGATGGCTGCTGGCGCCGAGCGCACCACGGAGGGCGATCTCGCGACTCCGGCTTGCGCCTCGAGCAAGTTGAAGCCCGGCAACATTGGCTGCAGCGATCATCAAGACCAGGAAGACGGCACCGAGGAGCATCTGAAGCGGAGTGGCCACGTCACCGAGAAGATGCTCGCGAAGCGGGATCGCGCGAAGCGCCATGTTGGCGTTGGCCTCGGGATCGACAGCCGCCAGATCGGCAGCCACCCGGTCGAGCTCACGCTGAGCTTGGACACGGGTGAAACCCGGCGCCACGCGACCGATCGCATGGGTATTGGCGACCGCGCGACGTCCAGCATCGCCGGGCTGAGGCGGACGCGGTGCCCAGATCTCGGCAGCCGATGGATATTGGAAGTCCCCGGGAAGCACGCCGACCACCTGGTGAACGGCGCCGTCCAGGATCAGCTCGCGTCCGAGGATCCGCAGGTCTCCTCCAAAGCGCGACTGCCAGGTCCAGTGGCTGACTAGCACCACGCGCCCACCGCCGGGCTGATACTCGTCGGGTAGGAACGCGCGACCGAGCTGAGGCGTGGTCCCGATCGCTTCGAAGAATCCAGCCGACACCGCCCAGCTACGCAAGCTGATCGCACGTCCGTCTGCCAGCCATCGCAGCCCATGGGCTTCGGCGAACGATGCGCTGGCCAACGTCTGCGAAGCGGCGGCGACATCGTAGAGATTGGCAGCCGAGACACCTTCGTGGAGGCTGCCGTCGCGGGTATCGAGCTGCCGGAGCACGACCACCTCAGCCGCATCCTGGTAGGGAAGGGGCCGCAGCAGCACGGCATTCACAGCGCTGAACATGGTGGCGGTCGCCCCGACGCCGAGGCCCAACGTGAGGACTGCGACGAGGCTAAAGCCCGGACGGGTGACAAGCCCGCGCAGGGCATGGCGGAGGTCATTGCCCATGCCGGTGAGCACGTTCGTCCCCATCTCGAAGTGTCGGCCACGAACGGCGGCCGCCCGATCTGCTTCGCCGAGCAGCCGTCCTCCGGCGCGCAGCGTTACGGCCGCTTGGATCAGCGCCCACCACTGACGGAGCCAGAATCGCATCCGGCCGAGCCACGGCAGTGTGGCGCCTTCGGCACGCCACTGCGTGTCGACGGTCTGCAACAGTTCGTCTCCATACTCCCGCCGAAAGTCACGCGGCAGGAGCCTCACCAGGATGCGCAGCACGAGCACGGTCAGATCTTGGCCGGCCAGGTGTCCGACGGGCGTGCGTCGGGCAGCACCTTGGCGTCGTGGGCCAGCGCAACCATCGCTTCGAGACGCCGGCATTCCGCCCTCAACACCTCGCGGCCGAGGTCGGCAATGGCATAGACCCGACGGCGCGCGTCAACACCAGGGCGAGGCGGAGCATCTCCGATCCAGCCTTCTTCCTTCATGCGCTTGATCGCGGCATAGAGCGTTCCAGCCTCCAGCGTCACCCGACCACCCGTGCACGCGGAAACGTGCTTGATGATGGCGTAGCCGTGTCGGTCGGCCGTGGCGAGTGCCAGGAGCACATGGTAGGCCACATGGGTCAAGGGTAGGGCTGCTGCGGCACGGCGCTGGAGCTCGGCTGTCATGCAGTGTCCTTCGCTTGGTCGACCTGGATCTGATGGAGCCTCGACCCAGTCGTACCTCGCGTTGAGGGTTCGCGGCTTCGGTGCTTCGCAGTCGGCATTGTAGAGAATTACCCTATAGAGAGCAACACTATATTGAGACGCTCAGTATTTTCTGCCGCAGTCATGACGGCGACGAACGTTCCACGGAACCGCGATGTGCGAAAGGCCGGCGTGCGCCGCTAGCGCAGCAGGCGAGCGAGCCAGGCGCCGGCAAGGGCGCCGGCGATGGGGCCGATCCAATACAGCCAATGTCCGTGCCACATCCCGGACACGAGGGCCGGACCAAACGAACGTGCCGGGTTCATCGACGCGCCACTGATCGGCCCGCCCCAGAGCGCTCCCAGCGCGACCGTGCCACCGATGGCAACGGCCGCGAGTTGCGACGTGGCCCGCGGATCCGTGGCAACCGCGGTGATGACGAACATCAGCATGGCGGTCAACAACACTTCGAGGAGCAGCGCCTGCCCCGAGCCAGCGCTCGGCACGGTCGCGCCGAGGTTGGTCGCCGATCCGATGGGTGGCACAAAAAGCACGGCCAGCGTCGTCGCCCCCAGAACCGCGCCAGTGAGCTGCGATGCGATGTAGCCACCGGCATCTCGGGATGAGATGCGGTGCATCGAGCGAAAGGCGAGCGTAACGGCTGGGTTGAGGTGAGCGCCCGAGACATGACCGGTGGCCAGGACGAGCACCAAGATCACCAAGCCGAATGCGCCCGCCACACCGGCATGGCCGAGCGCGCCCGTTTGAGCGTCGACGATGATCGCGCCACAGCCAGCGAGCACCAAGAAGTACGTCCCCAGTGCTTCGGCCAGCAAGCGCTTCCAGAGTAGGCCGCTCATGCCACGACCCTACGGGCGGGCAGACGAAGGAATGAAAAAGATCATGCGAGAAGGCCGAGAAGATTGCGCCACGTCCCGCGCGGGGAAGGGAAGAAGGGGGCGCGGTGCCTAGGTGCGAACGCCCAGAAACAGATAGAGAGAGAAGACCGCGAAGATCGCACCAGGACTCCACACCGCTATCAGGGGCGGCAGGATGTTGTTCTCGCCGAGGGCCGTGAAGGTGGCGAGCACGATGAAGAAGGCAATGCCGAGCAACAATGACATGCCGATGCCGTAGAGCGCGCCCTTCCGTCCGAGGCGGAAAGAGAAGGGGAGCGCGACCAAGGCCAAGACCAAGGACATGGCCGGATAGGCGATCTTGTTGTGGAGCCCGACCTCGAGCGCCCCGGTGTTTCGACGGCCAGCATTCTGAAGATTCTCGATGAACGCTTGCAGGTCGCTGTAGTTCATGCCGTCGGGCATCGACTCGAGCGCGCCCTCGCCAAGAATGGCCTCTGGCGTGAGCTGTAGCCGAATTCGGCGTGGCGTGTCGACCGCCAAGAACTCGCCTGTCTCCGAGCCGTCGAACGCTCGCCGCCAGCCGTTTTGGACCAGCCACCAGCCATCGCCGGCGTAGGTCGCTGTCTCGAAGAGCATGCGGTCGGTCAGGCGGTAGTCGTCTCCGAAGCGGAAGATCTGGAGGCGGTAGAGAAGTTGGCGATCCGGCCGGTAGCTGAGGTAGTTGTAGAGCACATTGTCTTGGGTCGCCAACCACTGGCGATCAGACCGGCGGACGCTTGCTTGCGCCGAAGTCTGATTCTTGATGATGGCCTCGAGCTCAGCGACCCGCAGATTGGAAGCCGGCAGGACTTCCGACTGGAGCACGCCGGCCAGGCCCGCGAAAAGCGTCGCGGCGATCAGTACCGGCACCGTCACGCGGTAGAGGCTGATACCGAGCGCCTTGATGGCCGTGATCTCGTTGCTGCGTGAAAGCAGCGCGAAGGTGATCAGGGTCGCGATCAAAATGATGATCGGCGCGATCTGGTAGACGATCGCGAAGGTCTTGTACTTGTAGTACGTCATGACCGTCGCCGCATCGATGGCGTTCTCGGTGATGTCGTCGATCTTGTCCGTGAGGTCGGCGATCACGTAGATCGACACGCCACCCAGCATGGCCATCACCAGCACCTTGAGGAAGGACACCAGGACATATTTGTCGATCCGCCCGAGGACACGGAAGGCTATGGGCTGCAGCTTGACGACGACGTCGGCCTGGGCCCGCCGGCCGGTGCGCAGACTATTCTTGGCCTGGCGCTTGGCCTCCCGTACGCCCCGGATCCGCAAGATGCGATCCCACAAGCTGTTTTGGATCCACTGGTCGAGCCGGGCCAGGAGCAGGCTCTTGTCTCGATTGCGCTGGGCGAGGATGTAGAAGCCAGCCACCAGCATCAGAACGTTGGCCATCCAGACGGCGAAAATCGGCGGCAGGGTACCGTTCGCGGCCAGCTCTTCGCCCCAGTTGAGCAAGACGTAGTAGGCCATGATGATGCCGATCGAGACCACGAACCCCGAAGACTTGCCGCCGCGACTGCGGGTGATGCCAAGAGGCAGGGCAAGCAAGCCGAAGACGATGCAGGCTGCGGGGATGGCGAACCGCTTGTGGCGCTCGACGATGGCCCGACGGCGTCGCCCGTCGTCCGTGGTCGGGTCGTCGATGATCTTCTCGAGATCCTCGATGTGCATCGACTTCATCTGCCGACTCGACGCCACCGCGCTGTCTCGCTCGGACTGAGAGCGCACATCGCGCCGAAAGTCGCGACTGAGGGCCACGTCGTAGTCCGTCGCCTCGTCCAGGTTGACCTTGTGATGGTAGACGTTGGTGAGCTGCACGGCCACCGACTCGCCGCCGTCCCGGTACTGCGCTTGACCCCAGTCAGCGACCCACAGGTCATCGTCGCCAAAGGGAACCTCGGAGGCCATGAAGACGCCCTTCCAACGCGGGTCGTTCAGCGGCTGTTCGAAGACGAAGAGAAGCTTCTTTTCCCATGCCGGGTAAAAGGTGCGTGGCTGGATCTCCTCGCTGAGACCTTGCGAGGCGATCTCATAGCGAATGCGCTCGAGCGCCGTATTGCCGGATGGCATGACCTCCAGAACCAGGTAGAGGTTGAGCGCGCCGAGAAGAGCCGACAGCAACAGGATTGGCCGGTACATGGACGGCCTGCGCGGAGACAGCGAGAACAGGCTGACCCCGGACGCGCGCAGCGCTACGAGCTCCGAGTCGGCAGACAAACGGCCGACGGCGATCAGGATGCCGAATAACAGCGCCATCGGAATCGTCAAGACGACGATGTTCGGCAGAGACACCCAGAGCATCTGGCCGACGACTTCGATGGGCACGCCGCGGCTGATGATCAGCTCAGCTGATTTCGACAGTGCCTGAAGCAGCAAGATGAACGTGTAGACCACGAAGCCGAGGCCAAGTGGACCGAGAATTTCTCGCAGGACGTAGAGATCGATTCGCCAGCGCATGCAGGCCAATTCTAGTGGATCGACCCGGCTGGCTGAGCGTCATCCTGCACGGAATCTTCACCGATCAAGTACTGGCGATCAGCACCCATGGAGCGGCGGGCGTCAGCACAGGCTTGTGGCCATTGGAACGGCCCTGTATGGATCGGCCAAGAAGCCGCCGGCTGTAGAAGACACCATTCAGGAGTGCGCGAGCTCAACTCGGCAACGCACGGGTGGCCGAGCAAGGAGCCCAGGTAGAGGCCAAGATTGCGCATCGAGTCGAGCGTGGATACGCTTGATTAGTAACGTCCGATAAGATGTATTATGTAAACTAAACTCCCTGAGAAGGCGATCGCGACCAAGACCTCGCATTGCGCCCACCGATCTCCAGCGATCAACCGTTCCGCATTCTTCCGCCAAGACGCGATTCAAGAACCGATCCTGTGCTCCGACTTCGCACCCCGATCCGAAGTCACCAAGCACACCTTGTTCACGCCATGCTGGCTCAAGACTGCCGGCGTGGCGCCAGAAACGACGCCCGCACGTTTGATGAAAAGACTGGATCGATTCTCAACCGCCTTGGATGAATACAGGGGCTCCAGGGTGAAGCCCTCGGAACCCATCTACACCGACGGTGACGACTGGGAAGGTGACGCTGATCAGGACGAAGCTTGGTAGACGCGGCGCCCGGGCGGGCTGCCGCATGCACCAATTGACTGCAACTCGCGAGCTGGATGGCCCGCCCGGATCCTAGCCGGCTTGTAGGTCCGTGGTACGCAGATCACTGAGAATGCCCTCGAGCACGTCGATCAGCTCCTGCTTCGAGACTTCACTTTGCTTGAACTTGAGCGACAAGCTGAAGCGTTTGTCCTGGGGGCGGACGTTGAAAATATAGGGTTGCCGACGTTGGGACTTGTCGGGACTTTGCCGTTGCTGCCGCCGAAGATCGTCTCGGCTCAGACCTCGCTTGTGGACCGCTTCGAGCAAGGCAACCTGTTCTTCAGGCGTTTCCACTTTCAAGACTTCGAGCAACAGCGACTTGGTGTGGATCCCCAAGGCTTCTGCGGCCTCCCGCACACGGCCGGGAATCTTACGCAGGGCTAGGCTCTCCGTGACCACGGTACGAGACTTCCCAACCGCGCGCGCAATCTGCTCCTGGGTGTATTGGAACTTCTCCTGCAGCGCCCGGTAGCCATCAGCTTCTTCGAACGGCGTGAGATCCTTCCGCTGAAGATTCTCCACCAGCGCGATCTCGAGCGCTTCCTCGTCCGTCACGTCCATGGGCACGACGGGAACTTCGGCGAGGCCTGCAGCGAGCGCAGCCCGATAGCGGCGTTCGCCGCTGATGATCCGGTAGCGCGTCCCTCGATCGTCTTCGGCTTCGAGCTCGCGCACCAGCAGCGGCTCCAGGACACCTTTGTCTCGTACCGACTGGGTCAGCTCGTCAAGGTCACCCATGACATTGCGAGGCTGATTCGCGTCCGGTTCAATCGATGCAAGCGGGACGATTCGCCCGACGGCCTCCTCTTCCCCACGCTTCGTGAGCTGATCCACGAAGTGGTTGTCGTGGCGCATTCGAACCCGTTCAGGCAATCCTCGTTTGCGTGCAGTACTACTAGACACGACTGACCACCTCCTCACTCAGCTTGTAGTACTCGAAAGCTCCGCTGGACTGCGGCGCGAACGAAAGAATCGACTCTTTGTATGCCGGGCTCTCTTCGAGACGGACGCTCTTGCTGATCGTCGTGTCGAAGACCTTCTCCCCAAACACCTCTACGATCTGCTTCTGAATGTCGCGAGCCAGGATCGTCCGGCGATCGTGAAGCGTGATCAACGCGCCGAGGATTTGCAGGTTGGGGTTGGCGCGAACTTTGATCTTGTCGATCGTCTCCAGCAGGTCATCGGTCCCTTCCAGCGCGAAATAGCTGGACTGGATGGGAATCAACACGTGGCTCGCCGCCACCATCGCATTGACCGTAATGAGCCCCAGGGTTGGCGGCGTGTCGATCACGATGTAGTCGAAATCCTCGCGAATCACCTCGAGCTTGTCTTTGAGCCGGTACTGACTGTCGAGCTCCCCCACCAGCTTCCCTTCCAGCTTGGCGAGCGCAAGGCTGGCGGCTGCGACTGACAGCTTCTTCGTCTTGGTGGCCTGGACCGCGTCTGCCATGTCCCGTGCCGGGTCGGTCAGCACGTCGTACATGACCACGTCGAGCGCGCGGACATCGAGGAAGGACATGGAGCTGTTCGCCTGTGGATCCAGGTCGATGAGCAGGGTCTCGTAACCTTTGAGGGCCAGGGCTGCGGAGAGATTGATGGCGGTCGTTGTCTTCCCGACGCCACCTTTCTGATTGGCAATGGTGATGATCATAGGCGCGTTGCAGCATACGAGACCGGGCGGCGCGGATCAAGCCGCGATTGACCACGAAAGAGGAATGTCGGCGCGCCGACATTCCTGCGAAATCGTTTGTTCTCTGTGAGTTGAAGGCGATTTCGA
>CALFAM010000307.1 GCA_937948815.1 uncultured bacterium
GAGAGTGATATGAACGGGAACACGCTCGTCTACGTCTACGCGCTTGCGCCTCTTCATCGTGTATCCCCACCTCGCGGGGTTCGAGCTACCGCACGGAAAGACGAGTCGTCGCCATTGTGAATGTAGATTCGGCCAGCCATCACACTGTCGTTCACCACCCCCCAACCACGACCACTGCTCGGATGGCTCCCGTTTGTACCCTCCCAGGTGAACTCGAGCCGCTCAACCTCTCCAACGAGTTCAACACGACAGTCGATCCACCCGTGAACTCCGTCGAACTGGAGTCGACCCTGGAGGTTCCGATGTACAACGATGCAAGCCTCCTCGCCATCCAAATCAAGCATCTCCTTGTCGAAGAGCTCCATCTCTTCTATTCGCCATTCGCCAGGGTAGTAGGGTGCTTTCATCATCTTCATTCGTCTCGTACTACCTCATGGCACCGAACGGTCGACCACGCAGCGGCTGCGCGAAGCGAAGTCTCGCTGCCGTGGTGGGTTCTGCTCTGGTATCGTAGGAGTCGAATGCATGTCAAACGCCTGACGCTCCTTCAGTGCTTCCAAGATCCGACAAGGCTACGTCTCCCGCTGGCTCAATCGCTACGACGAGAGCTTCATTTTTCTCTAGCTCCTCGATCTCATTTAGGCGAAAGGTGAGGTCCTGATCTTCAAATCGAGCCGGAAGCACCTTTAGCTTCTTTCGGATAGCTTTCAGATCGTAGTGTTGTGCGACACGCCAGATCGTTCCATGCTCCTCCTCTGGAATGATGAAAGACATCTGCAAAGGGAGGAGCGCCTTGGCTGCACGCCGACGGCTCCGCACGTCAGTGACCACAACTGTACTGGGAATATTCAGCCTTCTTCGGTACGTCTCAAACCAGTACTCCGGAGGAAATGCCGACCCGAGGTCATGCACTAGTCCATTCGTTCGATCTACTAGGACGCCACATGATCCGACCAACAGATCCTCGATCCGTTTCGATTCTTGATATGCACGACTACTGGTGGCGAAGTAGAAGCCGAAATCGCACGCTTGCACGCTATCGGGAAGAGCCACGACTTCGTCGGGAAGATGCGCTTCGGCCAACTGCCGTGCTTCTTCTCTATCCATCACTTACTAGCAGAACATCTCTCTCAGCATCTTGACTACCTGCCCATATGCACTCGCTTCGGTGCTTGGAGCGGCTTGGGTTGGGCGATGAAGCGCTAGGGTCTTCTGGCCGAGTCCCGACACTAAGTTGCTTGGCTTTCATGGGTTTGGCTATGGTACCAGCGTCTTGTTGTTGGCGTCCATATGGGTGGCCTGCGGGCCTCCTATGGAGTTTGACGTAGAACTTCAATTGCCGGCCCCACACGCGAGCCGGGCGCGTAGGTGGACGGCTGGTGCGCAGGGGTCCTACCCGATGAGGTGGGTGGCTCGGGGTGGGGACTACCCGGTGGGTGGTGGACGTCTTGCAGGTGGGGCGTCACGCTGTCGGCATCGTGAAACGAGACCTTCGAGGAGGTTCGGATCCATGAAGCCGAAACGAATTCTCATGCCGACTGACTTCTCTGACTGCGCCGCTACGGCTCTCGCGCTGGCTGTTTCCTGGGCCGAGGCGTTCGGTGCTGAGCTACACCTCTTGCACGTCGCCGAGCTCCACGCCTCCGGCACGGGCAGCGGCGCGACGACGGACGACCGCTTCCCCAATGACCTCGCCATCGCGACGGCATTGGCGCAAGCCGCAGCGACGGCGGCGGAGGCACGGCTTGCAGAGGCTGCCTATCGTCCTTTCGTGATCCGCCAAGAACAACGCCGCGCGATCACCTCCGCCCCGACGATCGTGGACTATGCGAACGAGGAAGACATCGACTTGATCGTGATGGGTACCCATGGCGGCCGTGCCCTGCGTCGACTGGTGCTGGGGAGCGTCGCGCAAGCGGTCGTTCGCGATGCCAGTTGTCCGGTGATGACGGTTCGTGATGACGGCCACTCGGAGACATTCGGCAGTCTCGCACGCATCGTGGTCCCGACCGACTTTTCCCCTGGTGCGTCACATGCACTCGCAGCGGCCCGCTCTCTGGCGCGCCATCATGGCTGCCACATTGATCTCGTTCATGTGATTCCCCCGCAGGTTCCGGTCGCTGGCATTCCACCAGCCGGTCCCGTTCTGGGGGGAGCACCGATCGCAGGATCTGCGCATTTCGGTACGGCAGAAGCGTGCCGCCTGCGACTCGAGCAGGAGGCGCTCGCGGTCGAGCTCGATCTTTCCGTTGAATGCCATGTTCTCGACGGTCCACCCGCGCCAACGATCGCCGACTTCGCGCGCGAGCGTCAAGCGGGTCTGATCGTGATCGGCAGCCAAGGTCTGCGGGGCTTCCAGCGTTTCGTGCTCGGAAGTGTGTCCGAACGTGTCGTCCGGGCCGCCCCCTGCCCGGTCCTGGTGACCCGACCCTCGAATACCAGAAGCGACTACGTCGAACACGCCGAGCACGCTGCGATCTGAGCGCCTGGTCCGCCTCGCCCTTGGGCGGATCAGGCCTCACTTTTCTCGAGCCAAGGATGCATCGGCACCAACCAGTATCACCAAGAACGAACAGCTACCTGCGAACGCTACCCGGGCAGAAGCCGGCGTCCAGAGCCGACAACGGGCAGCGATCGAGGACGGCCGAAGAGTGTCTGAGCGATGTGAGCTCGCGGAGATCCACCCGCAGACGCTGCCGGGCGTCGGCCTGTGCAACCCACACGGATCGAGGGTAATCCATGAGCGGAGATCTTGCCATGAGCGATCACGTTTCGAATGATGACGCAGCAGCGCAGCAAGCGCCCGAGCAGGACGCAGTCGATCGCGAGATGCTCGAAGCGATCGGGCATCCACGCGGCACGCTGGCGATCTTGCTGATCTACGCGATCGCGTTTGCGGCCGGCTGGCTCCTTCTCTACTTCGGTACCTTCATGCCCCGTGGCGTGCCGCAATAGGGGGTCACGACCAATGTCTGCATCCCACGTCAACGTCTACGAAAAGATCTGGATCGCACTCGCGGCCGTGATGATCGCGTGCTTTCTCGGCGCCTTGTCCGTGGCTGCAGGCTTGCACGCCGTACACCCGCCGAGCCACGTCGAGACCATCGATCCCGTGCTCGTCCGTACCGATTCACCCTATGCCACGCCCGAGGTCATCTACCATCCGGACGGTCTGACCGAGGTCATTGCACGGGTCGAGATGTTTCGCTTCCTGCCAGCGGTGATCCGGGTTCCCGTGGGGCGCCCCGTGCGGTTCCGCATGACCAGTCCGGACGTCATCCACGGCTTCCAGGTGGTCGGCACCAACGCCAACGTCATGGTCATCCCTGGCTACGTGAGCGACTTCACAACCACCTTTCCCAACGCGGGTGAATACCTGATCCTGTGCAATGAGTACTGCGGCCTTTCCCATCACCAGATGCAGGCCAAGCTGATCGTCGAACCGACGAGCGAGGGAGAGCTACCGTGAGCACTGCGCAAGACAGGCAAGAGAACAAGCTGGCGATCGCCAACTTCGCCGTCGCCATTGCCGCCTTCGGCATCGGCGCTCTGATGGCGATGATGCAAGCCTTGTCGCGGGCCGACTTCGACATCCCCCTACGCTCTCCCAAGGTCTACTACGTCTCCGTCACCGCGCATGGCGTGCTCATGGGTCTCGTCTTCACGACCTTCTTCATCATGGGCCTCGGCCTGGTGATCGTTCGCTCCGTGCTGAAAGAGGACATTGCACCGCGGCTCGGCTGGGCTTCGTTCTGGATTGCGTTGTTCGGAACCCTCATGACGACCGTGGCCATTCTGAGCGGTACGAGCACCGTGCTCTACACGTTCTATCCCCCGCTCCAAGCCCATCCCACCTTCTACATCGGCGCCACACTGCTGGTCGTCGGCTCGTGGCTGTGGTGCGTGATCATGCTCGACGCCGCACGACGATGGCGACGCGATCAGCCGGGTACGCCCCTCCCGCTGCCGCTCCACGGCATGATCGCGACCGTGATCGTCTGGCTGCTCGCCACCAGCGGACTGGCGATCGAATCCCTCGGCATGCTGATCCCATGGTCGCTCGGCTGGGTGGACACCATCGACCCGGTTCTCGCCCGAACCTACATGTGGTGGTTCGGCCACCCACTGACCTACTTCTGGCTGCTTCCCGCCTACGTGATCTGGTACACCATTCTGCCGCGGGTCGCCGGTGGCCGACTGTTCAGCGAATCCTTGACCCGCATGGTGTTCATGCTCTTCGTGCTCTTCTCGACGCCGGTCGGCCTACACCACCAGTTCACCGACCCCGGCATTCCCGCAAGCTGGAAGCTCGCCCACACCTTCAGCACCTACGTCATCTTGTTCCCGAGCCTGGTGACAGCATTTACCGTCATCGCTTCCCTCGAGGTGGCTGGGCGCATGCGCGGCGCGCGCGGCCTCTTCGACTGGCTGCTGAAGCTCCCCTGGCGCGATCCATTCTTCGCCAGCGTCGCGCTCGCCATGCTGACGTTCGCGGTCGGCGGCTTCGGGGGTGCGATCAACGCCGCCTACGCCATGAATACGATGGTGCACAACACCGCCTGGATCATGGGACACTTCCACCTCACCGTCGGCACCGCCGTTGCCCTGACCTTCATGGGCGCGACCTACTGGCTGCTGCCACGCCTGACCGGACGGGAGCTCATGTTCCGCCGCCTCGCACTGTCCCAGCCCTACCTGTGGTTCGTCGGCATGGTGCTCTTCGGCATGACCAACCACCTGACGGGCGTACTGGGCATGCCACGCCGGGTCTACAGCGCGGCCTACGAGGGGGCACCCCAGGCCCAGGCGTGGCAAAGCTGGACCCATCTGTCAGCGATCGGCGGCATCATTCTCTTCGCCAGCTCACTCGCCTTCCTGATCGTCGTCATCGCCACGTTCACCCTCGGCCGTCGCGGCGAACGGCAGCCGATCCGGTATGCGCTACCGCTCGCCGCACCGATGACCGAGCGCGGTCTCTGGGACCGCTTCCTGATCTTCTCCATCATCGCCGTCGCCCTGATCGCGATCGGCTACTACCCGCCGATCTCCCATCTCCTGGAGCTCGAACGATTCGGCTCGCTACCTTTCAAACCCTTCTGATCGGGACCGCGACGATGGAACCGGCTCGTAGCTCACCCCCCACGCGCCTCGGCGGGCGCCGTTCGTGCGCTACTCACGCCCGATCAGCTCGCGCGGCTCGACCCAAGACGCCCGCACCGCAGGCACCCAGCTCGCGACAAGAACCACGATGAACATCAGCACCAAGGCGATCAGAATCGGCCACGGCGTCCAGGCAGGAAGCCCGAAGAGCAGGCCTTCCATGAGCACACCGACGTAAGCGCCCATGATCACGCCGATCACCGATCCGCAGCCTGCCAGGGCCATCGCGCGGCCGACGATCCGCCACTGAATCGCCTTTCGCGACTCTCCGAGCGCGAGCCGGATCCCGATCTCGCGCCAACGCTGCCGCACCCGATACGCCGTCACGCCGTGGAAGCCGGCAACCGTCAGCAGCAGGGCCAAGAGGGCGAAGGCTGAAGCCATCCAGGTGTACGCGCGACGCACGAGAGTTAATCGCGCCAGACGTTCCTCGAGCGTCACCAATCCATACGCCGGAATCCGAGCGTCGCGCGCGCGCACCGCTTGGAGCAACGGTGTAGCGAGACCGATCGCATCGCCCGTGCCGCGGGCGACCACGGTCATGGTGCGGTAGGCGTCGGCATGCTGGACGAGCGGAATGTACGCAGCAAGCGGCGCGTCTCGTTCGAGTCCCTGGTGTCGTACGTCACCCGCCACACCGACGATCGTCATCCACGAATCCGGACGACTTGCAAAGCGAACGCGCCGTCCGACCGGGCGCTGATCTCCGAAGTAGTGGCGCGCGAAACGCTCATTGACGATCACCACGCGATCGGCGTTGGGGGCTTGATCACGGTCGTCGAACGGACGGCCGTCGAGCAGAGTGATACCCATCGCGCCGAAATACGCGCCCACCGTGCTCTGCAGCAAGACCGATGGTTCGAGCATCTCCCCCGCCGGATCAGCCCGCCCGGCTTCCGGAACGAAGGTCGTACCCGAGAAGCCTTCGAGGGGTGGAAGCGAAGCCGCGCCCACTGCCTCGACACCCGGCACGTTCGAAATCTCGTCGAGGAGTGTGCGGAAGAAGGTGGCTCGGCGATTGCCGTCCCGATCGTCGGAACGTGGCAGGCTCAGGGTGAAGGCGAGCGCATGCTCTGCCTCGAATCCTGGCTCGACCTTGTGAACGCTGGCGAGCGCTCGAAAGAGCAAGCCGGCGACCATCAGCACGGCGAGGGCCAAGGCTGCCTGCCCGAGGACCAGCACGTCCAGGCTTCGGCGGTCATGGCGATCCGACGAGTGCTTGACGGCTGCACGCCCCAGTGTCGACATCCCTGCTGCCCGGGTCGATCGAATCGCTGACACGAGGCCGACACCGAGCCCGGCCACAACGGTCACGCCAAGGGCAAAGAGCAGGAACCGCACATCGAGATCGAACTGCAGCCAGCCAGGCAATTCGCCGGGCCGAAACATGACCATTCCGCGCAGCGTGGCCCATCCGGCGACCATGCCGAGCGAGCCGCCGAGCAAGCTGGAGATCACGCTCTCGCAGGTCAGCTGGCGAATGATCCGCCCCCGAGATGCACCCAACGCCAGCCGTGTGGCGAGCTCGGGTCGGCGTCGGGCCGCAGCGACCAGCATCAGGCACGCCGCATTTCCGCAGGCGATGAGCAGAACGACTCCGACGGCCAAGAGGATCAATGTGGCACCACCGCGAAAGTCGCCGAGGTAGTGCTCCCGAAGATCGGTCAGTGCCGGGAAGGTCGAAAACTGGTGCCCTTCCGACGCTGCCAAGCGGGCTTGGATGTGATCGAGCTCAGCCTGTGCCGACTGGAGCGTCTCGCCTGGGGCAAGACGCCCGACGCCCAACAAGAACCAGCCGACCCCATACTGTGGATTCTCTTGGAGGGGCGTCCAAATGTCCGCTTTGTCCGGGAAGACCGCGCGCTCGGGCAGGACACCGACGACGGTGAAGGTCTCACCATCGAGCACGATCGGTTTGCCCAGCACGTCCGCGCGACCACCGAAGCGTCGTTGCCAGAGGCCATGCCCCAGCACCGCCGACTTCGGCCCGTTGAGCACATTCTCCTCGGGCACGATTCCGCGCCCGAGGAGCGGCGCGATGCGCAGAACGTCGTCCAGATCGTGCGTTACGCGGGCGCCACGAATGCGTTCGGAATCGTTGTGGACCGATAGGTTGTAGCCCGTTTCCGCCCACGCCGCCATCGACTCGAAGGTTCGAGCGGCCTCCCGCCACGCCAAGAAGTTGGCGTAGGCCAGCCGGATCGAAGGCACCTCCTCCGCCCGCTCGTCCAGGTGCACCAGGCTCGCGGCGTCTTCGAATGGTAGTGCCCGAATGAACATCCGGTCGTAGACACTGAATACGGCCGTGCTGCCAGCGATACCGAGCGCGAAGGTGACCACGATCAGAACAGATTGCCAGCCCGATCGCCTCACGGCCCGCGCCGCCAAGCGTCCGTCTTGCGCCAGGGATTCCAGGCTGCGAAAGCTCCTCACTTCGCGATGCGTCTCTTTCATCGGCTCGATCCTTCCAAAAGCGCGGCGGGCCGCGCGCCGCGCTTCCTGCGGAGACAACCCTTGACGCAGAAAATCCTTCTCCAACGACTCGAGATGAAACGCAATCTCATCGCGAAGCTCAGCCTCGGTCTGCGCTTTCGTGAAAACACTCAGAAGACGCGACAGGAGGATCCGTAGACTCATGGCTCGGCCTCCAAAAAGCGCGACACGATGGCGACCGCCCGCTCCCAATTGTCCACCTCTTCATGGAGCTGCTTGGCACCCGCCCGCGTCAACGAGTAGAGCTTGACTTTGCGATTCGTCTCGGAGACCGCCGCCTCGCCGCGAATCCACCCTTTTTGCTGCAGGCGAATCAATGCAGGGTAGATCGACCCTTGATTTAGTGACAGCAGATTGTCAGACGTCTGCTCGATTCGGCGGGCCAGCGCATAGCCGTTCAACGGCCCCATGAGCTCCAAAGACCTCAAGATCAGGAGGTCGAGCGTACCGTAAGGAACTTCGGTCTTGGCGCCTTTCCTGTTGCCTTTCAACATGTATCGAGTCTACAGTTCGATCTGTTGCCTGTCAACAGATCACAGATCGCCCCTCCCTTCCTCCTCGGAGCAGCTTCGATTCGCCGACCGTTCCGTGACCGTTGGTGGAACTGTCCGGTTTCTGTCAGGAGCTGGTGTCCGTGGCCCACACTCGGCAACTTGTCGACTGGCCAGCCGTAGCCAAAAGCAATAGACGGCTTCAGCGTCGACATGTCGACGCTGAAGCCCGGGGCATACCCGCCGAGATGCTGTCCCGAAGTCGTACACGCCCTTTCAGGGAATGACACCAAGGAGACAAACTCGATGAACCAGACCACCGCCGCTCGCGCCTTGCGCAGCCTCGGACTGCTGACCCTCGTCACGGCCAGCGTGACGCCATCGTCTTGGGCAGGCGAAATTCGATTCCACGATGCCGCAGCCGATCCCGCTGTGGGCATCGACTACCAGCACACCCGTTCGGCGATCGATGCCAACTACCAGGCGTTCATTGACGCTGGGGTGATGACCGGTGCCGACCTCTTCGATGTCCCCAGCAAGTGGCGTGGCGCGCCCGGCGTCGCCGTACTCGACTTCGACGGCGATGGCGACCTCGATCTCTATGTGGCCAACGGCCCGGGATCAGCCAACAGCCTGCTCTCGAACCAGCTCCGGGAAACCGGCGCCCTGCGCTTCATCGACGTGGCGACGGCGGCGGGTGTCGATGCCACGGGCCAAGACACCTCGGGGGTGTGCTTCGGCGACACCGACAACGACGGCGATCCGGATCTGCTGGCGCTCAGCGACTTCGGCCCCAATCACTTCTTCGAGAATCTAGGAGACGGCACCTTCCGCGACGTCTCGATCGCCAGCCGCCTGGGGGTCGACGACCGGGATTCGACTTCATGCTCGTTCGGCGACATCGACAACGACGGGCTGCTCGACGTGGTGATCGGCAACACCTTCGACTGGACCACGAACATCGCAATCGGCCTCGAGCCCTTCGCCGCCAACGATCACAACCAGCTCTTTCACAACCTCGGCAACAACGTCTTCCTCGATGTCAGCGATGCTTCCGGCCTGACGGCGACGACGGGCTTCACGCCGCCGGGGTTTGACGGCGAGGCGACCATTAGCTGGGCGATTGCCATGGTCGACGTCGACCAGGACGGCGACACCGACATCGTCCACGCCGACGACCAGGCGGGCGTCCCCGAGGCATCCGCCGGCGGCGTCGATCGCGGGCTGGTCCACATCTTCGCGAACGACGGGACCGGTCACTTCACCAACGTCAGTGCCGCGCGCGGCACCAACCTCGTCGGATGCTGGATGGGCCTGTCGTTCGGCGATCTCGACCATAACGGCACCCTCGACATCTTCGGCACCAATTGCGGCGCCTACGGTCGCACGCTGTTCACCGCCGACAACCCGGTCTACGGCGCGTTCGGTCCGTTCGCGCTCGGCGCGCGTGCCTCGCGCTGGTTGCTTCAGCAGCCCGATGGATCCTTCACCGATCCTGGTGTCGGCTCCCTGGTCGCCGTGCCCTTCGGCTGGAGCACGTCCATGGCCGACTACGACAACGACGGTGACACCGACATCTTCTACTACGGCGACCTGGCATTCGGCCCCTTGGTCAGCCACGAAAATCCCGGCGCCATTCTGGTCAATGATGGCCACGCAAACTTCCAGCGCGATGCCGTGGCCCTCGCAGGATCGACCAATCACCTCCGGCGGCAGGTCCAGGGCATGGCCATCGGCGACCTCGATGACAATGGTTTCCCGGACCTGATCAGCGTCTCGAGTCACGACGTTCAGGAAGCGATTCCGCTGACCGCGATCGGCTTCCCGCACGGCTCGCCATTTGACGGTGCCGGCTTCTACCAGGCCCATTTCGTGCCCACCGACACCTTCGGCGTGTGGGCGGCCGTGGACCTGCCCGACAACATCGACGGTTCACTGGCCGTCGAGATGTCGAACGGCAATCACAACCGCTGGGCCAAGGTTCGCGCCCTCGGCACGGCCGGCCTCACCACAGCAGGGCGGGTCAACCGCGACGGCATCGGCGCCGTGCTCAGCTTCCGGCCGCACCGTGGCGAGACCGCGAAGCAGCCCGTGCTCGGCGGATCGAGCTATGCCTCCCAGGACAGCCTCGAGATTGGCTTCGGGCTCGGCCAAGCGCGCTTCGGCCGCCTCGACGTGCTCTGGCCTGGCGGCGTGCGCAACCGCCTCTACCGCGTACGGCATGGCGAGCGAGTCGTCTTCCCCGAGATCCCGGTGAGCATCGACGATCCCACCGTCAGCTTCCCGACCTACCTGCTGCGCGTGCGCACAGCCCTCTCGGAGTTGCAGGCCGCGGGTCAGCTCAGCCAGGCCCAGAAGAGACGATTCCTGATCAGCGCAGTCCTGGCATTTCTCGAAGAACGCGCGGGCTGACGCAACATGATGTGAGACTTACCTGTCCTCCGTGTCACTGAATCGACAAGGGAGCCCGAGGCGTTGTTGCCAAGGGCTCGTTCACATCGGTTTACGAACGGAGGAAACATGCAATGAGTAGAATCAAGTTTTGGGAAGGCAACGGCTGCGACCAGGACAACCTCGGCTCGGTCAAGGTCGGCGATTGCGAAGGCGAGGGCCACTGCGTGACATGGGGCGATACCAAGTCTTGGAATCTAAAGGAAACGGATGATTGGATCCCCAACGATGAGGCCCGCTCGTGCACCCTCAAAGACGTGCCTGCGGGCACCGTCATCACGCTCTACGACAGTCCGGACGGCGACAAGGACGACGACTGGACCCAGATCACGGTCAATCAGCGTACGACCAATGATGTCTGCGTGCCGAGCTTCGAAGACGACTTCAGTGACGAGTGGTACACACAGAACTACCACAAGAACAACGGTCTTCAGGGCAAGGTGTCGCGCATCAAAGTGAGTGTTCCGAACAAGTAGCGCTTCGATCCGGTGGCGTGCGTCGCCTGCGCGGCGATGCGTATGCTCGCTCGCCACCACGCCCGCGCGATCCGTAACTCAGGTGGCGAGCGAGCTGGTGAAGGGATGGCCACGCTCTCGCAGCCAATCTTCGGCGGCGACCACGCCACGGTACTGGGCCTCTTCGAAGAGCGAGAGTCCGCTCATGTCCGAATGCGCGAACGTGACGGCGCCATATGAATCGGCCGCGCGCTGGCGGGCTTCGCTCCACAGAAAGCCCGGTGTCGGCCGCACCATGGCGTGCCCCCACTGCATGATGTCGACCCGGCGGACCCATGTTTCGATTCCCGGATGGGCCAGGCTCAGGTCGGCGAGTATGCGCGCGGTCCAGTCCTGCCACGGGGTGGCGAGCAGCTCCTGACGGGCGACGTTGGGATCCGCATGGGTCAGCGGTAGGTAGTAGGTCAGCACGCTGGCGTCTGTGGCCATCCGCAGGTTCTGATGGGTGGCCACCACATAGCCGAGCGATGGCGAGTGGTAGAGGACGTTGTCCCAGGCCACATCGCGCGGCAGCCGGTCGACCGTCAGGTTGGCGACCAGCCACGGGCTGTAGGTGAAGCCGGCACTTCGCGTGCGTTCGTAGCCAGTGATCAGGTGTGGGGCCAGGAAGCGCGGCAGGGCGAAGATGAGTCGCTCGGCACGGTAGCGAACGGTGGTCTCGCGGGCGGCGTCGAGCACGTCGATCTCGACGCCCTGCTCGCGGGCGGCTGAGGCATGGACGCGGTAGACGAGCTGGCGGGTGCGGATCTGCGGGTGCTGGGCGTCGGCCAGATGGCGCACCAGCCGTCCGTTGCCTTCCGGCCAGGTCAGCACGTCGTCCTCGTCGTCGCGGGCGCAGAAGTAGTGCCAGCCGGCCCAGGCCGAGGTCGTGTCGAGGGTGCAGCCGTAGTCGTCGCGGCAGCAGTAGTCGACGTACCAGCGAAGCCGCTCCGACCACCAGCCTTCACGGTCCATGAACGCCCGCATCGAGAGACCGTCGAGCGCGCGAAAGCTCGGATCCGTGCTCGAATACGCCATGGGCAGGGCGAATGCCTTGCGGCCATCGGCACCGCGGGCAGCGCGAAAGTGCTCGATCTGCGTTTCGAACGCCGCGATGTCTCCCGCGTCTTCGGGGCGGGCGACGGCCGCCAACGAGATACCAGGCTGCCATCCGTCGTCTGTGTACAGGCGCTCCTGCGGGGTGTGGCAGAGGTGGCGCTCGTCGTAGCGCGGATGGCCGTCCGCGTCGTGTCCGACCACCAGCCCCATCTCGTCGAGCAGCTCGCGCACCGCCGTGGCCTCACCGGTCGGCAGGGGGAGATAGTGCGCGCCCCAGGGATAGGCCGACACCGCATTCTGCCCCCAGCGGGCGTTGCCGCCGGGCGTGGACTCCAGCTCGAGCAAGACGAAATCGTCGTAGCCGCTGCGCGCCAGCTTCCAGCCCGCGGAAAGACCTGCGATGCCGCCCCCGGCAATCACCACGGGAACGTCGTGAACCTCTGTTGGTGGCTGCCCGAGCAACGGATCCCCGCCGCGTAGGCGATGGCCCAGCCCGGCCGAAGCACCGACGATCTCACCGCGGATCCCGCTGACATCGATGGCACCGAGGGCGTCCACGGGCGGCGGACCGGGTCGACAGCCGCCTGCCGTCAAACCCGCGCTGGCGCCCAATACGGTCACGAGCGCCGGCGATGCCCGCAGCACGTCTCGGCGGCTCCAGCCCAGCGTCGACGGGCCTGTGCTTTCCGGAGCTTCTGTCTCGCGGGCCGGGCGCCCAGCCTCGATCGGCCTACGATCCGGCCGCGGCATGATCCCAGCCTTCGGCGTGGTAGCGAACCAGCACCTGGTTGTTGAGCTGGTTGATCTCGACCGGCAGCGCCTTCATGTCCTCGGGAAAGTCGAACATGGCGCGCACCGAAATGGCATCGAGAAAACGAAGACCCGGCGGATACTGATCAGCGAGGGTGATCGGCTGGCGTGCGGCGAGCACGAATCCCCACTCCCCGAAGGACGGCACGGCGGCATGGTACGGGCGCACGGTGAAGCCCACACTGCGGATGGTCTCGACGATGCACCAGAAGGCCCGACGGGCGAACAACGGCGAGGTGCTCTGGATGGCGACGATCGCGTCAGGTGCGAGATGAGGCTCCAGTCGGCGGTAGAACGTCGTCGTATAGAGCTTGCCCAGGGAGTAGCTGCGCGGGTCTGGGAAGTCGATGACGATGAAGTCGAAGCCTTCCAGGTTCCCCTCCAGTCGCCTGCGCTCGAGCCACACAAAGGCGTCCGCGTTCACGACGGTCAGCTTGTCCGAACGCAAGGCGCGCTGGTTGAGCCGGGAGAGCTCGTCGTGATCGCGAAAGATCTCGGTCATCAGCGGATCGAGATCGACCAGCGTCACCGACTCGACGCGTGGATCCCGCAGCACCTCGCGCACTGCCAGGCCGTCGCCTCCACCGAGCACCAGGACGCGCCGCGGATTCGCCACCGCCGCCAGCCCCGGATGCACCAGCGCTTCGTGGTACCGATACTCGTCGAGGGTCGAGAACTGCAGATTGCCGTCGAGGAAGAGGCGCGTCTCGCCGCCGCCCCGCGTCACCACCAGCCGCTGGTACGGCGACGAACGGGCCATCACCACGCGGTCCTGGTAGAGCCGCTGCTCGGAAAACGTCATCAGCTCGGAGGAGAACCAGGTGCCGGCAAGCAACAGCGCCAGCACGGCATACGCCTGCACGGTCAGCAGCAGCCGCGGCTTGAGCAAATGCCGGAAGAGATGGCAGGTCCAGATCGCCACCAGGATGTTGAGCACACCGAAGACGAACGACGAACGCATCAGGCCGAGCTGCGGCACCAGCCAGAGTGGGAACACCAGCGATGCCGCCAGGGCGCCGAGGTAGTCGAGGGCGAGCACCTGGGAGACCAGGTCGCGAAACGGCAGCACGTCTTTCAGGATGCGCAGCAGCAGTGGAATCTCCAGCCCGACCAGCACGCCGGTCAAGCCGACCCATCCGTAGAGCACGAAGCGGAAGGCATTGAGCTCGGAATACGCGAGAAAGAGCACCGGCGACGAAAGTCCCCCGATCAGGCCGACCAGAATCTCGATGCGGATGAAGACTCGGAGCAGGTCCTTGGTGACGAACCCCGACAGGTACGAGCCCACACCCATGGCAAAGAGATAGGCGCCGATGATGGTCGAGAATTGGGTCACGCTGTCGCCGAGCAGGTAGCTGGCGATGGTGCCGGCCAGCAGCTCGTAGATCAGCCCGCAGGTGGCGATCGCGAAGACCGAGATCATCAAGGGCCGGCTCAGGCGCGCGTCCACACCGCTGGCGGCGTCCGCCTCGTGCACACGCGGGACGGTTGAGGGATCGGCGGAGGGGGCGGATTCGGACATGGGTTTGGCTACGTTCCAACCGCCGCGATCATGCGGTCCGGTCGGTCAGGATTCATTCGCCGTGTGGTGCGCGGCGAATAGGGCTGCTGGGCCGGACGTATCCATGATCACCGGCCCACGACCCCCAAGAGGGGATCCGGCATTCGAGAACGATCACGGGACGTCGCCGGTATCGTCACCTGCGTGCCGGCTGGCCGCCCGTACCGACGCCAGGTGTGCCGGCGAAGATACCAAATGAACTAGACTACGTACGCACCGAGACCCGCTAGCACGACGCTGCTGATGCAGGCCGGCAGGAGCGTCATGATGCCAGGTAGCCCGTCCCGCTGAGCGCCAATCCAGGAGAAGAAATCATGGGTTTCCTTCGTCGTTTTCGACCCAAAGAGCCTGCAAGCCCGGAGGTCGACCCACTCCAGGACATGGTTATCGACAAACTCCGTGTCGGCTACCTCGTCGACTATGACCTCCAAACCTGGACCGTGACCGCCCACCATCATTATCGATTCAATGACGGCCGCACCGCCGAGGAATGGGAGCTCACTGCCGGGCGCGACAAGCGCTACCTGGAACGCTCGGTCAGCGACGCGATCTACTGGTCCTTCGGCAAGACCGTACCCTTCGCCGCGCTGGGCGACGTGCGAGAGCACATCGAGCGCCACGACGACCCACCCGAGCAGATCGTCTTCGAAGGCACGAGCTATGAGCTTCAAGGCTCGACAGGCGGCTATCTTCGCAGCGAGGGCAGCACCGAAGAGCAAGAGATGATCATGTGGGAGCTGGCCGACGAAACCGAGAGCCGGTTCTTGTCACTCATGCAGTGGAGCGAGACGGAGTTCTCCGCCGCCACGAGCGAGACCGTCGAGGACTATCAGTTCACCCACATTCTTCCCGGGACGATCGAATGACAAGCGCAACGACAACGCGCAGCCTTCCAGCCGGATCACCGCCCGCCCCAGCGGCGCGGCCGTCGACCGTGCCGCTGGCTGCCCTGGTGATGGTGGCCCTGCTGATCGTGGGGTGTGCCTCCCGCCTCGCCGACCCACTGGTCGGCCTGGCAAAAGAGCTCGATCAGCATGACGAATACTCGGTGGTCTTGACCGACATGGAGACCCGGGGCAACTTCGTCAAGAGCTACTTCCATCGCTACGACCTCATCGAGGGCGACCGCGAAGCCGGCAGCGACGAGCTGACCTTCGTGACCAAGCAATCGGATTGGTTCGAGGTCGACAAGCGCTTCTACGAGCGCTATCAGCCATCGCTCGGCATGGTGGTGCTGTCGAAGAGCGGCGACAAACCGGCCACCCAGGATCAATATCCACCGGGCTACCAATACGTCGGCAACCAGCAGTACGGCCGCTGGCGCAACGACGCCAACGGCGGCAGCTTTTGGGAGTTCTACGGCAAGTACGCGCTGTTCAGCAATTTGCTCGGCATGGGCAATCGCCGGCTCTACCAAGGTGACTTCGACGCCTACCGCACCAACCGGTCGCGCGGGCGGCCGTACTACGGTCCGTCCGGCAACTTCGGCACCCGGGGCTCCGTGACGCGGTCCACCAATCCCTCGTTCTTCGAGCGCCAGCAGCGCCGCCAGGCGACCCGGTCGCGAGACTTTTCCAGCCGCGTGCGCAACCGCACGGGTCGCAGCACCTCGCGCAGCCGTGGCGGCTCATTCCGAGGCAAATAGAGGACCATCCGATGAGCTATGAGCAGATCGACCTCCTGATCACCGGCCTGGTCTACCTCGGCGCGGTCCTGGTTCTCATCCTTCTCGGCAAGCTGCTCTACGACAAGCTGCATCCGAGCTTCGACCTGCGGGAGGAGTTGGTCGAGCACGACAACCTCGCAGTCGCGCTGGCGATGGTCGGCTACTACTTCGGCCTGGTGCTCGCCCTTGGTGGCGCCCTGAGCGGCGAGAGCGACGGCCTCGGCAGCGACCTTTTCGACATCTTCTACTTCGGCCTACTGGTGCTGATTCTGCTCAACGCCTCGGGCTGGATCAACGACAAGATCATCTTCCGGCGCTTCGACATCACCGACGAGCTGGTGCGCGACCGCAACGCCGGCATGGGCGCGATCGAAGCGGGCAGCCGCATCGCCAGTGGCCTGGTCATTGCCGGCGCCCTCTCGGCCGAAGAGGTCGACCTGATCACGGCCGTCGTCTTCTGGACGCTGGGGCAACTCGCGCTGACCCTGGCCATTCGCCTCTACGCTCGGATCCTCGCGTACGACCTCCACGCCGAGATCGAGCGCGACAATGTGGCGGTCGGCGTCGCCACCGGTGGCCTGCTGATCGCGGTCGGCAACATCGTACGCCTCAGTCTGAGCGGCGAGCTGACGACCTGGCAAGAAGATCTCACCAGTTTCGGTCTCTACCTGCTGATCGGCCTGCTGATGCTGCCGCTCACGCGCGTGGTCACCGACAAGCTGATGCTTCCGGGCGTCAAGCTGAACCACGAGCTGGTGGGCCAGGAGCGCCCCAACATCGGCGCCGGCGCCATCGAAGCCTTCTCCTACGTTGCCGCGTCGATGCTGATCGGCTGGGCGATCTTCTAGAGCTGGCCTTTCGGCGCCGCACACCGACGATGTCGACGCAACGAGAATCCGGCCGCAAGACCGCCATGGAACGGCGTGTGCCTCGGTGGGCGCAGCGTCTCTACCGCTTCATGCGGCGCGAGAATCTGCACCGTGTTCTGCTCTTGCTCGGTGCCCTGAGCCTCGCGAGCGCCATCTTTCTCTGGTCGCTCGAGCCAGACAAACCCCTGGCGGACTGGTTGTGGTGGAGCGTCGTGACGATCACTACGGTGGGCTACGGCGACATCACCCCGACCACCGTCTTCGGCCGCCTGACCGGCGTCGTCCTGATGTTCTTCGGCATCGGCGTGCTCAGTACTTTCACGGCGACGATTGCCAGTTTTTTCGTCGAGCTCAAGCTCAAGGGTGATCGAGGAATGAATTCACTACGTGTCAAAGACCACTTCGTTCTCTGCGAGTGGAATCAGCGGGCCGAGACGATCTACGCCGAGCTGCGCTCCGACCCACGCAGCGCCGAAACCCCGGTGGTGCTGCTGACCACCAGTGTCGACAGCAAACCCGTGGGCGACGATGACTTCTTCTTCGTTCATGGGGAGGTCACCGAGGACAACCTCGAGCGCATCAACATCGGTGAGGCATCGACCGTGGTCATTCTCGGTGACGACTCCCTGGAGCCCGGCCCGCGCGATGCCAAGGTCGTGCTCTCGGTGCTCACCGTGGAAGGCATCGCGCCCGACGTCTACTCCATCGTCGAGTTGGTGCGCGAGGAGAACGCGCGCCACTGCGAGCGGGCGCACGCGGACGAGATCATCGTCGCCGATGAGTTCGGCAGCCGCTTGCTGGCCAGCGCAGCGATCGACCACGGCATCAGCCGGGTGATCTCCGAGCTGCTGAGCGCGCGCACCGGCAATGATCTCCAGCGCATCGCGGTACCTGCGCAGCTCGCCGGCAAGCGCTTCCTCGACGTGACGACAACGCTGAAGGATACGCAAGGCAGCCTGGCACTCGCCGTCGAGCGCGGAAGCGAGGTGGTCACCAATCCGGCCAAGGACTTCCGCGTCGAGGCGACCGACACGCTGGTGGTGATCGCCGATCGCTCGGACCGTCCATCCTGACCGGAGCCCAAGCCCAACGAACCATGTCGGTGGCATCGCGCATCTTCGACCTTCTCCGTACGCAGGCACTGTCCGCCTCGCGGGCCCTGCGTGAACGCGCGCAGCGCGGACGCCCCTCCTCTTCTCCGGGCGACGCATCCTCTCGGCACGACCCCGGTCAATCGGATACCGGCTACGATGCCGGTTGGCAGCAACAACGCCAGACGGACGCGCACTCACACCGCAGCCGAGGTTCCCAGGGCCGGTCGACCACACAGAATCCCAATCTGGGGACCTATTACGCCAATCTCGAGCTTCCCTACGGAGCCGGTCGTGAAGAGGTGGAAGCAGCCTGGAAGCGCCAGGCGCGCCGCTACCACCCGGATCGCTTCGCATCCGATCCCGAGCGTCATGCAGTCGCCACCGAGTTGCTGCAGGGAATCAACCTTGCGTACACCGAGATCTGCCGTCACCTCGACGCCCAGGGGTCAGGATGACGCAACAAGGCGGCACGCTTCGGCTCCTTGCGCCAAGCCCATGCCACGAGCAGGAGAGTTCTGAACCCAAACGAAGAAAATGCCCCAGCGGACCGTATCGTCCCTGTGGTACCGAGCCTTCAATCGATTGATCGCCATCGACCGATGGCAGGGAGCGTCGAACGAAATGCCTGAGAAGTTCGAACAAGTCAAACAGTACCTTCTCGATCTCGATCTCGCGATCCGCGACGAGAACGAGGCCGAAGAGTTGGTCGTCGTGGACGACGAAGAGAGCGGCATCAAGAACCTGGTCGTCGACTGCGAAGCACCGATCGTCGTGCTCGAGCAGCTGATCATGCCGGTCCCCAAAGAAACGGGCGACTTCTTCCGTCGTCTGCTGCAAATCAATCGCAGCCTGGTTCATGGCGCGTTCGTCCTGGACGAAGAAGGCAAGAACGTCTTCTTCCGGG
>CALFAM010000308.1 GCA_937948815.1 uncultured bacterium
TGGTGCGCGCGAGGCGCTGATGCGTCTGGAGGAGACTCACGAGTCCTGCTGTTTGGAAGTAGCGTGCTGGGAGTGCCCGGTGGAGGTGGCTCGACCGAGCATTCCACCAAGGTCCACGTCCGTTCATAGCCGAAATCCAGGCGGTCTCTCGCGGCACGCCGCGGGCGATCAACTTCTTGGCCCTGGTTCGTGGTCGCTTCCACTGGCGCCACATGATGCAGCGCAGGCGGCGGCGGATCCACTGATCCAGGTCTTCGAAGACGCCTTTCGTTTCAGCGATTCGGAAATACTGGACCCAGCCCCGGAGCAGAGGCTCCAGGTCTTTGAGGGTTCGTTCCAGGCTTCGACCTCGGCCGCGGCGAAAGACCCCACGCACCTTCTTCCGAAATCGGCGCACCGACTCCGGAGCGACGCGCAGCTTCGTCTGCCGTTGGTTCGTCATCGAATAGCCCAAGAATTTCCGGTTCCACGGACGGCCGACCGCACTCTTCTCCTGATTCACCGGGAGCCGCAAGCGCTTCCAGAGGAACCGCTCCAGAGACGACATCACGCGCTCGCCCGCGCGCCGCGATGCAACGTACACGTTACAGTCGTCGGCGTAGCGGACGAAGTGGTGACCTCGTCGCTCCAGCTCCCGATCCAGCTCGTCGAGCAGGATGTTCGAGAGCAGCGGCGACAGGGGGCCGCCCTGAGGTGTCCCCTGGATACGTTGCGACTCCAACCCACCTTCGAGAAGGCCGGACTGGAGATAACGACGAATCAGGCGCAAGAGCCGCTTGTCTTCGATACGCCGCGCCAGACGCGACATCAGCACGTCGTGATTCACACGGTCGAAGAAGGCTTCCAGATCCACGTCCACCACCCAGCGGAGACCGTCGCGTACGTGCCCACGGGCGCGCTCGACGGCTTGTAGGGCGCTACGCCCCGGGCGAAAGCCGAAGCTCGCATCCGAGAACGTTGCGTCAATGCTGGGTTGGAGGACTTGGAGGATCGCCTGTTGAATCAGACGGTCCAAGACCGTCGGAATCCCCAGGCGACGGACGCCACGGCCGCTCGGTTTCGGGATCTCCACCAAGCGAACCGCCTGCGGGCGGTAGCTTCCTGTACGCAATGCTTCGCGGATTGCCTCCCAGTGGTGCACCAAATGGCTGCCAAGATCCTCGACGGTCATCCCGTCGACACCTGGGCTGCCACCATTGGATCTCACGCGCCGGTAGGCGACCAGCAGGTTCTCGCGACGTAGCACCTCCTCCATGGTCATCAGTCTCTCGGTTCCGGGAATCACAGGCGATGCCGCGAACGCTTGAGACACAGAACCGCTACTCTCGGCGATTCCGTCGCCTACGCTCACGGTTTGTCGCGACTTCTCAGTCATCGAGTCGGTCTCTCCTTCGATCGTCGAATCGCATGGCCCCGAAACGGCTCCACACGTTCGGCCCTTCGTCGGCCTACGTGCCGACTACTATGGCCTCGGCTGACTCCTGGTGACCCATCGGAGCGGCTCACGCCACGCCTAGCCAAAAGGCAGGTCGCCAGGTCTCCCAGGGTAAGGCGCGTGACTTTCTCCCCATATACCCGCCGCATATACCTCGGTGCGATCCGGATGACTTCGGACTTCGGATCTTCATGCCTCCTCGTCCAACACACCAAGGCCTCATATGCGATTCGTGTTCCTCGGGCCAGGGATTTGCCTGCGGCTTCCTTCAGACTCCGTCTCGCGACGGACGCCCTTGCCGTTCAGCTAGTGGTTCCGGTCATCACGGCCCACAGAGGACTTGCACCTCCTAGTCACTTCCCGGCTCGGTTTCCCTTGCCGGTTGCAAATGCCAGGGCGCCAGCCCCGGCGCTTCGCGCCATGCCCGGCGCACATACAAAAAGGGCACCGCGCGTGCGGTGCCCTTCTCGTATCGGGTCACGCACGAGGCGTGACCTGAGTCTCAGCGACGAGCTTACGGGGTCGTACCACCAACGCCGAGGGGGGTCATGATCATCTGACCATCGGCCCACATGATGTCGTGGTCGTAGTTCGTGGCCACGAACGCGCCGGTCTGGGCGGCGGTCAGGTCGGCACCCTGGCAGGCACCCTCACCAAAGCTACCGTCACGGCCGGGGCTGCAGACGGCCAGCACGACGCCGGCGAGCAGGTTGCTGTTGGAGCGCCATGCGTACTCGTGCTTCCAACCATCGAACTGGGGCACTTCCTGCATGTAGTAGAAGGTCGTGTCACCGGCCGGGTTGAGGAACTCGGAAACAGCGGTGTAGTCGTGATCGTCGTCAAGGTTGGACTGGGCGTAGGGACGACCGCCAGCTGCGGCGGCACTGATCTGATCCGTCAGCCACGACATCCACGACGTACCGACGTTGCGGCAGTCAGAGACGGTACGCTTCTGCTTGGCTTTCTGGAGGGCGTCGATCAAGTTGGGGACCAGGATGGCCGCGATGATTCCGATGATCGCCACCACAATGAGCAGCTCGATGAGGGTAAAGCCTCGCTGCCGGTTACGCTTGAACATCATGGAGAGCTCCTTCTCGTTTCCATGGGTGCTTGCGGTTCATCCGCCATGCCCCGAACTCTAGAGCAAGGCTCGTGCCAACCCACCAACGGTTCGCTTTAGTCCCGACTGAGCAAGAAATAGCGCGAAAGCTCGTATCCCCCTTGATGACCGATGAGCTGACAGCATATGCGCGACAGAAGTTGACAAATTACGCACATCGCTGACTGACAATCTTTTGCGCCCCAACGGGACAACACGTGTCAGCCAAGGGCTGGATACAACCCTACGCGGGGCAAACGGTCAGGAGCCGGCGAGCTCCTGGACCAGCTCTGTGTAGCGGCGGACCCCATCGATGAAGGCGAGCAGAGCAATACGCTCATTCGCACCCTTCATCTGGAGTGTGTCGGTGGAGAGAATCAAGAAAGGCGAGTAGCCATAGGTCGCGATGCCGTGGTGACGGAAGATCCGCGCGTCGGTGAGCGCGGTGGGAATGAGCATCGGCCCGTGTACCGTCTCCGGAACGTCCCTGGACATGAAGTCGATGATCGCCCGATAGTCCGGGTGATCCAGCGAGCTCTCGAGTGAAGACTGCGAGTTGACCTCATAGGCCAGCGAAACGCCGTGCGTGATCCAGTCCGGAAGGAGCTCGGCATGCGCCTCTTCGAGATCGACGCCGGGCAGCAGCGCGAGCAAGATCGACAGACGATAGCCGTTGCTCCCGGGGTCCTCTTCGAGGGACAAGGGCACGACATCGTTGCGAACCATGAGCTGGAGGTAGGAAGGCAGCTCCCGGAAACGCGCGTCGGTGCGCAAAGCCTCGAGATCCTGGAGCGGCGTCCGCAGGGCGGGATGCTCGCGGGTCGGAGCGTAGATCTCGAAGAAGCGGCGCATCTGCGGCGAGATCGTTCGCGCGAACGCACCGCGGTCGAGTCTCGCGAGATCTTCGTTCATCTCTTTCAGACGCGCGAGGCTCGGGTGACAGGCAGTGACTTTCACGTAGCGCTTCTGGGCGAATTCGAGACCCCAGTACTTGACCTGATCGGTGGCGACCGCTTCCACGACCCCCCCTTCGGTCAGCACCGTTCCGAAACGCGCGGCAAGATCGGGATGCTCGCGCATGAACCAAGTGAGTCCGTAGCGGCTGCCCGTTTCTTCGTCACCCGTGGCCAGGAAGATCACGGTTCGCTTCGGACGCTCGCCGCGCCGCGCCAGCTCTCGGATGGCCGTGAGCTGGGCGATCGTGACGCTCTTCATATCGAAAGCGCCGCGCCCGTTGATCCATGGCGCCGTGATCACCGCACCGAACGGCTCCGTGTTCCATTTCTCGGGGAAGGCAATGGGGTCGACATCGATGTGGTTGTGGAGAACCAGCGCGTTCGGGTCGTCCCCTTCGACGACTGCCCACAGGTTGGCGTTGCGTTCACCAATTCGCTCGATGGTGGAGTCGATGCCGACCTCCGCCAGCTTCTCTGCCAGGAACTCGGCGCCGAGCACCTCACTGCCATCGACACTGGTATCGATGCGCAGATAATCCTGAAAGAGTGCGATCTCGGGCATCGCCTCGTATTCTTCGACGGGACGATTCCACGCCAGGTATTCGTCCGCGACCGGCTTGATCGTCTTGCCGATCACCAACAGAACGGTCCCGATCAGCACGAGCGCCGCTGCGCCGCCATAGAGCCAGGCACGCGCGCGCGCTTTGTTTTTCTTGACTAGAGGGCTCCGCCACATGAGGCCGCGGATGCTACCATCGACCTTGCCTCGACCGCATTCCCAACCATGACTGTGCGACCGAACACTGCACCCCAGGCAGAACGCTCGGGCGTTCTGGCCCAGCGGGCTCGAATCGTGCCTCCGCTCGTAGCGTTCGTAGGCGCTTGCCTTTACGTGTCCGGAGAGCCGAGCGTGACGCACGCAGGCGGCCTCGGCATGCCGCTCGACGACAGCTGGATTCACCTCCAATTCGCGTCGCGGCTGGCAGCAGGTGACGGCCTGAGCTTCAATCCGGGCGAATGGGTCACCGGCTCCACGGCACCGCTCTGGACAGCCTTGCTGGCACTGCTCTCGCTGTTGCCAGGCAGTGTTCTCTTGTGGGCAAAGTTGTTTGGCGCCATCCTCCATGGCGCGTGCGCGCACGCGACCATCGGCTTGGCACGCGCGCTCGGTCTCGAGCAACGACTCGCGTTGCTCGCGGGCCTGCTCACCGCGCTATCCGGCTGGCTGCTGTGGGCGGCGCCTTCGGCCATGGAGGTTCCACTGGCCACGTTCCTGATGCTGGTGGGCCTTCGCCTTCACATCGAGGAGCGCCGAGCCGATCTCGCCGCGATGGACGATGAAGGTCGGGCGCAGCCGCTCCCGCGGTCGTTGGCCGCGCTGGCGCTGGCCGCGCTGGCGCGCCCCGAGGCGATGCTCCTGCTTGCCCTGGCCGTCGCCGAACGGATCGTGGTCTGGCGGCGGAATACGTCGCGGCCATCGGAGACCATCCAGCCGGCGGCGAGCTCCTCGACGGCCTGGCTCGAAGGTGCCGTCCTCGCTGCTGTCGTGCTCGCCCCGACCTTGATCTTCTATCGCGCGGTCGGCGGCAGCTGGCTCCCGAGCACCTTCGCCGTCAAGGGAAGCCACGACATCTCCTGGATTCCCAATCTGCGCTATCTGCGGGTGGTGATGGACGTTCTCTTCCGCTCTCAGCCGATCTTGCTGATGGCGACCGTGGCCGGAGCCTTGCGCCTGCTCGCCAGCCTGGGCACGAAGGAGGATCGGGGCATGTTGCCCGCCCTCTGGTTCTTTGGGCTTCCTCTCACCTACAGCCTGGTCAGCCCAGCCGGCGGTCCGTTCGCCGTCGGCAACTTCGGCCGCTACTATTTCCCCGTCTTGCCCGTGCTCATCGTGCTCGCGCTCTTCGGTCTGGCGCCGTTCGTGCGCAGGCTGCCGGTGCTCGCGCTGGGGCACATTCGGATCGGCCTGGCTCCCTTGGCGGCGACCCTGATGATCGGTCTGGCGCTGGCCGATGCGACCGCCGGCCGCGAACGCTATCTACGCTCGGTGAGCAACGTCGAGGCGAGCGATGTGTCGGCAGCCGCTTGGCTAGCCGATCGCCTACCCGCCGATGCGCTGGTCGCGACGCAAGACATTGGGGCGGTCAAATACATGCTGCCGAATCCGGTGGTCGATCTTGCCGGAATCGTCACGCCAGACGTTGTGGAGATCGTCCGCGGTCCGGTCGATCCGGCCGTGCACTGGGAGCAGCGACTGCTGACCTATCTCGCCCAGCGCAAGCCGGATGTGCTGGTGATCTTTCCGACCTTCTACCCGCAGATCTCCCGCACCCGGGGCTTCGATGAAGTCGCCTCGTTCGAGATCCCCGACAACATCACCATGGCGGGCAACCGTTTGGCCATCTTCACCACGCCATGGAACCGGCACCCGATCGCTCCCTAGCGATTTCGGGCTTTCAGCCCCTTTGTCTGTCCGATCGCGCCGACCGGCTCAGGGTGGGTCATGGGTGTCGGCAGGGGTCCACGGGCCGCAGCGCAGCACCCGCGTACCGGCCTTGAAGCTGCCGACCAGGGCACCATGCTTGCGGATCACGCCTTCGGCGTAGTGACTACAGGTGGGGTGAAAGCGGCAGGTCGTGCCCGTGCGGGCAAAGGCTTTCGAGAGTGTCGCCTGGTAGGCATCGATCGCCAGCAACGCCGCCCGGGCAGACCACTGGTCCTCCGGGGCGCGACAGAGATCGATCGTCAGAATGAGGAGCAAGGCCAAGACGACGCCGGCGAAGCGGCGCCGGGTACGCGCCGGGAAGGCACGCCCCGAACCGCTTTCGCCGTCCATCGCTTCTAGACCTTGTCCACTTCGCGACGTGCCCGCTCTTAGAACTTGTCGACCAGATCGGTCACCACGGGGAGGCGAAGCCTCTCACCGCCCACGGCTTTCACGATCGCGAAGACGTGAACAGCGAGGATGCCGACCGAAAGGATGAGTGGCCCGAAGCAGCCACCGATCGCCGCCACACAGCCCGTGGGGTCGACCCAGCCGAACATCACGGTGAATGCGATGAAAGCGATCCAGATCGCAAACGACGCCAGCATGAGGATCAAGCCATGCTTGGCATGCCACTGGACGTCCGCATCGTCCTTTTCGACCAGAAGCGGAATCAGGGCGAGCAGGCCCAGGTACGAGAGAACCAGCATCAGGGTGCGGTTGCTCGACCCACCCGCGCCCGATGAAGGGGGTGGCGGGGTCGATGGTGGTGGCGGTGGTGGTGGTGCCGGCGGCTCTTGAGGCGGCGGCGGAACGTTTGATTCTTGGCTCATGAAGAGGCCTCTCCAATTCGGTTGGCAACGACACCCAGGCAAGAGAATGGCTGAGAGTGTACCCACATCGAAGGCTAGGTGCCAGTAGCGCTACGTCGCAGCGCCACTCGGCGACGCTACCCGAGGAGCGCCCATCTTCATGGGGTTTGGGGCCACGTCGCCGCGCTGGTGGGTGGCACGGACGCCAGCGTCGGTCAGGGCAATCCCGGCGGCAGGATCTGCAACGGATCCGTGACCGCGAGAGGGGTCGGTGACCAGAAGGGCTCACCATAGGCTGCGCCGATCATCTGCCCGAAGTGCTGTGCGCGACCGACCACGGACGCGGCGAACTCGGCGCTGGCGACCTTGGTCATCGGCTCGGATCGGCCTTTCGCGTCGGCGTTGTGGAACTGGCTCCGGTAGCACGCGAGCGCGGCCATTTTCTTGGGCCACGCAGCCGTCACGTCGATCACCAGACGTGGCTCGAAGGCATGGTGCTGCATGTAGGAGAGCACGAGCCGTGGGCGATGGGGTGTGCCGCGGCCGCGGCGCGCCAGCCCCGCATAGAAGCAGGCATCGACCACCAGACGGTGGGCACGCCCGTGATCAGGGTGCCGGTCAGAAGGCGGAGGCGCCAGCACCAGACTCGGCCGATGGCGGCGCAGCACGTCGATCAGCGCGTCTTCCTGATCGCGGCCGGTGCGCAGCCCGCCGTCGCCACAGTCGAGATAGATCGGATCCGGCGCGCCGAGCGCATGGGCGGCTGCCCGCGCTTCTGCGGCACGCTCTTCGGCTGTTCCGCGGGTGCCGAGCTCACCGCGCGTCAGGTGGACGATTCCGACCCGGTAGCCGCGCTCCACGCAGCTCGCAACGGTTGCGCCCGCAGAAAGCTCGACATCGTCCGGATGCGCGCCGATGGCCAGCACGTCCAGGTGGTCTTCCGCGCTCAAGACGGCTTCCTCGCTCACAGGCGCACGACCTGGACGGTACGCGGATCGAGCTCGAGCTGGTCCAGATACGCCTCGCCCAAGGCCTCGCCATGACGAACCATGAAGTGGGCCACGGCAAGTGTGCGTTCCTGTGCCCGGCCCCCCGGCCAGCAGGATGCACGAATCGACTCCAGGCGCTTGTGCCAGACCGCATGGCGACGCGCCAGTGCAGCAGCGACCTTGCCGGTCAGCTGCTCGAGAGAGCGGTCGATCTGGGATGCCGTCTTGGTGCGCGGCCCCTCGAGGGTCGGGTCGATCTGCCGGATCGGTTCCTCGAGGCCAGCGAGAATCTCGGCGATCTTCGCGCGTGCCGGTGTCACCACATCGCCGCCCAGCCGGTCTGCGATGATCCGGGCGGTGTCAGCCGACTCCAGATCCTTCCACGACAGCCCGAGCTCCGAGAGCTGATCCTCCTGCCGCTTCTCGAGGACCAGCGTCTGGGGACGCAGCGTGGTCCATGGCGCCGGTATACCGAGCACACGGTACGCAGCCGATGCCTGGGCCATGTAGGCCATCTCAGCCGGGCCGAGAACCTGAAGCGTCGTACCGAGAACCGCATCCTGCATGGCTGGTCGCGCCAGCACACCCGGCGAGACGACCGCGGGATTCTCTTCGATGGTCTCCAACAGGATCGACACTGGTTCGGGCGCGTGATCCGCGCCGCGCAGCGTCCAATGGTCCTCGCCGTGCCACAGAATTCGGCGGCGCTCGGTGCCGCGCAAGAGAAAGAGCGGGCTGGCCCCTGGCTGCGGCGTGACCTGCAGTGGAAGATCGCGATCGCGCACGGCAGCATGGGCTGCTTCCTGGGCCGCGAGCATGGCGTGCCGCTGCTCGACCAGGGCAGTCAGGTAGGGCCGCTGTGCCTTCTTGAGCTCGGGATCCGTGGCATCGAGCATCAACGGGGCACGCTTGCCGAGCGCCGCCACCATCAGCCGGAAGAAAGCCTCTCCGAAACGTGCATCCGGGCGATACCACCGTGCGAGCTGTTGCCAGCGCGTCGCCCCGAGGTCGCCCCCGTAGAGCTCGCGTGCCTGATCGAGGCTGTCGAGAAGCGGTGCGCCAAAGGCCCGCATGCCGACGGGCATCAGGGGCGACGGATCCTCTCCGAGGCCGAACGCCACCGGACCCGCCTTGCCGAGCAAGGTGGTGCGGCTGGTCTCCTGAAAATCATGGTCCTCATTGGCGACCCAGAAGAGCGCCAGGGCTGGCACGCCGGACGCTTCGAGCGTTTCTGCCCAGCGAACCGCCGCCGCCATCTTGGCGAAGGACAGAAGCGGGCCGCCAAACAGACCCGGCTGCTGGCCGGTAACCACGATCCGGGTGGTCGGGTCGGCGAGCTTGTCGGCCAGACGGTGCGCTTCCGGGTGCCCATAGGCAGCATTCGCGGTCGCCAGCGATGCCGCCAGCGCGCTGCGGTCGACCGTCGTTGCAGGCCCCTCGGGAAGCTCCCCAGGTGGCAAGAAGCGGAGGGGCTCGAGAAGGTCTCGATGCTCGCCGGCAAGCAGGGCAGACGAGAGTACCGGCAGCGACGCGGCTACGGTGCCTGCCGTCGGGTTCGCGTCAGCTCTTGTGTCCGACAATGATGAGTCGTTCGCTGGTGTCACGCTGGTAAGGCTCCCCGGCGAAGTCGCCGTAGACCGCATCGGTTTCGAGACCAGCCCAACGCAGGCCGATCGTCACCTCGTCTTCGCTGTAGGCACGCACACTCTCGAGATAGGTTCGCGTGCCGCCAGCTTGATCCTGCAACCGCATGCGCTTGTTGATGCGCCGGCTCGATTCGTCGTACCAGCGCTCGATCGCAACCTCGCGGCCGGCAATGGTCTGGGTCTCGCGGGCCCGCAGGTTGGCCAACGCGCGATCGCGATTGAGGAAGTCGATCAGGAACCGCCCGCCGTCGGTCAGCACCCGCGCAATCTCCTCGAGGACCTGGAAATTCTCCCGCTCACGCTCGAAATAGCCGAAGGAGGTGAAGAAATTCAGGACCCAGTCGAAGGTCTCCGCGGCAAACGGCAGATGGCGCATATCGCCCTCGGCCGAAGGAACACGCGGCGGATGGTCCAACAAGATCAAGGACAGATCGATTCCAACCGCCGGATAGCCGCGGCGGCGCAGCTCCGCCGTGTGGCGCCCGGCGCCACACGCAAGGTCCAAGACCCGCCGCGGACGCCCGTGGCCACCGTCCGGGTCTGGCGCACCGGCCGTGATGGGCGAACCGGGCACCGTCAGGTGCCGGGTCACAAAGTCGATGTGGCGCTCGGCCTCTGCTGCGTCACGATGCGCATAGAGCTCGAGGTAGTCGTTTCCGAACCATTCGCGGTACCAAGCCATGGTGGCGGGATCTTAGCCTGCCTGGGCGTCCAGCGATATCGGGCTTGCGAGCGACATGGACGTCCTCCTAGGGAGACAGATCGGCCGTATCGCGCCAGAAAAGGCCTGGTACCGCTCTTGCAATCGACCTGCAACAACTCAACAGCGATCCGGCCCGCAAGAGCCATGCCCCAGAACCGACCCTTGGATGGCAACGGTACGATGAAGCCATGATCTCCCTTCCGCGGACGCGCTTCCCCCTGTGGACCGACTTGCACACACCGACCCAGCAAGGGCGAGGCGAGCACCTCGACGCCTTTGCGACGCTTGCCGTGGGTGGGTTGCTCAGCGCCTTACTCGCGCTCGGCGCGCCCAGTCACGCCCAGACACCACGCAACGACGAGACCTTCGACGACAACGTCATGGTCTTGGAGGTCGAAGTGCCTGTTCGGGTCTTGCGCGCCGGCGTACCGGTGCCGGGCCTGAGTGCAGAGGACTTCGTGCTGCTCGACCGCGGTCAGCAGCAGACGATCACCGGCTTCGAGGTCCAGGACATCCGCGAAGAGCGCTTGGCCATGGTCGAAACCGGGCGTCCGACATCCGACGTCGCGCCCCAGATCGCGCCTGGTGCCACGAACGTCTCGCGCGCCAGCCGGCGCAACCAGCTCGTGATCTTCGACCTCAACCAGCTCGGATCGCGCGCGTTCCTGCGCGCCCGCCCGCGACTCGATGCGTGGCTCTCTCGCCCCTTCGCACCCGTCGATCGCGTGGCCTTCGCCTTGTTCGGAAGCGCCGACGGTCGCACCCCCCGGGACAAGAGTGTGCGCCTTCTGACGCCGTTCACGGCGGACCGCGCGCAGCTACGCCACGCGCTCGACGTGGTCGCCAGCGTTTACCAGCTCAAACCGCAGAAGACCGAGCAAGCGCTCGCCGCGCTCCGCACCTATGCTTCACGCACAGAGTCCAAAGCCGAGATGCGCGCGACCATTCGCGAGCTGGGCCTGCCGGTCGCGCTTTCCTTGCTCGGCACCCCACACGGAGAGTCGAGCTCCCTCGGACGACTGGGTGATCAGCGTTTCACCAAGGGGCTGGCGGAGCGCGAATCGTTCCGCGCCGTGCAGGACGGGCGCGGCATCTTTGGCGACGCCGACTTCGTGATCTCCTCGGGCTCTCCCGAGAGCCGCTTGCGATGGCTGGCCCTGGCCATGGCGGAAGTGGTGACATTGTTGGCCGATCTCGAAGGCCAGAACCACATCGTCTTGATGAGCGAGCCCGGCTATCCGACCGTCGAGGACAGCAACACGACCGAACGGCTCGAGCCCATGCACAACGCCTTTCGGCGCAGCGGCTGGACATTCCACGCCATCGATGCGAGCGGCGTCGGCTTCCGCGGGGATACGCTCTTCTACATGGCGAACGAAACCGGTGGCGAGTTGCTCGAGAATCAGCTCGAGATCGATGGCGCGCTCGATCGGCTATCGGCGCGGACCGACGTGACGTACCGCCTGACTTTCCAGCCCACGGATCTCGGGGACCCCGGCTCGTACCACCGGCTCAAGGTTCGCCTGGCGCAAGGAGACGGGCCACGGGTGACGGTCCAGCACCGGCAGGGCTACTATGCACCGCGCCCGGATGGCGAGATCGTCCGAGAAGAGGACTGGTTTTCGCTCGAAGCACTCCTTCTCGAGGGCCGCCTGCTCAACGAAGACGTCATCCGCATCGACGCGGAAGCAACGCCCCAGGATGGCAAGACCGCGCTCGCCATTGAGGTCGACACCGCCCGGTTGCTCGCCGGGCATCGCGATCGCGCGACCCTCGAGCTCACCGTGCTGGCCGTGAACCGATCCGGTGAGATCGCTGCCCGGCACGAACGCACGATCGTGGATGCCGAGGCTGGCGAGCCAATCCGCGAGACCGTCCGGCTGGCGCTGGGCGCTGAGCGCTACCGCGTGCGAATCCTGGTTCGCGGCGACGCCACTGGCGCCCTCGCGCTCGCCTCGAAAGATCTCGACCTGAGCTCCAAGGGCGGCAAGCGACGGAGGGGTACGTGAGCCGCCGGGAAGCACCACTGGATCCGTCGGTCCGTCGCAGGCTGGCCACCTGGGGCCTGACCATCGCGGTGGGCGTCGGCCAGCTGACCGCCACCGCTGCTACCAGCCAGCAGGGAAACAAGACCTTTCGCGACGCGGTCGAGGTGACCGAGGTACCGGTGGCGGTTTGGGTGTTCAAGAAAGGTGCCCCGGTACGTGACCTGAGCGTGGAGGACTTTCTTCTCTTCGATCGGGGCAAGCCGCAAGAAATTCTCAGCTGCGAACGTATCGAGCGCATCGAAGGTGCCGGTGCTCTGGAGGGCGACACGACGGCTGTGGCGCTCAGCACCGAGATCGCGGACACAGCCGTCGATCCGGCGGCTGCAACGCAGCGTTCGGGCATCGAGCTGAGTGGCGGCGAGCCCATCATGGATGCGTCGGCCCGGCGCAACTTTCTCGTGCTCTTCGACCTCCACCGGCTCGGCGGCAACCTGGCGATCCAGGCCGTCGAGAGTATGCGGGCGCAGCTTGCCCAGCCGCTGCCGGCGGGTGACCGCTGGGGGGTGGCGGTCCACGGCGTGTCGGTTCGGGGCGATCGCAACATGAGCGCGCGCCTGCTGCTCGGCTTCACCAATGACCGTGACCGGTTGGGCAGGGCGTTCGACGCCGTCGATGCCCTGATCGAGAACCGCCCGCTGCGAACGGCGGCGATTCTCAACGATCTCTCGGGTGGCGTGGCCGGCGCCTTGCGCGGCAGCCGATCGTCCGAAGCCTTCGACGGCGTCAGCCGGTCCGCCGCCCTGACCTTGCTGGCGACCGGTGCCAGGCGTGGCGCCCAGACGGGCCGATTCGACGTTGGCGTACCCCTCGGTTGGCTCGGTGTCGAAGCACCTGACGGCTTCGATCGTGACGCCGAGGAAGGGTGGTTCGGCAAGAGCTCCCGCTTGAAGGTCTCGGCCGGATCGAGCGCCAGCCTCCTGCGCTGGTTCGCGCTTTCCATGGCCGACCTGGTCACCTTCCTGCGTGACGTACCCGGTGAGAACCATCTGCTCCTGCTGTCTCCAGGCGGCTATGGGCAGCTCCAGGACAGCTTCACCACCGCACGCATGAAGCCCATGCTGGCCGCGTTTCGGCGTACTGGCTGGACCTTCCAGGCCATCGACGTGACCGGGCGAGGCTTCCGCGCGAACGACATGTTCTACATGGCCAACGAGACCGGCGGCACCCTGGTGGAAAATGTGCGCAGCGTCGAGGAGAGCTTCGCCCGCATCCGTGAGCAAACGAGTGTCACCTATTTGCTCAGCTTCCGGCCGTCGAAGATCAAGGCAGACGGTGCCTTTCACAAACTCGAGGTCAAGCTGCGCGACAAGTCGTTGGCCGACCGGATTCGGCATCGCGCGGGCTATTTCGCGCCTTCGCCAGCGGGTGAGGGCGATGCGCTCGAAGCACGCATGCGCATGATGGAGGCGGTCCTCGGGGAGGAAGAGTGGCGCGAGATCGAGGTCGAGGTCGGTGTTTCACCGGCCACGCGACGCGGTGACGCCTGGGTCGTCCCGGTCGCCGTCGCGGTCGACAGCCCAACACTGCTCGAAGGCCATGAACGGGCCGAGCTCGAGGTCAAGATCGAAGGCTATGCCCTCGACGCCGGTGGTGGCGTCACCGACCTCTTCGTCGACGACGCCACCATCGACTTGGCGGCGGTCGGCTGGCTGGCTGGCAATCGCCTGCGCCTGGCGCGTGAGCTCACATTGCCATCCGGCACCTACCGACTGCGGCTCTGGGTCGAGAATGCGACGACCGGCCGATCGTCGCTGACGACGACGACCATCTCGGTATCCGACGGCCTCTGAGCCCACCCTTCTCGCGATGCCCGCGAGCCGAGTCCGTGTGCCGACGCGCCGCGTTTCGTAGAATGGCTGCGTGATGCGCGTCTCTCCCCTTCAGATCGGCTCGCTCTCCATCGATCCGCCCTTGATCCTGGCGCCGATGGCGGGTGTCACCGATCGCGACTTTCGGCTGATCGTTCGCCGTATCGGCGGTGTCGGTCTGGTCACCATGGAGTTCATCTCCTCGAAGGGGCTGGTCGAACAGGACAAGCGCGTCCTGCGACTGCTCCATTTCGTCGAAGAAGAACGCCCTCTGTCGATCCAGATCTACGGCTCTGATCCAGCGACCATGGCGGAAGCCGCGCGCACCGTCGAGGCGATCGGCGCGGACGTCTGCGACATCAACATGGGCTGCCCGGCGAACAAGATCCTGAAAGGCTGCGCGGGTGCCGGCCTGATGAACGATCTGCCGCTGGCCGAGGCGATCATCCGCGAGGTCCGTGCAGCCATTCGCATTCCGCTCACCGTCAAGTTCCGACTCGGCCTCCGCGATGGGCGCCACAACTACCTCGAGCTGGGGCGAATCTGCCAAAACGAAGGCGTCGACGCGGTCGCGATGCATGCCCGCACCGCCAAGCAGATGTACCGCGGGGAAGCGACCTGGGAGCACGTCGGCCGCCTCAAGGAGGCACTGAGCATCCCGGTACTCGGCAACGGCGACGTGCGCACCGCGGACGATGCGCTCCGCATGCTGCGCGAAACTGGCTGCGACGGCGTGCTCGTCGGCCGCGGCGCGACGCGCAATCCGTGGGTCTTCCGCGAAATCGCCGCCGCGCTCTCCGAAGGGCGCGTTCAGCCGCCGAGCCTGGCCGATCGCCGCGATTTGATCGTCGAGCACTTTCGCGCCGTGATCGCGCGCGACGACGACAAGCTCGCGCTGCACAAGGCGCGGACCTTCACCCATTGGTACAGCCATGGCCTGCCTGGCGGCCTGGCGCTCCGTCGTCAGCTCGGCACCGCGACGTCCGCGGAGATGATCGTCGAGGCGGTCCGGGCCCACTTTGCCGGATTGGAAGCATCACCAGCCTCGCCTTCCTCGCTCGAGAGCGACGAAGCTGCGGCATGAGCAGAGAGGTGGCATGAGCAAACCCAAGCCAAACGACCGTGTCACGGTCCGTGAGCAAGGGGGAACCCGGACCTACGATGTTTCTCTCGACGTGTCGCCATCCGATGGCCTGGTGCGTCTGGACGCCTTGGCGGAAGCATGGGGGGCGCAATGGCGGCCAGAGGGCACGGGGGGCGGCCACCTGACGCTGCCGGTTCGGGCTGGTGTCCGCCGCGGGATGGTCGCCGGCACGGTCTCGGTCCACGAGGCCCACGGTGGCAGCCGCCTCCAATTCGATGTCGAAGAAGCCTTCTACCGGGTTCAATACGCCGCCTTCTTTCTTCTGACACTCGGCGCCTTTGGCGGCCTGACGACCGTGGTGGCGCCCTTCAAACCAGCCATTCTGCCCATCGTCCCGATCGGCCTCATGCTGGCGGTCGCTTCCTGGTTCCTGATCGTGGCGCGCCTGACCAATAGTGGCGCCGAGGAGTTCTTCGGCGAGCTTGCCACGGTCGAAGACCGCGTCGAGACGGAATAGACCGGCTCTCGATATCGTTGTAGTCTTCAGCGCCCCTGTTCAGCCGTTTGCACGCGCTTACGCGCACCCTCGGCAGCGCAGGAGGCACCGCAGGCTCGCAGCCTGCGTACCGAGCTCGCTCGGGGGTTCTTTGGCAACTTGGGGGCGTACTGGTTTCGACGGGGAACACAGTGAACGCAAGATGGCGTGCCGGTCCAACCGTACCTGGAAAAACACAACTGCCAACGATAACGTTGCACTCGCGGCTTAAGCCGTGACGTCTTGGCGGGAAACCTGACTCGCGGTTTCCTGCCGAGGCGTAACAATGAGCGAGTCTACAGCTGAAGTGGGTCCCACGCTTCTGCTGGAATCAAACGGGACTGGCGTCTGTGCCGGCTGCCTTTGGCCTAAGCACAGTGGCGAGACAAAGAATCGAAGGCTACGCACGTAGAGGTCTCGCGATCACGTTTCTCGGACGTGGGTTCGACTCCCACCGCCTCCACCACCCAATCTTTCATTCGACAATCGAAGACTTCGCAACCGCAGGCGCGCTGCCGGCGGTCGGATCCGCCTTGCGCGAACCGACCTGTCGATGCCGGCCACGGGTTTCGGCCGTGAGCGAGGCGAGCGCAGCCACGACGACCGAGCCAGCCGGCAGATCGCGACTCAGGAGCCTTCGGCCGCCGCGGCAAAGGCGCTGGCGATCGACTGCTCGAACGGGGCTTCGAGGACACCCATCTCGGTGATGAGACCGGCGATCAGCTCAGCAGGCGTGACATCGAAAGCGATGTTGGTCGCCAGCGTGCCCGCGGGCGCGACCCGGGTGCCGAAGACCTCGGTGACCTCCACGTCTTCGCGTTCTTCGATCGGGATGTCGGCACCGGTCGGCGTGTCCCGATCGATCGTCGACAGGGGCGCAGCCACGTAGAAGGGAACGTTGTGGCGAGCGGCGAGCACTGCCACGGTGTAGGTGCCGATCTTGTTCGCAGCATCCCCGTTGCGGGCGATGCGGTCCGCGCCGACGACCACACGATCGACGAGACCACGGGCCATCAGCGCGCCGACGCTCGAATCGGTCACCAGGCGGTAGGGAATGTCCAACCGCTCGAGCTCCCAGGCGGTCAGCCTGGCGCCCTGCAACAAGGGCCGCGTCTCGTCGACCCAGACATGCGCGATTCGCCCGTCGCGATGGCCGGCGGTGATCACGCCCACAGCGGTGCCGTAGCCCGCGGTCGCCAGACCACCCGCATTGCAGTGGGTCAGAACGCGATCTCCCTCCGCGAAACGTTCCCGGCCATGCGCCCCCATGCGTTTGTTGGTCTCGATGTCACCCTCGTGGAGGCCATGTGCCCACGTAAGCAGGGCTTCGCGTACCGCCGCCGGTCCCTCGGAGCGGTGGGCTTCGAAGACACCTCGGCCCCGTGCCAATGCCCAGGTGAGATTGACCGCGGTCGGCCGGGTCGACGCGAGCAGGGCCTCGACCTCGTCGAAGCGCCCTTGAAGGTCGGATGGGTCTTTCACCCCAGTGAGGCCGACGACGAGGCCATAGCCCGCGGCCACGCCGATCGCCGGCGCGCCACGCACCGACAGCCGTCGAATGGCATCGGCGACGAGCTCGGGCGTGTCGCAGCGCAGCCACGTCTCTTCGCGCGGAAGCACGGTCTGGTCGAGCAGGTATAGCGTGTCGTCGCGCCAGGCGATCGGTGAAAACACATCATCGTGGACTTGGCTCATGGCGCCGGATTGTATCCCGCACAACCCTCTCCGTTTGCCCTCCGACGCTGTGCCGGCTACGCTTGGCGGGCATGCACACGGTTCTCGAACGCATTTATGCACGCGCCCGAGCGGTTGGCGCCAACGTGGTTCTTCCGGAGGGCGACGATCCGCGCGTGTTGCGTGCGGTGGCGGCAGCCGAGGATCGCGGCATTGCCGAGCCCTGGGTGATCGGTGATTCACAGACGATCGAGGCCAAGGCCCGAGCAGCGGGCATCCGCGCGCCGAAGCGCATCCTCGATCCGAAGGCTGACCCATCCCTGGACGACTGGACCGACGAGCTCGCACGCGCGCTCGATGCACGGAAGATCCCTCACCGCAGCCCTCAGGCCCTTCGCGACTGGGTCGAAGACCGTATTGTCTACGGCAACCTCTTGGTTCGACACGGTCGCGCCGATGCGGCGGTCATGGGGGCCGTCGCCACCACCACCGAGACGCTCCGGGCAGCGTTGAGGGTGGTGGGAGTCGACCCGCGATTCGGCATCGTCACCTCGTGCTTCTTGATGTTGCCTCCCGAGGCACCACCGATGGTCTATGCCGACTGTGGCGTCATTCCCGAGCCCAGCGCCGAGCAGCTCGCCGAGATCGCAGTCCAGGCAGCCAGCGCCTACCGACTCCTGGTGGATGACGAGCCGCGGGTGGCCTTGCTCGCGTTCTCGACCAAGGGAAGCGCCGCGCACCCGAGCCTCGACCGCATTCGGGCCGCGGTCGACTTGCTGCGGGAAAAGCAGGAAGCGGGTACGGTGGACTTTGCCTTCGATGGCGAGCTGCAGGCCGACGCCGCCCTGGTTGCCTCGGTGGGTGGGCGCAAGGCGCCCGACAGCTCAGTGGCGGGTCGCGCGAACGTACTAATCTTCCCCGATCTCAATTCCGGTAATATCGCTTACAAGCTCACCGAACGTTTGGCGCATGCGCGCGCGATCGGTCCACTTCTGAGGGGTCTCGAGCGACCAGTACACGACCTTTCGAGAGGGTGCTCCTGGTCAGATGTGTTGGACACGATCGCAATCGCCTCGCTCGAGGCAGGGGAACGGAGGCACGAATGAAGGTCTTGGTCGTCGGATCGGGCGGTCGCGAGCACGCGATCTGCTGGAAGCTGCGCCAGAGTCCGCTGATCAAAGAGCTCTACTGCGCACCTGGCAATCCGGGAATTGCCGAGGTGGCCGATCGGGTTCCGATCGCGGCTGACGAGATCCACAAGCTCGCGGACTTCGCGAGCGAGCTCGGCATCGATCTCACGGTCGTCGGTCCCGAGCTGCCGTTGGTGCTCGGAATCGCCGACGAATTCACCTCGCGCGGCCTCGCCGTCTTCGGGCCAAACAAGCAGGCGGCCGAGCTCGAAGGCAGCAAGGTCTTCGCCAAGGAGTTCATGCGGCGGCACAGCATCCCGACTGCGGATTTCGAAGTCGCCCACGACGCGAGCGAAGCGCGCCGGTTGGCCAAGCGCTTCGGCTTTCCAGTGGTTCTCAAGGCCGACGGTCTCGCCGCTGGCAAGGGCGTGCGGGTCGTACACGACGAGCAGGCATTCGAGGATGCGCTGCAGGCATTCTTCGACGAGCGGCGCTTTGGCGCTGCCGCGGATCGCTTGGTGATCGAAGCCTGCCTGGTCGGCGAAGAGATTTCCCTGATGGCGCTCTGTGACGGTACGCGCCTCCTGCCACTGGCCGCGGCCAAAGACTACAAGCGTCTTCTCGACCAAGACGACGGGCCGAATACTGGCGGCATGGGTGCGCACAGCCCGGCGGGCGTGCTGCCGACGGGCGTCGGACTCGAGATCATCGAGCAGGTACTCACCCCGACCGTTCGCGGTCTGGCGGCAGAGAATCGGAACTTCATCGGCGTTCTCTATGCCGGCCTCATGCTCACGGAGGACGGCCCACGCGTCCTCGAGTTCAATGTGCGCTTGGGGGATCCGGAAGCCCAACCGCTGCTCATGCGCCTCTCGGACGACTTGCTGCCCGTGCTGGCTCAGGGTGCGGCAGGCCGATTCGAAGTCCAGCGCCTGAACTTCGCCAAGAATGCCGCTGCGTGCGTGGTGTTGGCTTCTCGGGGCTATCCCGAAAAGCCAGCCAAGGGCGAGGCGATCACGGGAATCGAAAGCGCAGCAGCGAACGAAGACGTCGCGGTGTTCCATGCTGGTACGGGCATGGCCGACGACAACGTGGTGGCCACGGGCGGGCGCGTGCTCGACGTCTGCGCCACCGGGCCCAACCTGCGTGAGGCGCTGCGGCGCGCGTATAGCGCCGCAGCCGAGATTTCCTGGCCAAGCAAGATCCTCCGCCGCGACATTGGACGTCGCGTGCTCAATCGCGGCGAAAGCGGCTCATCGTCTTGAGTGGCTGCGCACGAGGTTTGACACCTTCGTTGGCGCTTTGCCATGATGACCGGAAGGAATACAACGAGTGAGTGGCTGTGCTGGATGCAGTTTCAAAGGAATGTCGACCGCCGTCGAAGACACCTTCGTCGGGGTTCGCTTCGGTGATGAGACCAATCTGACCCTCTGCCGCACGGGCGGTACCATCTTCGCGTGCGACGAGCGGGTGGTCGTGGACCTCGACCGCGGACCCGCCATGGGCGTGGTCGAGCGCTCGCCAATGCCGGTCTTCAAGCCGTGCCAAAAAAAGTCCGCACGTCGCATCCTCCGTCAGGCAACCTCGAAGGACACGAGTGCCTACGAGCGCCAGCGGAAGAATGAATTCCTGGCAAAACGCTACTGCCGAGACCGCGCCAAGGCGCTGAACCTCGAAATGAAAGTGTCTCGGGTCCACTTCTCGCTCGATGCACGCTACGCCAGTATCTACTTCACCGCGAGTGGCCGCGTCGACTTCAGGCGTCTGGTCCGGGAGCTGGCCCATCGCTTCTCGGCACGGGTCAAGATGGTGCAGGTCGGAGCCCGGGACGAAGCCGCCTTGCTGGGCGGAATCGGTGTCTGTGGCCGAACGCTCTGCTGCTCGACCTGGCTCAAGGATTTCCGGCCGATCTCGATTCAGATGGCCAAGCGCCAGAACCTGAGTCTCAACCCTTCGAAGATTTCTGGCCAGTGCGGTCGATTGCTTTGCTGCCTGGCCTATGAAGACGACCACTACAAGCAAGCCAAGAGCGCACGCGGTCGCAAACAACGCAATGCGCGCCCGGAGGCCGCTTCGTGAGCAATCGGAAGTTGATCCGGCCGGATCCCGAAATGAAGAACGGTGCCAGCCGAAGCGCCCGCCGCAAGCAGGTTCCTCCCGAGCAGACCAATGCCGAGGAGTTCTACTACCTCAAGCAGATGGCGGCCAAGACGCCGATGGTCATCACCCTGGTCAACGACGAGGAATTGACCGGCTGGATCGAGTGGTACGACAAGAGCGCCATCAAATTCAACCGGCATGGCGAACCAAACCTGCTCATCCCCAAGCACAACATTCGCTACATGTACAAGGAAGAGGAGCGCAAGCGCTCCCGCCGGCGCCCGAAGCGGACGGCACGCGCCAAAGCCGAGACCGCCGAAGACGACAGCGAGGACGAGACCTAGCGTTTGGGCGCGCGGTTGCTACACGCCGCGTGCGTTCGGATCCCACACCAGCTTGTGAAGCTGAATCTGCAGCCGCACAGGTAGGCGGTCGCGCAGCAGCCATTCGGCAAGCTCCAGGCGGTCGAGCTGACCGTGGACCGGCGAGAAGTGGACCGGGAAACGCTCGGCAAGACCGTGCTCCCTGACCATCTCGCGGGCGAAGCAGTAGTCGGCCTCGTCCGCGAGGACCATCTTGACCTCGTCGCCCTCTCGCAAGTGGCCGAGGTTCGGCCAGTGGTTGTTGTCGACCTCGCCGCTCCCCGGACACTTGACGTCCAGGATGACATGGACCCGTGGGTCGACCTTCGAGATGTCGACGCCGCCACCTGTTTCGAGCAAGACACGGTAGCCGGCATCCGCCAGCGCGACCATCAAGGGTCGCACGCCTGGCTGGAGCAGGGGTTCCCCGCCGGTGAGCTCGACCAGCGGACAGTCGAATGCAGCGACCGCGTCCAGGATGGCCGCTCTCGACATCCACTGCCCTTCGTGAAACGCGTACTCGGTGTCACACCACGTGCAGCGCATCTGGCATCCGGTCAGCCGGACCAGCACGCAGCGGAGCCCTGCGAACGTGGACTCGCCTTGGATGGAGCAGAAGATCTCGTTGACCCGCAGGCGCTCCGCGGGCGGCAACCGCAGTGCCGGGGTTACGGCACGGCGGGCCGAGCCCGGGCGAGACTGGGTCGTCTGCACCATGATTCAGCTCGCTTCGAACATCGCGCAGGAGCGCTCGTTCTCCCAAACTTCGACCTTGTCGATGCGCACTCGCGGCGTGTCGAGCTTTGCGACCAGGCCACGAAAGATCTGCTCCGAGAGCAGCTCTGCTGTGGGAAGAAGCGTGTCGAATGGTGGAATCTCGTTGATCACCTGGTGGTCGAAGCGGTCGACGACCGAGCCGATCAGCTTCTTGAGATCCGCGAAGTCGATGACCATTCCGAGCTCGTCGAGCTCGTCGGCCCGAAGAAAGACCCGTACGCGGTAGTTGTGGCCATGCAGGCGTCGGCATGGGCCCGGGTGCCCTTCGATGAAATGAGCGGCTGCGAAAGTCACTTCTTTGGAAATTGTGTATGGCACGGCTACAATCCTAGCGGTCGACGGTCGGTCATGCTCCGTTCGTTCAAAAGACGAAGGCGATCATGGTCGGATTTCGATCCCGGTACTCGCTGGAAGCGTCTCGCGAAAGCAACCGCCTGGACGCTCGGTTTTGCGCGGCAACGAGCCCCATTTCCGGGCCCCGGGAGAAATTTCGGTGCAATTCGAGGCCTTGCAGCAATCCAACTTTCCGGGTCAAACGAATACGTCGATGAAGAGTCTGCTGCCGGCCCCTTCCGGCCAGAAGGCGAGCCAGCTTAGCGCTCTTCACTCCCTCTCCTCCCCCCGTGCTGTCTCCCTCCACAGCACGGGGTTTTCTTTTATTTGGTGGAACGAGAGTTAGCGACTCCACACCGGCTCTACCGCCTGATTACCCTGAAGGCTAGCCTCGGAGCTGGCGAAGCACGTACTGCAGGATTCCGCCATGGCGGAAGTACTGCACCTCCTGAGGCGTATCCAGGCGCACCCGTACGTCGAACGACTTGTCGCCGCCCTCGGATCGGGCGACAACCTTCAGCGTGCGGCCCGCTTCGAAGGTGCCGGTCAGCCCGCCGATGCCGACGATGTCGTAGGTCTCCTCGCCGGTCAGACCGAGGCTGACGGCATCATCCGCGGCATCGAACTCGAGCGGCAGGATGCCCATCCCGATCAAGTTACTGCGGTGAATGCGCTCGTAGCTCTTGGCAATGACCGCGCGAACGCCGAGCAACATCGGACCCTTGGCCGCCCAGTCGCGCGACGAACCCGTGCCGTACTCACGACCCGCGATCACCACCAGCGGAACCTGGTCATCGCGATAGCGCATGGCGGCATCGTAGATCGACATCTGCTCACCGTCCGGGAGCAGACGTGTGTAGGCGCCTTCGACACCTGGCACCAGCTGATTGCGCAAGCGCACGTTGGCGAAGGTGCCACGCATCATGACCTCATGGTTGCCGCGCCGCGACCCGTAGGAGTTGAAGTCCTTGGGCGCGACACCGTGCTCGACCAAGTACTTGCCGGCCGCGCTGTCGAGCTTGATGGCGCCCGCGGGCGAGATGTGGTCGGTGGTCACCGAGTCGCCGAGCAGGGCCAGCACCCGGGCTGCTTGGATGTCCTGCGGATCACTGGGTTCGACGGGCATGTCCGTGAAGTAGGGCGGCAGCTTGACGTAGGTCGAGTCGTCGTCCCAGGCAAACGTGGCGCCATCCGGCGTCGGCATGCTCTGCCAGGTCTCGTCACCCTCGTAGACATTCGCGTACTCGCCCTCGAACATCTCGGAGCGCAGCGCAGCGCGGACCGTGGTGTCGATCTCATCCTGCGTCGGCCAGACATCCTTGAGGAAGACGGGGTCGTCGTTCTTGCCGAAGCCAAGCGGCTCGTTCTTGAGATCGATACCGATACGGCCGGCCAAGGCGTAGGCAACGACGAGTGGCGGCGAGGCCAAGTAGTTGGCACGCACGTCCGGGCTGATGCGCCCTTCGAAGTTGCGGTTCCCGGACAACACCGAGCAGGCGACGAGGTTGCCCTCGCGGACCGCCTTCGCGACCGGCTCGGGCAACGGCCCACTGTTGCCGATGCAGGTGGTGCACCCATAGCCGACCACATTGAAGTGCAGCTTCTCCAGATCGTCGAGGAGTCCGGCTTGCTCCAGGTAGCGCGTCACCACCTTCGAGCCCGGCGCCAGGCTGGTCTTGACCCACGGTTTGACGTCGAGCCCGCGCTCGATCGCATTTCGCGCCAGCAGGCCAGCCGCCACCATGACCGAAGGGTTGGACGTGTTGGTGCAACTCGTGATCGCCGCGATCACCACGGCGCCGTGATCGAGATCGAAGGTCTCGTCGCCCATGGTCGCTGCCACGGCGCTCTGCGTCGCGGCTTCCGCCACGGCCGTGCCGCCACTCACCACCGGAAGGCCACCGCCGCTCGGCGCGGCCTTGCCACCACCGACCTTCAGGCCGTCGAGATCGTCGGCGAACGCCTGGTGGACACGCGACAGCGGAATCCGGTCCTGCGGCCGCTTGGGACCGGCCAGGCTGGGCTCCACCGTACCGAGCTCGAGCTCCAAGACGCTGGTGTAGCTCGCTTCCGGCGTATCGGGGGTATGGAAGAGACCCTGCTCCTTCATGTACGCCTCGACCAGCGCGACACGATCGGCGTCCCGGCCGGTGAAGCGCAGATAGTCGAGGCAGACGCTGTCGACCGGGAAGATGCCGCAGGTGGCGCCATACTCCGGCGCCATGTTGGCGATGGTCGCGCGGTCCGCCAGGGGCAGCTTGCTCAGGCCGGGGCCAAAGAACTCGACAAACTTGCCGACGACACCGTGTGCGCGCAGCATTTCGACCACCCGCAGCACTAGGTCGGTGGCGGTGGCGCCTTCGGGAAGCGCTCCGAGCAGCCGGAAGCCGACCACCTGGGGAATCAGCATCGAGATCGGCTGTCCGAGCATGGCGGCCTCGGCTTCGATGCCACCCACGCCCCAGCCGAGCACGCCCAGGCCGTTGATCATCGTGGTGTGAGAGTCGGTGCCCACCAGGGTATCCGGATAGGCGCTCAGTTGATCACCCGAGTGATCCGTCCAGACCGTCTGCGCCAGGTACTCCAGGTTGACCTGGTGCACGATGCCGGTGGCCGGGGGCACGACCTTGAAGTTCTCGAATGCCTTCTGACCCCAACGCAAGAAGCCATAGCGTTCGCGGTTGCGCTCGAATTCGCGCTCGGCATTGATCATCAGCGCCGCGGCCGACCCGTATTCGTCCACCTGAACCGAGTGGTCGATGACCAGATGGACCGGCTGGTGTGGATTGATCGCGTCGGGGTCGCCGCCCATTTCGGCCATGGCGTCGCGCATGGCGGCGAGATCGACGACTGCGGGCACGCCGGTGAAGTCCTGAAGGATCACGCGTGCGGGCATGAACGCGATCTCGGTCGACGGCACGGCATCCGCCTGCCAACGGGCAACCGCCTCGATGTCGGCGGCGGGCACCGACTGGCCGTCCTCGCGACGCAAGAGGTTCTCGAGAAGGATGCGGGTGGAGAAGGGCAGTCGGCCGAGGTCATAACCGCTGCGCTCGAGCGCAGGAAGGCTGGCGATTTGGTAGGTGTGGCCGCCAACGCTCAGGGTCTGGCGAGCACCAAAGCTATCTTTCATCGAATCAGAAGACATATGAGACCTTTCTTACTCTGTCAGTCGCGTGGTTCGGGATCGCGATTCAGAGGCTTGTCGCTCGTTGCGGATTGGCCATCGCACGGGGCGGCCGGAGATCGACTCCCAGCATTCGTCCGCCAACAAGCCGAGCTGGACTTTACCGTACCGCACATCATATCCGCGGAGACCAGTGCGTGGCGTCGGCGCGGTGACGGTACAATCTGCCCATGGACGAGAAGGAGCAGCCCGAGGGCGATGCACGGCCCGAGCACGATTCGGGAGAGGACACCGCCGATCTCGGATCGACAGACTCGACAACGGGCGGCCTCGAGCCGCCCCTGCTGCTGCTCGCGATGCCGCAGGTGCTCGATCCCTTTTTCCACAAGAGTGTGGTTCTGTTGGTCCACCAGGAGGACAGCGGCAGCCTTGGCTTCATCGTCAATCGGCCGACCACCGCGTCCGTGAGCGAGGTGCTGAGTGGACTCGACCTCGCCTGGCAAGGCGACGGCGAACAGCTTGCCTATTTCGGCGGCCCGGTGGAACCGCAGCTCGGCACCGTGCTGTTCAGCGTCGACGAGGCTGGACCGCCGGTCGGCGACCCAGAAGAGGGCCCCACGGCCAGCGAAGTGCTGCCCGGCATCGCCATGAGTCAGCACATCGGCGACCTCGCGGGGCTCGCCGAGCAACCGCCGGATTCGCTGCGCCTGATCCTCGGCTACGCGGGATGGGGAGACGGCCAGCTCGAGCACGAGATCATGCGCAATGATTGGATGACCGCGCCAGCGTCGAGCGCGCTGCTCTTCGGCGACGATCCCGAGACGATCTGGTCGCGGGCCTTCGCCTCGATCGGCATCGACCCCGACACGCTACCGACCTGGACCCAGCGCACCGACGATCCGAGTGAGGCGAACTGATGTCCGCCCCGATCACGAGCCGCAAGACCGCTGTCGTCACCGGTGCCAGCTCCGGCATTGGCGCGTCGATCGCGCAGCAGCTCACGGCCGCGGGCTTCGAGGTCATCGCAGGCGCCCGCCGGCTCGATAAGCTGCGGGCGATCACCGAGCCGATCGGCGCCCGCGCCCACCAACTCGACGTCACCGACGTCGCGAGCGTCGAGGCCTTTGCCGCGCAGATCGAGGGCGCGCATCTGCTGGTCAACAACGCCGGCCTCGCCCTCGGCCTGGCGCCGGCCGCCGATCCGAATCTCGACCACTGGCGCACCATGTTCGAGACCAACGTCATGGGCGTCTTGCACGTGACACGGGCGTTGCTGCCTCGCCTGGTCGCTTCCGGTGACGGGCACGTCGTCAACATCGGCTCGATCGCCGGGCTGGCGACCTATCCGGGCGGGGCGGGCTATACGGCCTCCAAGCACGCGCTGCGCGCGCTCACCGAGACCCTGCGCCAAGAGCTTCTCGGGCAGCCGGTACGCGTCACCGACGTCGCACCCGGTCTGGTGGAGACTGAATTCTCGATCGTCCGCTTCGAGGGCGACAGCGAGCGGGCCAAGGGGGTCTACCAGGGCATGACACCGCTCTCAGCCAACGATGTCGCGGATTGTGTGGTGTGGGCCGCCACCCGACCATCACACGTCAACATCGACCGCATTCAAGTCATGCCGCGCGACCAGGCCGGCGCCACCCAGGTCCACCGCAGGAGCACGGGCTGACATGGATCCGAAGAAGCTCAAGCAGACGTTCGCCCACCTCGAAGATCTCGACGATCGCATGACCTACAGAATGCGCTTCTCGGACAGCTCGATGATCCGCCCGAGTGCCGAGCAGCTCAACGAGAAGATGCGGGATCTTGCCAGCTACACCGTGGAGCTCAAGGACGTGGTCCGCGAGCTGATCATCGCGATTGCCAGCGAGCCCAAGAAGGGCTGAGTCAGCCTGCGCCGCGCGAGCCCGGATTCGTAGCGCCCGATCCGGTTGAGCCGAATCCACCGGCGCCGCGCGCCGTCTCGTCGAGCGATTCTGCTTCGTGCCAGGTCGTCGCAGCCACCGGCGCGACGACGATCTGCGCGATGCGTGCGCCGCGCTCGATGGTGAAGGGCTGGTCGCCATGGTTGATCAGGATCACCCCGACTTCGCCACGGTAGTCGCTGTCGATGGTGCCCGGGGCGTTGAGCACGGTGACGCCATGCTTGGCCGCCAGGCCACTGCGCGGTCGGACCTGTGCTTCCCAGCCCGCAGGCAGGGCGATCGCCAGGCCCGTGGGCACCACGGCGCGCGAACGCGGGGCGAGAATCAGAGGCTGGTCGACCGCGGCGCGCAGGTCACAGCCAGCGCTGCCCGCTGTCGCAGTGCTCGGCGCCGGTAGATCTCTTCCATGCGGCAAGCGCAGGAATCGAATGGAGGCAGGATTCACAGTCTCTCCAGGGTGGGGAATCGGAACCGACAATCAGTTGCGGCCCTGGCCGGGTGACGCACCGTTGCCTTGGTTGGCTTCGTTGATCCCTTGAACCGCGGCACCACCCGGGCCGCCTGCCGAGCCCGGCGTGGAGCCCCTCGGCCGGCCGGGAATGCTGCTCGCACCCTGTGCCCCACCGCCCTGTGGCTGGACGCCGGGCGGGAACGGTCGACCGATGCGGCCGGCGTTGACCGGGAGCTGCTGCTGCTGACCACCGGCTAGGTCCGCTCGCTGGGGGTCGCCCCCTTGGCCCTGCGGACCGCCTCGGCGCGGACCGCCGCCCAACAGATCGTAGGTGAACTTCCAGTCGGAGATGCTGTTGGAGTCGAACCAGGTCTTGATCGAGTCCTCATCCGTCGGACTGTAGACCCCACTGATCGGCCCGGAGGCCACCTGGGTCAAGCCGTCGTCATCCGCTCCCGACAGCACGATGACCGGCTCATCCCCTGGCTGTCCAGGTGGGCGGTTCGGATCGTCCTCATCGTCTTGAGACAGCCCATTGTTCCGGTTCGGGTTGTTCTGGCCACGGCGGCCGGTGCCGGTGCCTTGGAAGATCAGTGCCCAGCGGCCGTCTTCGCGCATCGGATTGGTCCAGAGCTGACGGATGTGGCGCGGCTCGACCTCGAGCAACTCCTCGAGGCGTACCGGCAGGCGTTGAAAGCGCTTGTTGAACTGGTGGATGGCTTCCGCGTACTGCAAGCCGCGAAAGATCAACTCTTCCTCGCGCTCGCGCTGAATCTGCACACTCCAGCGTGGCAGCGCCGCGGCCAGCGCGATGTTCATGACCGTCAGCATCACGGTCACAATGACCAGGTTGTAGCCCGCCTCCCCATGATGCCCATCCTCCGCATGAGAGTCAGCCTTCTCGTGCGGGACGGCCCTGTCAGCGCCTGCGTTCGGGAGCTCGGCCTCAGGCCCGGGTCGGGTGTCGCTGTGCTGCGTATTCACGGCGTACCGTTTCACCACTCCGCGTAGGCGCTGCCGTCGAGAGCCAGGTCCTCGGAGAGCGAGAAGACGTCGATAATGCCGGGGGCGCCGCCCTCGGGAAGGTCCGTCTCCGCCGGCTCGAACTCATCGTCGAAGGTGTCGTATTCGACGCCCCACTCGCGCTTCTTGGTGATGGTGTCCAATGGAATATCGCGCAGGTATTCTTCTTCGACCAACGCTTCGAGGGATTCGGGGTAGTAGCCCTTGTCCCCGTTGTATTGGTCGAGGACCTGGCGGAGCGTGTGGAGGTTGTTCTTGAGCACGGATTCGTTGGCCCGCTTGGGTACCTGCACGAGGTTGGGCAAGGCCATGCTCGCCAGGATGCCCAGGATGGCCATCACGATGATCAGCTCGATCAACGTAAAACCGGCCTGGCGCCGAGCGGTTCTGCCGCGCATCGTCTGCTGCTGGATCGTTGCCATGCCGAGCCTCCTTTCGGCCACTACCATTCGCTGTAGGGGATGCCGTTCAGTCCCGTCCCGACGGAAAGCGAATAGACGTCGAAGACGTTTTCACCCCCCCAGGACGTAGCGTCCCAATCGTCGTTGAAGCTGCGGAGGCCCCATTCGGCTTCGCCGGTCATCGGATCGATCGGAACCCGGCGCAAAAACTTCTTCTGCATGTCGATCTGGCCGACCAGCTCGACCCCTTCGACCAAGATCTCGAGCTCGGCCGGATAGCCTTCTGTGCCGAGATCGACGGGCAGCAAGCCCGCGTCGCTGTAGCGCTTGTACTCGTCGATGGCATTGCGCATCGAACGCAGCATGCGCCGCAGCTCGGCTTCCTTCTGGCGCTTGATCGTGAACTTGGCGAGCGGAAAGCTCGCCGACGCCAGGCTGGTCACCAGCAGCGCGGCGACAACCATCTCCACCAAGCTGTAGCCGCTCGTGCGGCGCTGGGCACGAGCGTGGCGGCGTGGTTTGCTGTCTGGTGCTCGACGCTTCATCGCTGGGCCTTTCATCGCTGGGCCTTGGCTCGCGGCCGTCGTGCGGGCGCCCGTGCGACCGCGACGACCGCATCAACCGCCGTTCTCTTCCAGGCCTCCGGTGGGCGCCAGCTCGACGCCCTGGTTGACCGGATCTTCCTCCGGCGGCGTATCGTCTTCGTCGTCCTCGTTGTCGACGTCGTTGGCGTCTTGCAGGCCGCGTGGCAGGGAGCGTAGGCGCTCACGTAGACGCTGCTCGACGTCCCGCCTCGACTCGTTGTCGAACGGACCGCGGACGTTGGACTCGACCCGCGGACTACCGCCGCGGAAGGAGATGTTGGCTTCGGTGCCGACCCAGATCGGCAGCAGGTCAGCCTCGGTGATGTTGGCGCGCCGGATGATGTGCGGCGTGAGCGTCAGCACGATGTCCGTACGCGTGTTCTGCCGGCGGTTGGACTTGAACAGCCGGCCGAGCACGGGAATGTCGGACAGGCCCGGAATGCCGCTCTCGCTGCTGGTTTCGTCATTGCGAATCAGGCCCGCGAGGAAGTTGGTCTCGCCATCCTGCAGCCGGATGTTGGACTCGATCGTCCGCTGCCCGATGATCGGCTGGGACTGCCCACCCGGCGCATCGACGTTGCCCGAGATGGCCGAGACTTCGACCCGCAGCTGCAAGCTCACCTGGTTGTTGTGGTGCACCCGCGGCTCGATATCGATCTTGATGCCGACGTCCTGGTACTGGAACGAGGTGATCGGCACGATGTTGGTGCCCGCCACGTTCGACGTGTTGAAGGTCGTAGTCGGAATCGGCACCCGATCACCAATCGTCAGGGTCGCCTTCTCGCCTTCGGTGATGCGTAGCTTGGGCTGCGCCAGGAGCTGCGCATCGGTGGCGGTCTTCAGGAAATCGAAGATGAAGTTCGGGATCGTCAAGACCCAGTTGTTGGCGTTCAGAAACTCGACGTCCGAGAGCCGCAGCGGCACGTCCTCGCCGCCCAGATCAAGGGATGAGGTGATCTGGTTCTGGCTGAGATTCAGACCGAGGTTGCTCAGCTTGTTGGTGTTGATCTCGAGCAGCTCGACATCGATCACGACCTCGGCCCGTGCCTTGTCGTTGGTCAGGATGATCTGCTCGGCGACCTTGACCTTGTCGGCCGTGTCGCGCAGCACGATCGCATTGAGCTGCTCGTTGGCCGCCACGTTCTTGGCGCTGATCAGACTGCGGATGATGGTCATCACGTCCTTCACCTCGGCGTTCGAGAGGAAGAACGTCTGGATCACCTGATCCTCGTAGGTGCGCCGGTTCTGGGGCGTGTCGTCCGCGATGATGATCGTGTGCTCGTCGACGACCTTGTAGAAATGGCCGACAGGTCGCATCAGCGTTTCGATCGCACTCTCGGCGTCGACGTCGACCAGCTCGATGCCGATCTCCTGATCGCGCAGCTTGGGGTCGAAGAGCACATTGATGCCAAAAGCCTTACCCAATGCGCGATAGATCTGCTTGACCGACTTGGGCTCGGGAAACAGCAGGTCGATCTCTTCCTTGGATCGCGGGTCGAGCACCGGAGGCTGAGGCCGCGCACCGCGCGTGCGCTCTTTCATTTCCTCGATCGAGCGCGTCGGCTCTTTCGACTCCTCAATAGCCCGCAAGTCATCGATCACCTTCTGCATCTCGGCAACCGCGTACTGGTTCGACGGATCGAGCTCGATCGCCTGACGGAACTCGAACAGCGCCCGCTCCAGCACATTGGCGTCGTAGAAGCGCACGCCTTTCTTGAAGTGCTCTTGCGCCGATTGAATCTTGGCCCGCATCAGGCCTGCCCGATACGAGATGTTCTCCGGGTAGGCATCGACCGCTTCCAGGTAGTGGAGCACGGCGGCGTCCCAATCACCCTGAGCTTCGGCGAGCTGCGCGCGGCGCAGAACATGCTGACTGGCACAGCCTGCGATCAGCGCCACAGCAAGCGCGAACGTACCGGCGATCCGGCCGGTGGGACTCTTCATTGGCATCCTCGCTCCTACTCCTCGATCTCGACCCGTCTCGGGGGTACGTCGGGAAATCCTACGAACCGAACGTCGATCGACTCGAAACCGATCCGGTCGACAATGAACTTCTCTTTGAACTCTTGGCCCAGCAGGGCATTGATCTCTGTCTCGCCATCCGTGATGGCCGCGATTCGGCGTGACTCGGGGCCAAAGATGCCCAGCAGCTCGAAATCGATCGGCGGCGGTACCGGCTTGACCGGCGGCGGCGGCGGCGGCGCCACGTAGGGTGGCGGTGGTGGTGGCGGAACGTACGGCGGTGGCGGTGGCGGTGGTGGTACGTACGGGCCGAAGATGTTGCGACCCGGCGTGTAGCTGCTCGCCTGGCCCTCTAACGCCGCCATCTGAAGGTCGACGACCTCGAGTGTCGTGACGTCGACGGCACCGCGCGCCGAGCCTCCCAGAATGGCACTATCGCCCGCCAGGCGTGCAAGCCACGGCCCGACGTACTGCCAAGAGGCGATCGGCGCCAGCACGGCGAGCGCGATCAGGAGGTTTCGGGTACGGCTATCGATCTTCATCAGATGGTCTCGTCTGCCGGCACCTCGGCATCTTCGCCTGCCGCATCCTCATCCGCGTTCTCGGCACGGGCGACGCCCTCGGTATCGGCTACGGGGTCTACGGACGAGGTGGGTGAGGCGTCACGGTCGGGCTCGGAGTTCGCAGCCGTCTGCTCCGCGGCACGCGCCGCGCGGGTCGCCTTGGCGAGCTCGTCGGTCACGAAGAGCGTGGCAGCCGAGAGCGAGACCGAGAGCCTCGGATTCGGCGAGCCCGTTTTGCCGGCTCGATTCAACGAGATGCTCCGGAGAATCATGAACTGATCCGAGAGCTCCAGCAAGTTGATGAAGCGACGGAGCTGCTCATAGGTCCCTTCGACACCGAAGGTGATCCCCATCTCGCGCAGCTTCAGCTCCTCCAGCTCTTCGAGCGGGTAGGTGAACGCGGTTGGATTGAGCCCAGCCGCCGAGCCCAGGCTCTCGATCTCCTCGAGCGTCGCGGTCAGCCGCTGGTCGGCGGTCTGGAAATGGTCCAGATAGAGGGAGTGAATGTCGCCACGACCCGTGCGCACACGTGACAAGTAGTCTTCGATCTCCCGCCGCTGGGCGGAGAGCTTCCGCAGGTCTTCGTTGTCCGATTCGAACCGTGAGCGCAGCGCCTCGACTTTGCCAGCGTAGGCGACTTGGTAGAACGAGAAGACCAGCAGATTGACCACCAGCAACGCCAGTGGCAAGCCCCAGGTGAGGGGACGATTGCGCAGGGTCCGTAGCCAGGGCTGGTTCACCGGCGACCTCCTCCGATCCGGGCGCTCGACGAAGCCGGCGCGCTGGGTGGCACCGGCTCGAGATCTTCGGGGCCGATGGATTCCGGGGTGGGGTCGGGCCGTGCCGGCTCCGATGAGGGCGGAGTGTTACTCGGCCTCGTGGGTTGGGTCGTTGGTGGTCTCGTCGAGGGGCGGGTGGCCGAGGGTTGTGTTCCCGCCCCCGGCGTGGCCGGAGACTGGGTGCCCGCTGGCCCCGCCTGCGGCGCTCCCGGTGATTGGGCGACCGGCGTCGCGGTCGGAGCGATCGTCGCGGCAGGAATGATCGGCACGCCACGCGCTCCGCTGTTCGGTGTCCGCTGCGTGCCCGCCGTGCGCTCGTCCGCCGGCGTATCTCGGCCGCTTTCCCGCGTTCGCAGCGTGCCGCGCTCACGGTCGCGCCGGCTGCGCTCTTCACTCGCTCGCACCTGCTCTTCGCGAAGCTCGCGCGCATTTTGCTGGCTGGGTTGGCGCACACGCGCGCGCGGCACCCCGCCGGTGGGCGGCGGCACGACACTGCTGCCGACCATGGTGCGAAGGTCCTCTGGTGGAGGCACTGCACCCGGCGCGACCACGGTGTCCGGCTGCACCTGGTTGGCGGCGAGGCCCTCGCCGCCGCTCCCAACAACGTTGTCTTCCGGATCCTCTTGCGCAACCAACTCGCCTTCGGCCCCGGCCAGCGCCTCACCGTCGTGATCCGCGACCTGCTGCTGGCCCTCGCCACTGGACTCCATCAGTGCCTGCGCAGCGCCGACCAGGAACAAGACATCGAGGTTGAACTCATGCTCGCCGGTATTGCTGATCGCCTGGTTTCGAAGGTTCGGGCTACGAAACACGGGGTCCGCGAACAGGCGGTCGACGAAGGAGCGGAGCGCGGCGCTGTCGCGTGCCTGGCCGCGCAGGGCCAGCTCGACACCTTCCGGCTCGCGTGCCGCTCGCCGTGCACGCGTGCGCCGGCTCGAACGCCGGCCGGAGGACGCGCTCTGATCGGCCTTCGCGCGGCGCGGCTGAACCGCCGCGAGCCACACCTGATCCGGGAGGACGTTCTCCAGCCGATCGAAGAGCAAGCTCCACGGAAACGCCCGATCCGTAATCAGGGTGTTGAGGGTCTCGACCTCTTGATTCTGCTCTTCGAGCGAGAGCGCGGCGACCGCCTGGCCGAGCCGACCGATCTCTTCGGTCTCGAAGGCGATTTGATCCCGCACTTCGGAAAGCTGGCCGGTCGTCGTCGCAAAGCCGGTGAGGTGGTCCCAGAACAGCCACAGGTTCAACGCCGTGAACAAGCCGCCAGCCAGCCAGAGCACGCCCGAGATCCGCCGGATCGGCCGACGGTTCTCGAAGGGGCGGTTGGCGAGATTGAGAATCTTCATCAGACGACCTCGGCAGCGGCGCAGCCGACCATGACAGCGGTTTCCTGCCACGAGAGATCAGCACGGGCGGAGGCCAGAGGTATGTGACTTGCCCCCATCCATTCGATAGAGCCCTGCAGCTCGGCCTCGAGCCACGAAGCCCATGACGTCGCCTCTTGGTCCGGCGCGACGGCCAGGACGACACCTGCGAGTGGCGTGTTCGGCAGGTGATCACGCAAAAAGCTCTGGGTCAGCCGCAAATCGCGGCGGACGACCTGAGCATGCGCGGACGGTGGCATGTCTGCCAACGTCTTGTGTCGGTAGAGAAAGGGCTCGTTGCGATGCAGGAACGCGATCGAGTACGACTGCTCTTCGACCATCACGAGACCGATGAGGTGGTCGGGATCGGCACGAGAGTCGAGCCCCGCAAGCGCTGCCATGGTGGCGTTGGTCACCTGACCAAGCTGAACACCGGCAGCCGAAAAGGCGCTTTCCAGCTGCTCCAACAAGAGCTCGATGGCGAAGCCGAGCAGAATCCTGCAAGGCTCTTCCTGCGCTGCGAGCGGCGCAACCTCGTCTGACGCGACACGCAGGTCGTCGACACGAAAGGGCACCAGGCGCTTGAGCTTCCAGCGGACCATCTCGCTGCGCTGCGCGGTCTTGACGGGCAGCTCTTCGATTTCGGTAAACAACGTTCGCAGCCAAGCGTCCGGCAGCACGAGACCGGCGGCACGGGGGGCTGGGTCGATCTGCGCGACGAACGTGCCGACGATCTCGGAGAAGGCGGCAACATCGCGTACGGGACCACCGAGCGGGCCGTCGGCGAAGACGCCCGCTGGGAGCTCGACCATCTGGTAGCTGTCGAACGAGAGCCCCTTCGCCGTCCGCGTGAAGCCGCCGTAGCGCAAGTGGCGCGCGTCGATGGCAAACACGTGAGGTGGCGCGGGCTGTGGCTCGAGGCCCAGGAGTCGCTCAGTCCACGAAGGTAACTTTATTGATCTCACGAAGTGTGGTCACTCCCAGAAACACTTTCTCCAGCGCGGACTCGCGCAGGAACGACATGCCTTCTTCCTTGGCTGCCCGCTTGATCTCCGAAGCCGGCCGGCGCGCCAAGATCAGCTCCCGAATCTGGTCGGAGAGATCGAGTAGCTCGGAGACCGCGAGCCGGCCGTGGAAGCCCGTGCCATTGCACTCGATACATCCCGCCCCTTCGTGGAAGGTGAAGTCCCCATAGACATCCGGCTCGAGGCCGCTGAATTCGAGTAGATCTCTGGGCAACGTGGTCGGTCGGCGGCAGTGCAAGCAAATCTTGCGTACCAGCCGCTGGGCGAGCACGCAGTTGAGCGCCGAGACGAAATTGTACAGGTCGACGTTCATGTTGAGGAACCGGCCGATCACATCCACCACATTGTTGGCGTGAACGGTGGTGAAGACGAGATGGCCGGTCAGCGCCGATTGAATGGCGATCTGGGCCGTTTCCTCATCACGAATCTCACCAACCATAACCTTGTCCGGATCATGGCGCAAAACCGAGCGCAGGCCGCGGGCAAAGGTCAATCCCTTCTTCTCATTGACGGGAATCTGCGTGATGCCCTTCAACTGGTATTCGACCGGATCCTCGATCGTGATGATCTTGTCTTCTTCCGTCTGAATCTCGGAGAGGGCCGCGTAGAGCGAGGTGGTCTTACCGGAGCCGGTCGGGCCGGTTACCAAGACCATGCCATAGGGCTCCCGGCTCGCCTTGCGGAACCGCCGCATCGTGGTCTCGTCGAAGCCGAGGATGTCCAAGCGTAGATTCTTGAACTCCTTGTTCATCGACTCTTTGTCGAGGATACGGATCACGCAGTCTTCGCCGTGGACCGTCGGCAGGATCGAGACGCGGAAATCGATGGTGCGGCCCTTGAGGCGCAGCTTGAACCGTCCATCCTGCGGTACGCGCTTCTCGGCGATGTCGAGCTCTGCCATCACCTTGATGCGGCTGATGATCGTCGCGTGGTGCCGCTTGTCGATCGCATCGACCGCCTGGTAGAGGGCGCCGTCGATGCGGTACTTGAGCACCACCTCGGTATCGCCGGTCTCGACGTGGATATCCGAGGCTCGCCGCTGAATGGCGTTGAACAGGGTCGAATCGACCAGCTTGATGATCGGGCTTTGGTCTTGCTGAATCGCATCGACCGTGAGGACTTCTTGGCCGTCCTCGTCCTCCTGCACGAGCTCCATACGGAAGCCTTCGGTGGCTTCGTCGAGCACGCGCTGGGCGCTCTCGGACTTCGTCAGCAGCTCTTGAATGGCCCCGGATTCACCCGCCTTGACTTCGACCGGCTGCCCGAGCAGGAGCTCCATCTCGTCGATCTTGCGAACGTCGGTCGGGTCGCCCATGACCACGGCGAGTCGACCTTCCAGCTGCGCCTCGGGAATGAAAACGTAGCGCAGCATGAGGTCGAACGGGACCCGTCGAAAAAGATCGTTCTGTACGCGAAAATTGCGCACATCGACGTACTCGAGGCCATGCCTCGCTGCCAGCTCCTGCGCCCGAGCATCCGCCTCGGCGTTGGTGAGCTCTGAGATCTTCGCCTCGGGGACCAAAGACGTATCTTCGATCGGCAGGGGCTGGGGTTGGGTCTGCTCGTGGGGCGTTTCCATGGGTAGGTCCTCAGCCTCCGACCTTGGACAGCACGCTGAACATCGGCAGGTAGATCGACACCAGGATGACCGCGATGATCACGCCCATGACGATCATCATGATCGGTTCGACCAGCGACAATAGACGCTGGGTGCGCACCTCGACCTTCTCGTCGAAGTGATCCGCGACACTCTGAAGCATCTCGTCGAGCGCGCCCGTCGCCTCACCGACCTTGATCATGTCGATCGCCATCGGCGGCACGATCTCGGTCTTCTCCAATGCGTCGTGAAAGGCACCGCCTTCACGGACGTCGTCGGCCGCCGGTGTGATGCGCTTGCGTACGAATTGGTTCGCCACGGCTTCGCCGGCGGTCTCGAGCGCTTGCAGCAACGGGATGCCGCCGGCCAGCAAGGTCGCCAGCGAGCGGCAAAACTCGGCCAGCGAGAACTGCAGGAAGATACCGCCGAGGAGCGGTATCTTCAACTTCCAGCCATCGACCAGGGTGCGGCCCGAATCGGTCTGCATCCAGCGCTTCCAGCCGAATACGAAACCAATGACGCCGAGCACGAACCACAAGAAGTTGTCGCGCATGAAGAAGGAGATCGACAAGATCACCTGGGTAAGCGCGGGCAGCTCGGCACCGAGATCTTCGTAAAAGACGGAGAAGCGCGGCACCACCACGACCGCCATCACGGTCATCATCGCCAGGGACAGCAAGACGAGCACGATCGGATAGATCAATGCCGAAACGATGCGTTTGCGGGTCGAGAGCACCAGCCGCTGGAAGCGGATGAACCGGCGCAGCACCTGCTCCAGCTCGCCGCTTCGCTCGCCCGCCTTGAGGGTAGCGGAGTAGAGCGGCGGAAACAGGTCACCGAAGCTGGCGAACGCTTCCGATAGCTCGTAGCCGGAGCGCACCTTGTCTCGGATCTCGGTGAGCAACGAGCGGAAGTTCTCGTCTTCCATGCGCTCGAGCTTGAGATCGAGGCTCTGCATCAGGGGTAGGCCAGCGCGCAACAAGGCGGCCAGCTCCTGATTGAAGGCGAGGAAGTCTTCCGACTTGAGCTTGTGATGCTTTGCGCCGCTTCGCTTGAAGCTCGGGAGGCCCAGCCCGCGAGGCTTGATCTCGAAGATATGGAAGCCTTGACGCTCGAGCTCTCGGCGCAAGACGCCGACATCCCGACCATCCTCGATCTGGGTCAGAATGCGACCATCCGGGGTGCCGAGGCGGCAAACGAACTGCATGGACCTGAAACCCTCGCAGGCGCAAGGAGGAGGCTACTGAGCCTCCTCCGGTCGGAAGGTGATGATCACCGCCAGCGCCTGTGCGCCGGCCTTGTCCTGCGGAAGCATCAGTGTGAACTGCTTGTCGCGCCACAGGTTGAGATCGGTCTTGAACAGCTCACGGGGCGTCGGCTGGCGCGACTTGTTGGTCGAACGCGCGGAAACCGGCGGCTTCTGGACCATGCGAAACTCGTTGAGCTTGAGCATCTCCTGAAACATGGCGCCCGGCCGGAAGCTGACCCCGTACCGGGAGCCGATCGCATAGCTGACATCCTCGCCTTCGCGGGCACCGACCACAGCCTGCGCCAACAGCTCGTAGCTCTCCCAGCGCAGGTGATCGCGCAGCCTGCGCACCACCGCCTCGGGCGCCTGCTCGGCACCAGGCTGGTTGCTGGCACGAATCAGGTGAATGTCGAACCGGAGCCCTCGAGGTGGATGGTCGAACGAGCTGAGTGCCGCCTCGATCCGCTTCAGCACGGCACTGTGGTCGCGCATCACCAGTGTGTTGCCGCCAGGCTGGAGCTCGACGGTTCCCATGGGCGACAGCATGTCGCGCACCAGGGCGACGGCGTCGGCGGCAGGCTGATGCTCGAAGGTGTAGCCGAGCACCTTGGGGCCGACCACCTTGCCAGCACCCGGGCCCGCGTTTTGGGCGAGCAGGGGCGCGCTGCCGAACAGGCCGGCCAGCAACAGGACCATCAGCAACCCGGCTGACACGGTGCGGTAGGACGAAAGGAGCGCTCCGGTTCGGGAGCGCTCACTCGGAAGCATGGTCACGAGACTGCGAGGGCTACACATCGAGATAGGAAGCCTCCTGTGAGCTGGGGACGAGGACGACCAGGTCGAGATCGTCGCCGGCCATCTGAATGACCTCGAAACCTTCGACATTCTCGACCAGCGGGCCCCGCTCGAGCCGCGCGGGCTCCAGGGCCGCGGCGCGAAACGCCGGGTGAGCACTGATCGTGGACTCGGGAAGTCGAGACACCCGCGCCTCCGGGGTGACGGCAGCGACGGCTGGCGGAGTCACGGCCACGGGCTGTTCGCGGAGGGTACGCACACCAAGGCTACCGCCGACCACGACGGCAGCGACCGCCGCCGCGCGCAGCAAATGACTGTTGGCTGGCCAGCGGAAACCGTTCAGGACGGACCGCTCGGCCACCGGCTCGGGCGCGCGACCAATCGCGATCGTCTCGCCACTGACCGCACGGCTGCGACGCATGGTCGCGACCGCTTGCTTCATCGACTGGATGTCAGCGGCGCTCACCGTCACTTCCGGAAGGCGCGCAAAGGCGACGGACGGGTCGATTCGAACGGCCGACGGATAGCAAGAGGGGCATTCCGCTGCGTGGATCCGCATCGCTTCGGTCAGGTCGCGGGCGCTGTCGACGTGTTCCCAGCTCGGACAACTCATGCGGCTCCCCCGGCGTGGTCGATTTTGGACCGCTGCGGCGCATACTCGGGGTAACGCTCCGCCACGGCCGCGCGAAGAATCTTGCGGGCATTGAACAAGTGGTTGCGCACTGTCGACTCGCGACAGCCGACCATCTCCGCGACCTCTTTCGAGGATCGCCCTTCGACCTCCCGCAGCAAGAACACCATGCGCTGTTTCTCCGTGAGGTCAGCAGCGAGCTCTTGGAAAATCGCCAGCACTTCGCTTTCTTCGAGGCTGGCCAGGTCCGAGTCGGCGTTGCCGGCCGCGATATCGCGCAGATGGAGGCGCACCGGGTCGGCGAGGCGCTCGCGGCTGCGGCGTGAACGAAGGTGGTCGATCGAAAGATTCGAGCAGATTCGGTAGACCCAGGTGTTCGGGCTCCAGCGGTCGTCGAAGCGGGCGCGGTGTTCCCAGATCCGAAAGAACGTCACCTGGACGATGTCGCGGGCCTCTTCGAGATCACCGACCACTCGGTAGGCAAGCTGGATCAGCGGGCCCGTCTTTCGCTCGATCAGAGCGTCGAGCGCGGCCTCGTCATCCTGGTCGCGAATGGCCCAGAGCAGCTCTCGGTCCGATTGCTCGGCGAGGGTCTCACGGTGCCGCGAAGCGGAGTAGGCGAGCGTCGGCCGGCTCATGTCAGGCTCCTCGTCGGCAGACTCCCCGTCGACCCCGGCCGCGTCGAGCGCGGCAGGATCGACACTATCTGGCACGTTGCTGTCCGGCGCAGTGGCGTCCGGCGCATGGCGGGCAGGCGCGTCACGGGCCCGGGCATCGGTGCCGAGCCCATCTTCGTGCTCGCCGGCAACGGTCTCGCTGCCAATGGGCTCAGATGTCGGGAGGTCTTGGTCATGATCATCGAATCGCGACATGATGGGTGCGCGTTCTCGAAGTCGTACGGTCGAAGGGCTCCGTACGTCTAGGCTCCGAGATCTCGTTGGTGAAGCTGGTCTCGCCCCTGCGAACCCCGCACGACCCGTCGACCGGGACGGCAACCGCTTTCCGTAAGGTTCGCCCGAACGGCTGATCAGTATACTTCGCGGCCCCATGAGGATCCTCTACCAGCTCGCCATGGGTCTTGCGCTCCTCGTCGTCGCGCCTTTTTCGCTCGCGCGCCGGGGGGCCCACTACCTGCCGACCCTCCGCCAGCGCCTGGGTGGTTATGCCGCCGTGGCGTTGCCTGGCGAGGGGGCGTTGTGGATTCACGCCGTCTCGGTCGGCGAGGTGGCCGTGGCCGCGGCTTTGGCACGAGCACTTCCGCCAGACCTACCGCTGGTGATCACGACCGTGACTCCGACCGGGCAGGATCGAGCACGGGCCGCCTTCGCGGACCGGAATGCATCGATCGCCTATTTGCCTTTCGACCTCGGCTTTGCCGTTCGCCGCTTCTTCCGGCGCTTCGAGCCCGCCGCACTCATTTTGGTCGAGGGAGACTACTGGCCCCTGATCTTGAGCACGTGCCGGCGGCGCCGAATCCCGGTCTCGGTCGTCAACGGACGCGTCGGCACCACCAGCTTCGGCCGCTGGCGCAGCCTGCGCCACTTCGGGCTGGGCAGCGCCTGGGCGCGCATTCATCGAGCGGTCAGGCTGTTCGGCGTGCAGACCGCCGGCGACCGAGAGCGCCTGGTCGCACTCGGCGCAGCAGCTGAGCGCGTGACCGTCACCGGCAACCTGAAGTTCGAATCGCCCGAACCGACGATCGACCCAGCCCTCGAGGCGCGCATTCGGGAGCTGGCGCACGGGCGACCGATCTTGGTTGCCGGTTCGACGATGCAGGGCGAAGACGAGCCGGTGCTCGAAGCTTTCATTACCGCCGGTGGCGGGGACCGGGCGCTGCTCGTGCTGGTGCCACGCCACCCGGAGCGCTGGGACAGCGTCGCCTCGCTGGTGAGCCGGCGGGGACTGCGCCTCGTACGCCGGAGCGATGGGGCGCCTCCATCCGCCGATCTGGCTGCTCCGGTCGACGTGCTGCTGCTCGACTCGGTGGGCGAGCTCGCCGGCGTCTACCGGCTCGCGGCCGCGGCTTTCGTCGGTGGCACGCTGGCCGAGACCGGCGGCCACAATCCCCTCGAACCGGCGCGTTTTTCCGTGCCCGTGCTCGTGGGCCCTTCGATGTTCAACTTTCGCGAGATGGCGGTCGCGTTCGACACGGCCGGCGCCTGGCGCCGCGTCGCCAATGCGCAGGAGTTGGGCACGGCCTGGCGTGACCTGCTCGACCAGCCGGCTGAAGCGGCGGCGATGGGGCAGCACGGACGGAGCCTGATCGAGGCCCACCGAGGGGCCCTCGCCCGAACGAGCGAAATGCTGGCGCCGATGCTCGGCTCGTTGCCGGGCACCGCAACCCAGGAGGCGCCATGAGTGAGATCGCCGTGACCCTGGACCCGCCGCGTCCTTCGCGATCGCCCTGGCAAGGGCTCTATCGCGCAGCGCATCGCTGGCGGCGACAGCGCGCGGCTGCGCGCGCCAAACGCCTGCCGCGTCCCGTGATCAGCATCGGCAACCTGCATTTGGGTGGTTCCGGGAAAACACCGTTGACCGCGGCAGTTGCTTCGCATCTCCTGCGCCGTGGTCTCCAGGTCGCCATCCTTTCTCGCGGCTATGGCCGGTCTGAGAGCGGCGTGCGGGTGGTGAGCCAGGGTGATGGCCCCTTGCTCGGGCCCTCCCTTGCCGGCGACGAGCCCGTGTTGCTCGCTGGCTTGGTCCCTGGGGCTGCCGTGGTGGTTGGCGCCGACCGCCACCAGGCCGGCAAGCACGCCCTGCTCCGGCTCGACCACTCCCCGGACCTCTTTCTGCTCGACGACGGCTTCTCCCACGTCAAGCTTCACCGCGACATCGACATCCTCGCCTTTCCGGTCAGCGATCCATTCGGCGGCGGCCGCTTGCTGCCGAGTGGCAGGCTGCGCGAACCGCTCGAGTCCGCACGTTGGGCCGACGCAGCGGTGCTTACCGGCGTGCCGGAAAACACGATCGACCTCACCCTGGGTGATCAGCTCGCCCAGGGCCTCCGCGCCTACGGCTTCAGCGGACCAGGCTTTCAGTGCGCGGCCCACACTGGACCGGCGAGCCGAGTCGATGGCACCTTGATCGCGTCGGGCAGCAAAGTCGTGCTGGTCTCGGCGATCGCGCGCCCCGATGGCTTCGAGGCGTCCGCCCTCGCAGCGGGGTTCCAGATCGCCTCTCATCTGCGCTTCCGGGACCACCATGCCTATCCCGACGCCACGCTCCAGATGATTCGGACCGCTTTCCGCACTGCCGCGGCCGATCTGGTGCTGGTCACCGGCAAGGATCGCGTCAAGCTCCAAGGACGTCTCGACTTGCCACTGGCCGAGCTCCCTGTTCGATCCGAGCCCGAAGCCGGCTTCTTTTCCTGGCTCGATGGAAAAATCGATCATCTGGTCCAGCGGCCTGCTTGCGCGCCGGACGGTGAGCCCTTCAGCGAAGCGAGATCGTGACCTTTCTCCGCGCACGCTGGCTAAAGCTGGTCCAGGCGCTACGCCCTGGCGCTCGCGCGGGTCGCGGCGAGGACATCGCCCTGTGCCGTGCCATCGAGCAGCACGGCTGGGAACACGTGCACCGAGCCGACACCCGCGAGCGGGGAACCGTGCTCCTGATCGCGAGCGGCAATCGCGGCCTTGCCTTGCGCGCCGCGGAGCTCTGGTTGGCACCGGCCGATGTCGCGAAAGTCGACCACCTCGCTCCGGATGATCCGACTCGCGAAGCCCTGGTCGACGCCCTGACAGCGACCTTGGGTGAGGGCAAGCGCGTCGTCGTGACCGCTCGCACGACGCGATTGGCGACCGCGCTGACCGCCGAGCTCGCCCGCGATATCGGCTGTTCGGTTATCCCGGTTGTCGCCCGCGCCGCCGGCAAAGCTTCGACGCTGACCCTCGGCGCGCCGATCACGGCGGCACCCGACGAAGGCCATGCCGCCCTCGAAGTCCGCCTCAGATCTCACTTCGATTCTTCGCCCTGATCACGCAACACCCACAGCCCGTGTGGCGCGCCCGACCCGGGTGATTGCGGAAGCAGAACGCTAGCCGACCTCGAAGAGGGCTTCGCCCCCGTCGACGGCCTGGCCTTCTTCGACCAGCACCTTCTCGATCGTGCCGTCGGCTTCAGCCTCGATCTCGTTTTCCATTTTCAGGGCTTCGAGCACGGCCAAGCTCTCACCGCGGGCGACGACCTGGCCTTCTTCGACCAGCACTTTCTTGACCACGCCCGGCATGTAGGCAGTGACGACCTTCTTCTTTGCGCCTTGGGCACCGTGCGCCTGCTCGGCGAGGTAGGCAAGGGGGTCCATCACCGTGACCTCGCGCAGGCCGCGATAGGTCGAGACGCGGTAGCGGTCGTCCGCCAGCGGGTGGGCCGCGACTTCGTACTGCTTGCCGTCGACGATCAGGCTGCGCAGCACGCCTTTGTGCGTGGCATCGACCTCGTAGGACCGCTCGCCGACGGTGACCCGCCAGCCTCCAGAGTGGGCCTCGACTGTTGCTTCTTCCGTCCGCTCACCGCCATCGGAGCGGGTGCTCACCACCAGCTTCATGCGTTGCTCCCTGCCACGGATTCCCGGCGTGAGGCTTGCCGCCAGGCCGCTCGCGGACCCTGCGCGGCACCTGCGTTCGACACGGAGGTCGCGCTGTTCTGGCGTTCGACATGCGCGACGATTGCCGCCACCAGCGGGAGGTCGCCATCCGAGTCATCCGCCGGTCGCCCCCAGGTGCCGTCACCGAGCTTGCGGTCGAGCATGCCGATGTCGAGCGCGCCGCTGCGAAAATCATCGTCCGCGAGAATCTGCTGAAACAGCGGGGTAGAGGTCTGGATGCCCTCGATCCGCAGCTCGACCAACGCCCGCTCGAGGCGGCGGATGGCGCACGCGCGGTCCGCGCCCCAGACGATCAGCTTGGCGATCATCGGGTCATAGTGGATGGTGATTTCACTGCCTTCGAAGGCCCCGCAATCGCAGCGCACGCCCGGACCATCAGGCCATCGGAGTGCCGAAATGCGGCCCGGCGAAGGCGCGAAGCCACGAAAGGGATCCTCGGCGTAGAGGCGTACCTCGATGGCATGGCCGTTCGGCTCGGCAGTGCCATCGTTCCAGCTCGGTGGCAGGATGTCGGCCAGGTGCTCACCCATCGCCACCCGAAGTTGGGCGCTGACCAAGTCGACCCCGGTCACCATCTCGGTCACGGGGTGCTCGACCTGTAGCCGTGTATTCATCTCGAGAAAGAAGAACTCGCCACGCTTGTCGAGCAAAAATTCGACGGTTCCAGCGTTGGTGTAGCCCACGGCTTCGGCCGCGCGGACCGCCGCGTCACCCATTTTGCGCCGCAGCTCCGGATCGACCACCGGCGAAGGCGCTTCTTCGAGCACTTTCTGATGGCGGCGCTGGAGCGAGCACTCGCGCTCGCCGAGCGATACGACCCGGCCATGTTGATCGCCGAGGACCTGGATCTCGACGTGGCGCGGCTCCACCACGTAACGCTCGACGTAGACCGCACCGTCTCCAAAACTCGCCTGGGCCTCCGAACGTGCGGCGCGGAAGGCGCTGGCAAGATCGCCTGGGTCGTCGACCCGGCGCATGCCCTTGCCACCACCACCGGCGGATGCCTTGATCATCACCGGGAATCCGATGCGTTCGGCTTCGGCGGCGGCGGCGGCTTCGTCGGCAACCGGATCCTGGCCACCCGGAACCACCGGAACCCCCGAGCGGATCATCAAGCGACGGCTTTCGATCTTCGAGCCCATGGCGGCAATGGCCGACGGGGGCGGTCCGATGAACGCAATGCCCCGTGCCGCGCAGGTCTCGGCGAAGGCGCTGTTCTCGGACAGGAAGCCATAGCCCGGATGGACGGCATCGGCACCGATCTCGACCGCCAGATCAGCGATCGCGTCAGCACGGAGGTAGGACTCGGCGGACGATGCCGGGCCAATCCGGTAGGCCTCGTCGGCCAGGTGCACGGCCAGCGCGTCGCGGTCGGCGTCGGAGTACACCACCGCGGCGGCGATTCCGTGCTCGCGAAGGCCTCGAATGATGCGCACAGCGATCTCGCCCCGGTTGGCGACCAGCACTTTGCGGAACGAGCGGACCGAAGGTTGATCAGGATCGCGGGAGGTGCTCATAGCGGCCGGATGATATCCCACCGTGGCACTCGCCTGGCCGGATTCGCGGCGCGATGCACGCGGCCTCTCGGCGCGGTGCCGACGACTATGATGCGCCCACACGGTGCGACCCAGAACGCCCGCTTGGCCGGTACCGTGCGTTGCGAGCAACGGGTACACTCCCCACCGCGGGCACCGGCGCCGGCAGAGCGTTCCAGCCCTCGCCATGGTGGACGCTCCGAGCCCACCGCCTCGACGATCTTGTCCGCGCGCGACATCTTGGCGACCTACCCATAGACCCGTACCCAACCACCGTGAGCCCAGGCATGACCCGCCGAAACCTTGGCAGAACCGACCGCGTGCTGCTTTTGCTGCTCCTCGCGCTCCACATTCTCCCGTTCGCATCGCGGCCGGCTCTGATCGGCGGCGACGAGGTGCACTATGCGCTGATGGCGAGCTCCATGGGTATCGACGGCGACCTCTCGCTCGAAGCAGACTACGAGCGGGTGGCGGCGGGCTCGCCGGCAGCAGGCCGCAAGCATGCCGGGCAGGAGCTCGACCGGCACCTGATCGAGGTCGGCGACCGGAAGGTCTTCGCCCATCCTCTGGGCCTGCCGGCGGCCGCGGCACCCTGGATCCACATCCAGCATCGGATCGCCCCGGGTGCCGCACCGGATCTACTCCTCGCACTCCTGAGCCTCAGCGTTACCGGGCTGGCCCTGGTCGCCGCCTACCGAACCCTCGGCGGGATCTCCGGCGCCCGGCCCGGGACGGCTTTGGCCACCGTTCTTCTGATCTACTTCTCGACTCCGCTGTGGTTCTACAGCCGGACCTTCTTCACCGAGCCGTTCCTGGGTTCGATGGCCGTGCTTGCCGGTTGCGCCCTGGTGACCGGTCGCTGGCGAACCGCGTCGTTCCTGCTCGGCGCGCTTTTCCTGCTCAAGGAAACCGCCGTCTTGCTGATCCTTCCGCTGCTCGCGTTCACCTTGCATCGCTTCGGATTCCGGCGTGCGGCGTGTCTGTCGATCGGTCCGGTCGTCGCCTTTGCTCTGTTCTGCGCCAAGAACGCCTACGTATACGGAACACCCTTGACCACCTTCCAGCCGTTCCGGTCCGGATCGTTGCTGGACGGCCTCGTGGGTCTCGCCATCGACCCGAGCAACGGTGTCCTCTTTTTCGCGCCGACGCTTCTCGTCGCCAGCCTCGGCTGGATTCGCGGTGCACCGCGGGATGCCGGCCTCACGCTCGCGCTTCGCTACGCGCTCTTGGCGGTCGTCGCTTGGGTGACGATGACGGCACTATGGGTGGACTGGACGGGTGGCTCCTCCTACGGCCCCCGCTTGCTGGTCCCGATCATGCCCCTCTTCGGGCTGCCCCTCTTCTCGCTCCTGCAATCGGCCACACCCGGAATGCGGCGGCTGGTCTTCGGCGCCGGGGTCGCCGGCTTTCTGGTCAGCTTCTGCGCGGCGATCGATCCCTTCCACGCTTTCTGGTCGACTCCGGTGCACACGATCGTGATCGAGCACCCGCTCGGACTGTTGCTCGGGCTGATCACCATCGGCTTCGTCTGCCGACGCCTGCAGACTAGGATCCATGCGCAGCCTGGCGCCGTACAGGTAGAACGTTGAGGGTGCCCAACGCCCTCCCCATCTCCGAGGAGACCGAGCCGTGGCATGCGACCCGCTCCGTTCGTCCAACGTCCGCTCGCTTCGCTCGACCGTGCTGGCCTGTGGCCTCGCGCTCACGCTGGCAGCGGGTCTCGTGGCTGACGACATGTCGATCAAAGTAGACGAGCCTTTCCCCAATCTCGTGCTCCGCACCCTGGACGGCGAGCTGAAGACGATCAGCGACTTTCGCGGTACGAAAGTCGTCCTGCACGTCTTCGCCTCCTGGTGAGCGGGCTGTCGAGTACACGTGCCCGGGTGGCACGACGCGACAGCAGCCTTGCAGCGCGCCGGAAAGGTGCAGATGGTCGGCATCATTCAGGAGCAGAATCCCGATCGCTGCCGGCTATTCATGCAGTGGCAGCAGATGGACTGGCCGATCCTGGTCGACACCTTCGACCTGCTCGAGGTGAGCGTGGTGCCCCTGACCTACGCCATCGACGAGCACGGCATCGTGCGCCGCGCAGGCCTGCGCCTCGGGGACGCCGAGTCCATTGAGGAGACCTTCCTCGACAAGACCTGGCCGGCACCGGGCCAAGACGGTGAAGCGCCAGCGGGCGACCTGACAGTGGCCACCCGCCAGCTGCGGGCCCTTGCCGCCCAGGCGACCTCGGGAGCCCCCGACGACATCGGCCAGGCGCTCGATGCCTATGAGCGCCTGGTGCGCGATCAGCCCGACAATGGCTGGGCGCACTTCCGTCTGGCCGCGGCCTACCGCCTGCGCTACGACTCGACCGGCCGGCAACCCGAGGACTTTCAGCGCGCGGTCGACCACTGGCCACGAGCCCTCGAGATCGACCCCAACAACGACATCTGGCGCCGCCGCATCCAGCAATACGGCCCGCGGCTGACCAAGCCCTATCCGTTCTACGACTGGATTCCGGCGGCACGGGAAGAGATCCTCGCGCGCGGCGAAACGCCTGTGTCGCTCACCGCCGAGCCCACCGGCGCCGAGATCGCCAGCCCCAGCCGCGACTTCGACGCCGCCGTCAGCACGGTCGCGTCACCAGATCCCGAAGGACGCGTCTATCGCGACCGGGCCGAAGGCGACACCCGAGCCCTGATTCAGGCCGAGATCACCACCGTGCCGAACGTCGTCGCCCCCGGCGCCGCCACCCGCGCCCACCTGGTATTTCGCCCCAACGAAGGCCGGCTCGCGCACTGGAACAACGAGACCGAGCCGCTCCGCGTGTGGGTCGAGCCTCCGCCTGGCTGGCATCTCGACCACCAGCTCCTCACGACGCCCAACCACGAGCAGCCGACCAGCAACGAGACCCGGAGCCTCGAGCTCGAGATCAAGGTGCCGGAGCAGGCCGTCAGCGGGCCGGTCGACGTTCCGGCCTACGCCCTCTACTACGTCTGCGAAGACGAGAACGGCACCTGCCTCTACCGGCGCCAAGACCTCACCATTCGCGTCGACGTCCGCGGGCCCTAGACCGGCCTCACGGCGGACGTTGCACCCGCGTTCCGTCCGTTGTCCACAAAGCACCGAGATCCGCACGGTGGCATCCAAGCTCTCGACAGCGGCTTTTACCCGAGCATCGAAGCGCATACTTCGACCGTGAGCGAAGTGGTCTCCTCTCCCGAGCCCTAGGGTTGGTGCCAGGCACCATCATGACCCTCGCTCCGGGAGAGCCGAACATGCTTTGCACCGCCATTCCGCGATTTCGCCATTCCAGAACGCGACTGTTTCTCGCCCTTGCGTACGTGTGCGCGAGCGGCGGGCCCTTGCTGGCGAGTCAGGGATCGCTGCCGGTCCGCACCCATCCGGTCGACGTTCGCGACGGCCTGCGGGTCGCTCTGCATCGGTACCAGCCGGCAGAGAAGTCGATCCGCGCATCGCTTCCGGCCGTGCTCTTTCTCCATGGCTCGACGTTCCCGACCAAGCTCTCTGCGGGCTACGTGTTTCCAGATGGAAGCTCGTGGATGGAGCACTTCTCAGACGCCGGCTTCGATGTATGGGGCCTCGACTTTCTTGGCTACGGAGACTCAGACCGCGACCCAACGATGGTCGGCGAACGACGAGACGGCAAACCGATCGGCCGGGTACCGGACGCGGTGATGCAAGCTACGGCGGCCGTCGCGGCCATGCGCGCCGCGGGGGTCCGTCGCGTTGCCGTCGTCGCGCATTCCTGGGGCACGATGGTCGCCGGCAGGCTGGTACAGGACCATCCTGACCTCGTCGAGCGCCTGGTTCTCTTCGGCGCGATCTCGCCACGAAGCGAACCCTCCGCGCCCCGCGCCGCCATCGCCTTCCAGGAGGTCACGGTCGCGCAGCAGCTCGCGCGCTTTGCCGGCCAGGTTCCCGAGGGGGAGGCGGGCGTCCTCGTCGAACCGCGGCTGGAAACCTGGGGCTCTCGGTATCTCGCGACCGACCCAACGAGCCCAGAACGCGAGCCTCCGGCAGTACGTGTCCCCTACGGCCCGGTGGTCGACACGCTGGAAGCTTGGGCCGGACGACTCCCGTACGAACCGAAGAAGATCCGGGTGCCGATACTATTAATTCGGGGCGAATGGGATCTGGTTACGACCGCAGCCGACGCGGCGTGGCTGTTCGATGCTCTGGTGGCCGTACCCGAGAAACGGAGCGTCGTGATCGGTCACGGCACCCACCTCCTGCACCTCGAGCGAAGTCGTTTTCAGCTCTATGACGAGGTCGCCGCCTTTCTCGCCGCCGACTCCAGCGAGCGGTAGACGCTGAAGCAGAAGCTGGCGACGTCGGCATCCTTGGCGGGTCGACCGCCCGTCCCGATGAGAGCGTCCCGATTACCCTCTATGGGACAGCCGAGGCTGCAAGGGAAGCCGCGCGTTCGGGGATTCCGAGGGCATTGTTGTGGAAGGCGCTCTCGAGGGCGCCCAGGTATTCGGCGCCTTCGGCGGCTTCGCGGTCCCACCCGCGCTCGAGGGCTCGGGCGTGGGCGGCGCGCAGCATGGTCTCGGCGGTCTCGAGGTCACCGGCCGCGAGCCAAGCTTGCCCGAGCGCGAGCTCGGCCAAGGTCATGAAACGATGATCCTCGCCGAGGATCGGACGCCACTGTTCGAGACTCTTCTGGAGGGCAGCAATGGCTGCCTCGGGCGCGCCTGCATCGATCTGCACCTGGGCGATCCGGATGTCGAGAAAGAGCAACCGCGGATGGTCGCTGCCCGATTGGCGCGCGAAGATCGTCGCCGCCCGGCGGTAGGCCTCGGTGGCGCGTGTGTGCTCGCCGCGAACCGCGAAGATACTCGCGAGGTTGTTGAGGGTGATGGCGAGGGTCGGGCTCTCTTCGCCGAGAGTGGCCTGCTGAATCGCCAGGGTCTTCTCGAATGCCGCCTGGGCACCGTCGAGATCGCCGGCCCGGCGGCGCGCGGAGCCGAGGTTGCTGAGCGGGTTGGCCAGCCGCGGGTGATCGTCCCCAAGCTGAAGGGCGAGAAGGTCGACGCCTTGCTGAAAGAGCTCGGCGGCAGCGAGGTGCTCACCATGGTTGAGTAGGACCATGGCCCGGTTGACCAGCGCCGTGACCAGCTCGGGACGCTCGGTGGACCGGCGGGCGAGCGCCAGCGCTTCGGCCGACGGTGCTTCGGCCGCCTGATAGTCGTGGGCCGCGCACAGCACCGTCACGTGGTTGTTGATCAGATCGAGAGCATCGACATTCAGCGTACCGGCAGCATCCCGCGCCGTGGCGGTGGCCAGGGTGCTCATGCGCCTCGCTGTCTCGACGTCACCGAGATTCGCGAGGACCAGCGCCAGCCGGCTCCGGGTCTCGCCTATGGACGGGTGATCATCTCCGAACAGCGCGCGGCGCAGCGAGAGCGCTTCCTCGAGATCGACACGGGAGCGGCTCCACAGTCCGAGGTTGTGGAAGATCGTCCCGGTGGTGTGCAGCAGCTCGGCGCGCAAGGCGGGCTGGTCCGCGAGGCTCTGGCGCAGCTTGGGTGCGCTCGACTCGAGCGCCTCGCGCACGGTGAACGACGCGCCGCGCGAGACATTGGGGTCCGCGACTTGCAGGATGTCGAGAACGAGCGCGAGCACCGCTTCCCGTTGATTCCGCTCGCGCTCGGCCACCTCGCGGCCGCGCAGAACCTCGGCCTGCTTCGCCAGCATGCCAGCGCTACCGACGCCCAGCGCGAGCATCAGGCTCGCGGCCACGGCCGCGGCCATGCGGTGCCGGCGAAGCAGCTTGCCGAAGCGGTAGCGCAAGCTGCCCTCGCGCGCGCCGACCGGCAGACACTGTTGAAAACGGCGGACGTCGTCGGCAAACCGCTCGGCCGTGGCGTATCGCCGCTGGGGCGCGCTGCGCAGTGCTTTCATCACGATGGCGTCCAGGTCACCCGTGAGGGTGCGCCCCAGCTCGCGGGGACCGAGGGCTCGCTGGCGGGCGACTTCCGTCTCGTCTTTCCCTTGGGCGGGGCCCAACACCGCAGCGCTCGGGCGGGGTGGGTCGCGCTCGGTCAGAATCCGTTCGATCTCTCCAGGTGTGGCGTTGCCGAGATCGAACGGGAGACGGCCGGCGAGCAGCTCGTAAAGCAGCACGCCGAGGCTATAGACGTCACTCGGCATCCCGACCAGCTTGCCTCGCACTTGCTCGGGGCTGGCGTAGTGCGGTGTCATGAGCCGCAGCCAGGTCGCGGTGGCGTGTGCGTCGGTTGCGGCCAGGTCTGGATTGAGCAGCTTGGCGATGCCGAAGTCGAGCAGCTTGGGCTCGCCCGCCGCGTCGACCAGGATGTTCGATGGCTTGAGATCGCGGTGGATGATCAGGTTCTGGTGGGCATACTGCACCGCGCCGAGAACCTTACGAAAGAGGGTCAGCCGCTCATCGACCGACAGCTCGTGCTGGTCGGCGTAATCGGTGATCGGCACCCCTTCGACGTACTCCATGGCGAAGAAGGGGCGACCGTCGGCGGTGGTGCCGCCATCGAAGAGACGGGCGATGTTGGGATGATCGAGGCTGGCGAGAATGTGACGCTCGGTACGCAGCCTGCGTTCCAGGTCAGCGTCCTGAAGATCGGCACGCACAAGCTTGACGACCACGCGCCGCTGGAACGTATCGTCGTCGCGCACCGCCAAGTACACGGCGCTCATGCCCCCGTGACCGAGGGGGCGGAGCACCCGATACGGTCCGAGGCGCTGGCCGACACGGATGGCGTCGGGCACGACGCTGGGCTGGTCGGCCGAATCGCCAGCCGTTTCGGCCTCTGGTGATGGCTCGCCGAGGGTCTCGCCGCGGCGCGGGATGATCGCCTCGTCCATGAAACCATCGGCCGTGGCGTCAGCCTCGAGCAGCGTCACCAGTGCCCGCCGCAGCTCCGGATCACCTGCGCACGCACCCTCGACGAAGGCCACCCGCTCCGTACCCTCGTAGCCGATCGCCTGGTCGAAAAGGGCACCCAGCCGATGCCACGAGGTCACCTCGCTCATCGTCTCGCGGGGGCCCAGGATGACGATTCGTCGTACCCGCGAAGCTGGCTGCAGAGCCAGGCGCGTGCCATGCGCCAGCGCCGCGTCACCGTGGCGCTCGAGATGCCCAGCACGAGCGCGATTTCCTCCCGGTCGAGACCACCGAAATAGCGCAGCTCGACGATCCGCGCCTGCTGCGGGTTGCGCTCGGCCAGCCGGCGCAGGGCCTGGTCGAGGGCGAGGAGATCGGGATGGCGCCTGTCTGGCTCCGCGGCGGCTTCATGGAGGGGCAGATCTTCGCTGCCGCTGCCGCGCTTCGACGCCAGGTGCTTGCGCGCGTGGTCGATCAAGACCTGTCGCATGAGCCGGGCACATAGGGCAAAAAAGTGCGCCCGGTCATTCCACGAGATCTTCTCCATGTCCGCCATGCGGAGAAAAGCCTCGTTCACCAACGCCGCCGAAGCAAGGGTGTGCTGCGCGCGCTCCCCGCGCAAGATATTGGCGCCGAGCGCGCGCAAATGACCGTAGACCAACGGCATGAGGGCATCGAGCGCGCGCCCGTCGCCGTGGCCCCAGGCGGCGAGCAAAGCCGTGATCGACGGCTGATCGGCCTGCGTGGCCTCCTCGGTCACCCGGGCTGCTCGACACAGACTCCGTTGCTGACCACGCAGCAGAAGCGGCCGCTCGGCACGAGCAAGCCCCCCTGGTAGCGATCACACCATTCGACACAGGTGTGCCCGCTACCACTCTGCGTGGCACATGCGGCGTCGTGGCGCGCTGCGTCCGGCGTCCGGACGTATTCACCTCCGGCGTGCTCTGGCGTCATGTTGGCCTCGGAGCTTCCAGGTGTGAGAAAGAACGCGCCGGCGACCAGCGCGACGACGATGAAAACCCCCAAGAGTCGATGCATGACGACCTCTCCTTCATCGGTTCACGATACGGCTTTTGCGATCGGTGGCCCGGCGGCTGATCGAGGTCTCAGCGCCTCGATCAGCGATACCGCCAAGCCGATCATTGCTGGACGAAACGTTTCCGAGCATCCCCCCAACCGGACGATCAGTATAGTGGCAAGCCGCAGCTCACCCAGCGCGAGGCACTGCCCGAGCTGCCGCTGGGCGAGGTCACCGTGACGGTGAGCAGGCCACCCGAGCCGCCACCCGAGCAGTAGACGAACCGGATCGGGCCGTTCGCCGAACCACCATTGCCAAAGATCAGGTTGCCTGTGGTGGTCCAGGAGTAGGAATTGCCGCCGCCGAATGGAGAGGCGAAGCAGATCGCACCACTCGGTTCGGGCTCGCAACTCATGGAGACGCTCAGACCACCAGCCGCAGCCGAGTCCTGAGCCGGAACGAGAGAAAGCGCGCAAACAGCGGCGAGGGCGAGGGCAGGGACCAACAAACGTTTGAGCATGGGTCGGGCTCCCGGGCGGATACACCGGACACGTCAGTGTGCCCCGGTTCCACCTCCGCCCTTTCCCTGCGAAGAAAGCGCGACCCGTGGATCAATTTTCTTCGTCCGATGTGCGCACCCCGGGGTGCCGCACGATCGGACGACGCATTGGGTCATACGCTACTTCGGGTCAGACGCTACTTCGGGTCAGACGTTGAAGCGGAAGTTGGTGACGTCGCCGTCTTTCATCACGTACTCCTTGCCTTCGAGACGCAGCAGCGCCTCCTCGCGGCACTTGGCCAGAGTGCCGAGACGCAAGAGGTCATCCCAGGCCACGACCTCGGCGCGGATGAAACCGCGCTTGATGTCGGAGTGGATGGCACCGGCGGCGTCACGGGCAATGGTGCCGTTCTTGATCGTCCAGGCACGCACCTCGTCCTCGCCGACGGTGAAGAAGGCGATCAGGCCGAGCAGCTCGTAGCTGGCCCGCAAGACCCGGTCGAGGCTCGGGGTTTCGAGCCCGAGATCGTCGAGGAACTCTCGCTGCTCGGCGTCGTCGAGCTGGGCAATCTCGTGCTCGATCGGCGCGCTCACCACCACGGTCTCGCGATTGTTCTGCTCTTCGATGCCCAGGTTCTCGAGCACCGGCGTGCCGAGATCACCGTCGCCAACGTTGACCACCACGAGCATCGGCTTCGCCGACAGCAGCTGGAAACCACGCAGGCGCTTTTCGGCGTCGGCGTCGAGCTCGATGGTCCGCAAGGGCTGTTCGTTCTCGAGCGCGGGCAGAATCACCTCGGAGAGCAGCTCACGCTCCCGCGTTTCCTCGGAAGACAGCCCCGCCTTCGCCTGCCGCGTCAAACGGTCCAGCCGACGCTCGACCAGCGCGTGGTCGGCGAAGACAAGCTCGAGGTCGATGGTCGCGATGTCGCGTCCGGGGTCGACCGAGCCCTCGGCATGCAGCAGCTCGTCATCCTCGAAAGCGCGCACGACGTGGACCAGGGCGTCGACGGTACGAAGCTGGCCGAGATCGAGGCTCTCGCTACCGCCCCCCTTCTCGATGCCCGGAATGTCGACGTACTCCACGGTCGCGGGGACGTAACGCTTGGGCTTGAACAGGTCACGAAGCCGGGCCAGTCGATCGTCCGGAACCTTGGCGACGGCGACGTGCGTCTTCTTCGAAGCACCGAACTTGTCGGTCGCCTCTTCTTGGGCCGTCAGCGTATTGAACAGGGTGGTCTTGCCTGACTTCGGCAGGCCGAGTATCCCGACTTGCATAGGAGTGTCATCCTCCGGGCGCTTGGACACCCGCAGGGCCCAAGTGGGGGTTGTTCGCTCAGCGTTGTCCGCTCAGCGTTGTTCGCTCAGGAAGGGCGTCGTACGAGCTCGAGCCCGCGTACGAGCACCGTGGGTGCGCCAACCATGCCGCCAGCGGCCGGCAAGAAGGTCAGATCGCGCGCCGTGGCGAGGATACCGCGCAGCAGCGCGCGGATCGAGCCAACGAGCTCGGCACCGGTCACCGCGCCGGATGCATGGCCACGATCGATCGAGAAGCCGCACACCGGGAGGGCAAAGCGGTCACCGCCAGGATTGATCCGCGCCTCGCCCTCGGCATCGAGCAGATAGTAGCCGCGTGAGAGGTCAGCAACCAGATCGGCGACACTGGTCTCTGGCGAGGGGGTCAGAAAGAAGTGCGTGGGTCCGGGTCGGGGCAGGTCTCGCCAGCTCGGACGCTGGCTGCAACCCGAGGCCAGCCCTGGTTGCCGCGGCGTCTGCCACCAGGCGAGCAACGGCTGCTGGGCGACGCCCTCGGCGACCAGCCGGACACCGCGCGCGGTCACCCCTTCACCGTCGACCGGTGCCTCGACCAAGCCGCCGGGAAGTCGACCGTTGTCGATCAGGGTCAGGGGCTTCCCACCCAAACGCCCGTGCAGCTCACCGAGCGCTTGCCCGGCCGCACTCGGGCCGAGCCAGAGCGGCACCAGACCGGCGAGCAGGCGGGCCGCGACCGGCGGCGCCAGCAGGATCTCCCCCCGGTCGCGCACCGGCGTCTCGCCACGCTCGGCGACCAGCAAGCGGTCGGCCAGTCGTCGTGCGAGCGCCACGGGGTTGAGGAGCCGGGCCTCGCGGGCCAGGGCTTCCACATGAACCCGGGCCGCGAGCTTTTGCTTGCCTGCCTCGAGGCGCAGGATGGCGACGCGCTGGCGGGTCCGGGCAGCCATGCTCCGACTCGACAGGAGCTGTGCTTCACTCGCCCCGTCGTCCAGCACGGCGCGAATCAGGCGCGCTCCGGGAAGCTCGGTGTCGAGGGCACGACCAATGCCCCGGATCAGTGCGAGCGCGTCGTTCTCACCGACCAGTGGCGCATCGAGATCGGCCGGGGCAGTCCAGCGCGCCACGGGACGGGGAGACGGCAGGCGTAGCCCCTCGCCATCCGCCTCGGGCCACGGCGCGTCCGGCCGCGGCGTACCCGTCGCGGCATAGAAGAAGGAACGCCGCGGGTCGCCGGCGCGTACCGCCCAGCCCTCTTCACGGCGCACTGTGCTGATCAGGCGGGAGCCTTCGACCACGAAGGTACGCGATCGCCCGGTCTTGGCATAGACCTCGGCCTCGGGCCACCCGGCACCTTCGAGCACGGACAGCGTCTCGGCCAGGGCTTCGCCGCGCTTGTCGCCCCGCTGTCGGTCGCTCGGTGCCCGATCGTCGCGGGGCGGATCGCTGCGGAACGGGTCGTTCACCACCGCGCCCTCATGGTGCCGTCACCTGAAGCCCTTCGACGCGAATCGCCGGCACGGTTGCCCAGACCGGCATACGGACGCCTCCTTTGGCACACCAACCCGCGCCCGCCGGACGGACTTCGCTGCCGATCGCCACCACCGCCGACAGCAGATCGCCAATGCGACCCCGCAGAACACACGGTCCCGTCGGCGTGCTGGCGACACGATTCTGGATCCGAAGCGCGTTCGGAAATCGAAGCTCGAAGGTGCCGGCGTGCGGATCGAGATGGCCGCGTGAAACCGATGGCAAGTACAGCCCGTCTTCGGCGTCAGCCAGGAGCTCTTCCTCGGTGTGCTCGCCGGCGACCAACTCGAGGTGGTGCGAACGGGGAACCGGAGCCTGATGTCGGCCACCACGCCGGCCCGCACCCGCGGCCAAGCGCTCCGAGGTGGCTGCCCACGCTCGGTCGCACAACGGCTGCTCGACCGTACCGTCACGCACCAGCCAACGTCGCAGCACGGGCGTGCCTTCGTCGTCGACCGTGCGGCGCACGGGTTGAGGCGCGGCGGATGGATCGTCGATGACGCTCACGTGCTCGGCCCCGAGTCGCACGCCAACCGCGGCCTCGGGGTGCCCCCCCAAGGCCAGCGTGTCCGCTTCGAGCGCATGCGCCACGGCTTCGTGCAGCAGCACCGCGGCCGCCTCCGGTCCGAGCACGCAGGGGCCGGACCAGGGCTCCGGTGGCTCGGCTTCGCGGCTCCGCCAGGCTCGAACCAGGGCTCGCGCGACGTGGGTGGCCGCCGCGTCGTCGAGGGTGGTGAACAGCCCTCCCCAACGTCCGTGCGGCGTGCTTGCGGTGACGCTGTAGAAGGCTTCACGCTCGATCGGCGACGCGATTCGCGCGCCGACCACGAGCAGCGTTCGCCGATGGCGTTTGACGTCCAGGCCGACCGGCAGCGAAGCCTGGCGCTCCCGCACGGCCTGGCGCACGGCCGACGGAAAGCCCAAAACCTCGTCTGCCTCGGCAGGAGCGGGCGGCGCCAAGGAGAATCGTGGGTCTGGAAGCTCGGCCCGAGGTTGGGTGCGTGCCACGCGCCGCACCGCTTCCGTGAGCGCGCGGCCGTCGATGCGATCGGCCGTCGCCAACCACGACTGCTCACCTCGCTCCAGGCGGACCGCCAAACCCTCTTCGAAGCGCACGCGAAAGCCTGGCGCCTTGCCGTCCGCGGGCAATGCGACCTCCTCGATGCGCTCGAAGTAGGCATCGGCAGCGTCTTCGGGACGCGCCAACAGGCGTGCAATCGTTCGTGCCACGCCAGCGGTATCGATGTCGTCAAACGCCACGTTCGTCTCCCTGCGGCACCTTAGACCAAAGGCAGTTCGAGCGCCATCCCGTGCTAAATTCTCTCCCCGAGCCGGCTCGCCGGGATCCGCGAATACGAACCGCTGCTGGCGCGTAGTAGAGGTGGGGATTCGGACCATCGAGCTTGCTTGCGATTTCTTGCTTCTTGGCTCGATCAGCCATCCGTTCTTGACCGTCTTTTTTGTCCGGCACTTTCGGCCGTCTTTCTCGACGGTCATACGCAATCGCCGCTCTCTTGCGGCGTTCCCGGCTCGCCGGGGCTCCGCTCCGCGCGGAGCATGTTCGATCTACAGGCAATCTGTCGACGGCTGCTGTCGACCCCTGCTAACGACCTCTGATCACCCTTGCCGAGGAGGCTTGTGATGAGTGCCACCGGCGCGCCCCCATCGGGCCCCAGCAAAATCACCCTTCCCGCGCTGCACGAGAAAGCGGCACGCAGCGAGCGGCTGGTCATGATGACCGCATACGACTATCCGTCAGCGCGGATCGTCGACGACAGTGATGTCGACATGATTTTGGTCGGAGACAGCCTGGCGATGGTCGTACTGGGCCATGAATCGACCCTGTCGGTGACCATGGACGAGATGCTCCATCACGCACGCGCCGTGGCGCGCGGCGCACGCCGCGCCTTGCTGATCGGCGACATGCCCTTCATGAGCTTCCAGACCGGCCCGGCAGACGCCCTGCGCAACGCCGGTCGTTTTCTCAAGGAAGCTGGCATGGACGCGGTCAAGCTCGAAGGGGGAAAGCCCGTGGTCGAGAGCGTCCGCGCGATCACCCGCGCCGGGATCCCCGTGGTCGGACATCTTGGTCTCACCCCGCAGCACATTCGCGCATTGGGCGGTTATCGCGTGCAGGGCCGCACGGCCGATGCGGCGCGCGCCCTCTACGAAGATGCGCTCGCGCTCCAAGACGCGGGCTGTTTCTGCATCGTGATCGAGGGCGTACCGGCTCGTCTTGCGGCCTTCGTGACCGAGCGACTCGAGATTCCGACCATCGGAATCGGCGCCGGGGTCGGTACCTCGGGCCAGGTGCTCGTCTTTCACGATCTGCTCGGCCTGTGGGAAGGCAAGTCACCGCGTTTCGTCAAGCGCTACGCCGATCTCGGCGATCGCGCCCGCGCAGCCATGGCCACGTACCGCGACGAGGTCGCTGCCGGCACCTTCCCGGCCGACGAGCACAGCTACGGTATGAGTGACACGGAGTGGGATGCCTTCCTCGCAGCGATCGAGCAAGCGCCCATCGCGATGGTGCCGTGACGCTGTCGAAGGACCATCGGATCGCGGATCGCACGGGGCCGGTTTCCGGCATCCCGCGGATCGCGGTGTTCGGCACGGGCGCCCTTGGCAGTCTGCTGGCAGCCCGCATCGGCGCCGCGCAGGCCGGAGACGTGACGGTCTTGGGAACGTGGGCGGCCGCTCTCGAAGCCATCGCGCGCCGCGGCATCACCATCGACGGAGAGAACGTCGACGAAGGAAGGGCAGGGAGCCACACGGGCAGCAGGCTCGTCGCCCGCGTACGCGCCTGTCACCGCGACACCCTTGCCAACCACCCGGCCGAACGCGCTGCTGCCGAATCGGAAGCGGTAGGACCCTTCGATCTGGTGCTGGTCGTGGTCAAGAGCTGGCAGACGCCCGCCATTGCTCCGTTTGTGGCCCGTGCGGTCTCACAAAACGGCCTGGTCATCTCGCTGCAAAACGGCCTGGGCAACCGCGAAGTCCTGGCGCGCCACGTCGCGCCCGCTCAACTTGCCGCCGGCGTGACCGCGGTCGGCGCCCGCCTTCTGGCACCCGGGCGCGTCCGGCCTGGCGGCGATGGCGGCACCGTGCTGGCGCCGCCGGATGGTGCCGCCGCCAATCACAATGGCGACGACACCCACCTGCTGCGCGCCGCCCGCGTCTTTCGCGACGCGGGGCTCACCGTGCACACCACGGACGATCTCGCGCCTGCCGTGTGGAGCAAGCTGGCGGTCAACTGCGCGATCAATCCCTTGACCGCCCTCGCCCATGTGCCCAACGGCGTGCTGGTCGAGACGGCCGGCCGGCGCCGGCTGATGACCGCGATCGCGCGCGAGGTGGCGTCTGTGGCGTCCGCCCAGAGCATCGTCTTCGACCACGACCCTGCGAAACGCGCCCTGGACGTGGCGGCGGCGACCGCGACCAACCACAATTCGATGCTCCAGGACGTGCTGACGGGACGACGCACCGAGATCGATGCCTTGTCTGGCGCCGTCGTCGCGCGGGCCGAGGCAGTTGGGGTCGACGTGCCCCTCAACCGGGCGCTGGCTGAGCGTGTCAGCCAGCTCGACGACGATCGGGATCATCCGGCGCGGATGGCAGGCCGCTCAGACGGCGCAGAACCCCACCCGGATCTCGACACCCTGCGCGACCTCGAAGCGGTGGCCGAGCTGGCCAGCAGTGGCGTACCCCAGGCGGTGGCATGATGGCGGTGATCGAGACCTTGGAGACGATCGCGGCGGTGCGCGCCTGGCGGGCTTCGGGAGGTTGGCGCACGGTGGGCCTGGTTCCGACCATGGGCTATCTGCACGAAGGCCACCTCGCCCTGGTCGCCGAAGCGCGCGCGACCTGCGAAAAGGTGGTGGCTTCGATTTTCGTCAACCCCGCGCAGTTTGACCGCGAAGAGGATCTCGCGGCTTATCCGGTCGATCTCGAGCAGGACAAGCGCCTGCTCGCCAAAGCCGGCTGCGACGCGCTGTTCCTGCCGACGCCCGCGACGATGTATCCCGAAGGCTTCGACACCTGGGTCGAGCCAGGAGCCGTCGCCGCCGAGCAGGAGGGCCGCCACCGCCCGGGGCACTTCCGCGGCGTCGCGACGGTCGTGCTCAAGCTACTCAACATCGTGCAGCCGAGCCACGCCTTCTTCGGCCAGAAAGATGCGCAACAGCTGGCCGTGATCCGCGCCTTCGTACGCGACCTCGACGTGGCGACCGCGATCGTGCCCGTGGCGACTCAGCGCGAGGCTGACGGGCTGGCGCGCTCGAGCCGCAACGTGCGCTTGAGCCCGGCCGAGCGTCAGGCTGCGACGGTCCTGTACCGCGGCCTGCGGGCAGCGGAAGATGCTTTTCGATCTGGCGAGGGGCGCGCCGCGGCCCTTGCCCATGCCGTGCACGCGGTGCTCGATGCCGAGCCGCGCGCGCAAACTGAGTACGTCAGCGTCGCCGATCCCGACACCCTGCGCGAGCTCGACACCGTCGAGACCCGCGCGCTCGTTTCACTCGCCGTGTGGATCGGCAAGACACGCTTGATTGATAATCTGATTCTCGACGCGTCCGAACAGGCGCGTGATGGAGCCTAACGATGCAACGAACCCTCCTTCACGGCAAGATTCACCGTGCCACGGTCACCGGAGCCGATGTCGACTACGTTGGCTCCATCTCGCTGGACCGCGACCTGATCGCCGCGGCCAACCTGCTCGAGTGGGAGCGGGTCCAGGTGGTCGATGTCGACAACGGCTCCCGGCTCGAGACCTACGTCATTCCGGCACCCGCCGGATCCGGGACCGTGCAGCTCAACGGCGCGGCCGCCCACTTGGTCAATGTCGGCGACAAGGTCATCATCATGAGCTACGCCACCATGGACCAGGCGGCGGCCATGGGCTGGGAGCCGACCGTGGTCCACGTCGATGCCGAGAACCGCATCGCCGAGGTGACCCAAGGTGGTGAGGCAGGGCCGTTCAACGTGCCGCCACTCGCCGTCAACGCTTGAGCCGCCCGCTTCGGGCAGCAGGCGTCCGAGCGACCCTGCGATAGGATTCCGCGCGACTCGAAAGCCCGTTTGCTTCAATCCGCCTCGGAGCGCCAGTCTCCGCTGGAGAAGGTCTGACCATGAGCCAGAACGTTGCCTCAAGCCCAGCCACCGGTGCCGACGCCACCGAGCCTGACTCGGCCACCACTGTCGGGGAGCTCGAGCGGCGCCTCGAAGCCGCCCAACTTGGGGGTGGAGAAGCGCGGATCAAGCGCCAGCACGATGCCGGCAAGCTGACCGCGCGGGAGCGCATCGACCTGCTCCTCGACCCCGGCTCGTTCGTCGAGCTCGATGCCTTGGTGACCCACCGGTGCCAGGACTTCGGCATGAGCGCCCAGCAGATTCCTGGCGACGGCGTGGTCTCCGGGTACGGATCGGTCGACGGCCGGCTGGTCTATGTCTTCGCGCAAGACTTCACCGTATTCGGCGGCTCACTCTCCGAGACCAACGCCCAGAAGATCTGCAAGGTCATGGACCTGGCGGTGGAGAACGGCGCGCCCCTGATCGGCCTCAACGACTCGGGGGGCGCGCGGATCCAGGAGGGCGTGGCGTCGCTGGCGGGCTACACGGACATCTTCCTGCGCAACACCCTGGCGTCGGGCGTGATCCCACAGATCAGCGCGATCATGGGCCCGTGCGCGGGTGGCGCGGTCTACTCACCGGCCATCACCGACTTCATCTTCATGGTCGAGGGCACGAGCTACATGTTCGTCACCGGCCCGGACGTGATCAAGACGGTGACCCACGAAGAGGTGACCAAGGAAGCGCTGGGCGGCGCCAGCACCCACAGCGCCACCAGCGGCGTCGCGCACTTCACCTGCCCGAACGACGCGGGCTGCCTGCTGAGCGTGCGCGAGCTGCTGTCCTACCTGCCCTCGAACAACCTCGACGATCCGCCGCTCGGCAACTCGGACGACGACCCCAACCGCGCCGACGAGAGCCTGAACGATCTGGTGCCGGCCGACCCGAACAAGCCCTACGACATCAAGAAGCTGATTCGGGGCGTGGTCGACGACGGCGGGTTTCTCGAAGTGCAGCCGGACTACGCGAAGAACATCGTGGTCGGCTTCGCTCGCCTGGCCAACCAGAGCGTCGGGATCGTTGCCAACCAACCCAACTACCTCGCGGGCGTGCTCGATATCAACGCTTCGCTCAAGGGCGCACGCTTCGTACGCTTCTGCGATGCCTTCAACATTCCGTTGATCACCTTCGAAGACGTGCCCGGCTTCCTGCCCGGCACCCAGCAGGAGCTCGGTGGCATCATCAAGCACGGCGCCAAGCTGCTCTTCGCATTCGCCGAAGCGACCGTCCCCAAGCTCACCGTGATCACCCGCAAGGCCTACGGCGGCGCCTACTGCGTGATGGCCTCGAAGCACCTCCGCACCGATGCCAACTTCGCCTTTCCCACCGCCGAGATCGCGGTCATGGGCCCCGAAGGCGCCGTCAACGTCCTCTACCGGCGCGAGCTGGCGGCGGCCCAGGACGACGACGAAATGGCGACGATCCGTGCCGAGAAGGTGGCGGCCTACCGCGCCCGCTTCTCGAATCCCTACATCGCGGCAGAGCGTGGCTTCGTGGACGCGATCATCGAGCCCCAGCACACACGCAAGCACCTGATCCGCGCCCTGCGCCAGCTCGGATCCAAGCGTCAGAGCTCACCGCCCAAGAAGCACGGCAACATCCCGCTGTAGCCGGGCAGACGTGCCGATCAGGAGGCCGAGCGGGTCACGCTCGGCGATCCTTGACAGGACCCAGCCGGTGGGACATGCTGGCGCCCGTTTCGTCCGATCGATTTCCCGCGCCCGAGCCACTTCCAACGACGATGGCCGTGTGGGCAACTCCGGAGACATCTGAATGCGTGAGAAAGACCGCGAATTGCGGCGTCGCCGTAAGCGTCGTGTGGAACGTCTGAAGAAGCAGCGCCTCGAAGCCATTGCCGAGGGCAAGAAGTCGACCCGCACCACCAAGCGGGCCGCAGCCAAGAAGGCCGCCCCGAAGAAGGCCAAGGAAAAGGCTCCCGAGGCCGAGAAGCCGGCCGAAGACGCGCCAGCAGAAAGTGCGCCTGCCGACGCGGCGCCCACCGGCGACGCGGCTGACAGCGACGCCGCAGACAGCGACGCCAGCTGAGGCGCCATGAAGATCGCCGTCGGTGCCGACCACGCCGGCCTCCTGCTCAAGGAGCGGCTGGTCGTCTTGCTGCGTGAAGAAGGTCACGAGGTCGAAGACTTCGGCACGAACACGTCCGAGAGTGTCGACTATCCGGACTTCGCCCAGCGCGTTGCGCAGGCTGTGGCAGGCGATCGCGCCATGCTCGGCCTGCTCGTGTGCGGCACGGGTACGGGCATGGCGATCGCCGCCAACAAGCTCGACGGTGTGCGCGCGGCCGCGTGTACCAATACGTTCTGCGCCCGCATGGCGCGCGCGCACAACAACGCCAACATCCTGGCCTTGGGTGAGCGTGTGATCGGCGCCGGTGTGGCCGAGGACGTGCTGCGTGCATTTCTCGAGACGCCGTTCGATGGCGGCCGACACGCGACCCGCGTGGCCAAGATCGACGCACTCGGCGCGGGCTCGAGCGTGCAACCGGCCCCGTAATCTGAACCGCGACACCCAGGGCTGACACACGCCGCCAGCGCGCGTGTCCAGGAGACCCTCACCCGATGCCCAGCTACGAAGCACTCAAGCAGGTCGATCCCGAAATCCACCAAGTCCTCGTCGACGAGCGGCAGCGACAGGATCGCGGGCTCGAGTTGATCGCCTCGGAGAACTTCGCCAGCACGGCGGTGCTCGAGGCTGCCGGCGGCGTGCTCACCAACAAGTACGCCGAGGGCTACCCGGGCCGCCGCTACTACGGCGGCTGCGAGCATGTCGACACGGCCGAGCGGCTGGCGCAGAAGCGGGCCAAGGCACTCTTTGGTGCCGAGCACGCCAACGTCCAACCGCACTCTGGGACGACGGCAAACATGGCGATCTACTTCGCCATGCTGCGCCCCGGCGACACGCTGATGGGCATGGATCTCGCGAGCGGTGGACACCTCACGCACGGCCACCCGCTGTCCTACAGCGGCCGCGACTTCGTGGTGGTGAGCTACGGCGTCGACCGCGAAACCGAGCGCATCGATTACGACCAGGTCGCCCAGCTGGCGAACGAGCACCGGCCGAAGCTGATCGTCTGTGGCGCTTCCGCTTACAGCCGGGTCATCGATTTCGCGCGCTTCCGCGCCATCGCTGACGAGGTTGGCGCCCTGTTGATGGCGGACATCGCGCACATTGCCGGCCTGGTCGCGGCCGGCGTCCACCCGTCACCCGTACCGCACTGCCACTTCGTCACCACGACCACGCACAAGACGCTGCGGGGTCCGCGGGGTGGGCTGATCCTGTGCACGGCCGAGCACCAGAAGGTGATCGACCGCGCGCTCTTCCCCGGGCTGCAGGGTGGTCCGCTGATGCATATCGTGGCAGCCAAGGCCGTTGCGTTCCACGAGGCCGCATCCGAGACGTTCCGCGCCGACCAGCACCAGACCGTGGCCAACGCACGCGCCCTGGCGGCCCGGCTCATCGAGCGCGGCCATCGCATCGTCTCCGGTGGCACCGACAACCACGTGTTCTTGCTCGACGTGGGTGCCGCGGACCTGACCGGCAAGATCGCGGAGAAGGCGCTGGAGCAGGCTGGGATCACGGTCAACAAGAATACGATCCCCTACGATCCCAAGCCGCCCTTGGTCGCTTCGGGCATTCGCCTGGGTACCCCAGCCCTGACCAGCCGCAAGATGAACGAGGCAGCCATGGTCGACGTTGCCGATCTGATTGCCGACGCACTGGAAGCCGTCGACGACGCTCCGGCACTCGAAGCCGTCAAGCGTCGGGTCGAGGTGCTTTGCGACCGCTTCCCGCTCTATCGCGAGCTGGCCTGACTCGTCACGGGGGCACCCCCTAGCCACGACATGACCCGCACGCCCGAGGCCGACTCTCACGATCCGGGAGGCGCGCCCTCGGGAGATGCCCCGTTGGAAGAGACGCTGGCGACGTGCTGGGCGCGCCTGCTCGCGCTGCCACGCTTTCCAAACGGCGACGGCCGCCAGCGCCTCCAGCGCTTGCTCGCTCCCCTCGCGGACCGCCCCGCCGGGCGCGATGCGATCAAGATCACAGGATCGAATGGCAAGGGCTCGACGGCAGCGATGACCGCGGCGATCCTTCGCGCTGCGGGCGTGTCGACCGGGCTGTTCACCTCACCGCACCTACGCGCACCGAACGAGCGCTTCGTGATCGATGGCGCGCCGATCGAGCCTGCGGCGTTCGTCCGGTCGGCGCAGTGGGTGCTCGGGCGAATCGAAGCTGACGGGCCCGAGCGGTCGGAAAGGCACGACCCGAAAGAGCACGTCGGCATCTTCGAGGCCCTCACCGCCCTCGCCATCCATGCATTCGACGAAGCCGGCGTCGACGCCTGGATCCTCGAAGCCGGCATCGGTGGCCGCCTCGACCCGACCGGAGCGATTCCAGGCCAACTGAGCGCCATTGTCTCGGTCGACCTCGAGCACACCGAGCTCCTGGGGGCGACCGAAGCCGCCATCGCTCGCGACAAGGCCGACCTCGCCGACGATCGCTCGACCCTGCTGCTCGGCGACCTCGGGCCAGCTCTCCGCGAGGAGGTTCGCCGCCACGTCGGCGCTCGCGGCGTGACGGTGCATGGGGCACGGGGCGGGTGCACGGTGCGCGACGTTCGTCAGCGGGATAGCCGCACGTGGGTCGATTTCACGATGGGTGACCGGCAACTCGACGACGTGCACCTCGGTTTCGATGGTGCTCACCAGGCACACAATGCAGCCCTGGCAGGTGCGCTCGCCGCCCGCTGGCTGGCGCGGCATCGTCCGACCCTCACAGTCGACCAGGTCGACGCGGCCATCCGGCACGGTCTGGCAGAAGACAGCCTGGCCGGGCGCTTCGAGCGCGTTCACCAAGATCCTGCTGTGTGGGTGGACGTCGCCCACACACCGGCCGCGACACGTGCCCTCGCGACAGTCGTCCGCGCGCGCCAGGAAGAGCGACCGCTCCTGCTCGTCACTGGCGTCGCCGCGGGCCGCGACCCTCGAGCCCTCCTCGCACCCCTCGCACCCCTCGCCAGCCACATCATCGTCACCCGTGCCCACCATCGCGGCGGCGATCCCGCGCCCGTGGCCCGAGCCCTCGCCCAGCTCACATCCGAAGCGCGGCCACAGCCTCCGCTCGACACCCTTGCGCCGCTGCACACCGCGATCGAGATGGCGATGGTCGCGGCGAGACGCGAGGGCATGTACATCTTGGTCGCCGGTGGCTTTTTCCTCGCGGCCGAGACCATCGCGATCCTCGAAGGCCGTGATCCACGCGCCTGCGCCTTCTTCTGACGCGTCTTCAGAGACGCCAGCACAGATTCGGTCGCAGGATCTCCCACCTCGGGCTCGTCACGGGTGCGCGCTTTCCCCTGGACAACCGGTATCGGCATGGACGCGGCGTCGCGGACCGAGCGCGGCACACGGCCCGCGATCAGCTCGGTGAGCGCCTCGCCACGCTTGGGGGCGGCAGCGCGAGGCGTCTCTTTCCTGCGCCGAACTTGCTATCGTCGATGAATGCTGAATCCGAGCCTGAAGTGCACGATCTTGATCCTCTCCCTTTCATCCAGCATCGGCTGCTCGGGAACGACTGATGGCACGAGCCCGGAGTCCGATGAGCTCTCCGTGGCCGATGGCTCCGCAGCAATCACGGGTGCCGTGGACCGCTACCTCGGACAGCTGCCTCCAGGCCGCGAGCCGCAGATCTTTGCGCCGGGCCAGGCTTCCTTCCCGGACGTCCACGAGTTCGGGTCGGTCTTCTCTGCCGACGGCCTCGCGCTCTACTACGGTGTCCAGCTCCGCGACCGAGCGGAGATTCGCGGCATCTTCTTCGAGAATGGCCAGTGGCAGCCCCCGGTACCCGTGGTCTCCGACCCGCAGTTCGGCGCCAACGACCCCTTCCTGTCACCGAACGAAGACCGGCTCTACTTCATCTCGAACCGTCCGCTCGCGGATGGCGGACCGGCGAAGGACATCGACATCTGGTATCTCGAACGGCAAGCGGGCGGGTGGTCGCCTCCGATCAACGCCGGCCCAGCGATCAACTCCGAGCGCGACGAGTACTACATCTCGTTCACGGACGACGGCGCGCTTTACTTCGCGTCGAATGTCGCCGCCGGAGCCGAGCGTTCCCACGACTTCGACCTCTATGTCGCCCAACCGACCCCTGGAGGCTTCGCCGCGCCCGAGCGCCTGGCGGGGGAGATCAACACGCCAGGCTACGAGGCCGACGCTTTCGTCGCGCCTGATGGTCGCTACATCATCTTCTCCTCGTCCCGGAAAGACGGCTTCGGACGCGGCGATCTCTACGTGAGCGTCCGGCGTGATGACGGAACCTGGAGCGAAGGTCGGCACCTGGACTCGCCGATCAACACCGAGGGGCACGAGCTCTGCCCGTTCGTGACCCGGGACGGACGCTACTTCTTCTACACCAGCAACCAAGATCTCTTCTGGGTCGATGCAGCCGTGCTCGAGCCCTTCCTCACAATGCCCTGAATGCCGACTGCGGTGTCCGGTACCTGTTGCCGGTTCGCGCGCGCGCCGATCGATCGCTGCGATGAATCGAGGAGAAGCCTCTGCCCTCCGTGGAGGCATTGGTGGAACGACCGGCAAGGCATCTGGAGGCCCCAGATAGCGGTATCGACTGGGAGCGTGCGCGGGCTTGTGCCTAGGCCGTGCGCATGAAGTGCCAGCGCAGCTCGCGGGGGAAGGCCTGGAAGACTTCGGGGTGGACCCGGTCGGCGAATTCGCGGAGGGCCTGAGCGATCTTCTGGCCGCGCGCGACGCGCTCGATGGCCTCGGCGGCGTCCCGGCCGGCGCGGCTGATGTACGTCTGCCAGATGGCCTGGCGGGGGGACATGGTCCCCAAGGTCACGTTGGGTATGCGGGCGGCACCACGCTTGAGGTGGGCGAGCTTGCGTTTGAGCGTTCGCTCGTCGGCCATGGGCTCACGCTGCCAGGGCGTGTAGGGCTTGGGGATCAAGACGTTCGTGCCCAGGTGGATGTTGCCGACGATCCCGGTCTTCCGCCCTTCCTCGACCATGATGCGCTGACAATCCGCGGCCAGCTCGAGAATCGCCTCCACGTCCTCTTCCGTCTCTTGCGGCAAGCCGACGATGAAGTAGAGCTTGAGGCCGGTGAAACCGTGGCGAAAGATCAGCCGCACTTTTTCGAGCAGCACGGCATTCGGAATCGGCTTGTTCATGATGAAGCGCAGCCGATCGCTGCCGGTCTCGGGCGCCAGGGTGATCGAGCGTGCTCCTGACTCGTAGAGCGGAATCAGGGTCTCCTCTTTGACCGCGGGAATGCGGATCGACGACACCGAGGAGCGAAAACCCTGTTCGTTCGCGTAGTGCAGGATGCGCGCGATCTCCGGATGGTCGCCGACAGCCGTGGCCACGAAGCCGACCTGGTCGGTGATCGCGCGGACCTGCTCCATGCCTTCGAGAATGAAGTCGACCGGGTGCCAGCGGAACTTGCCCATGCCAAAGGTCGCCCAGCAGTATTTGCACTTCTCGGGGCAACCGCGGGACATCTCGATCAGCGCCTTGTTGGCGAACTCGGTGTGCGGGGTGACGATCGGGCTGACGGGCAGGTGCCCGGGTTTGCGCATCTGGTCGGCGCCGATCTCTCGCTTGTGCAGCTTCGGCAGCGCGTCGTCCGACTCGGGCTGATGGTGGGCGGGCACGAAGAATCCGGGCGTCTCGGCCAGACGCGCGATGACGGCATCGCGGTGCGGCTCTTCGGCGATCGCATCGAGCATGGCCGTGAGCAGGTTCTCGGCCGCGCCGAGGGCAAATACGTCGACGAAGGCGGCCATCGGCAACGGGTTGATCGCCGCGCAAGAGCCGCCCATGATCACCACCGGATGCCAGGGCGTGCGCGCCTCGCGACGCGCGGGAATGCCGGCGCGATCGAGCATCTGCACCAGACCTACGTAGTCCTCTTCGAACGACACCGAATACGCGATCGCAGAGAAGTCGCCGAGCGGCGAGTCGGTCTCCACCGATCGCGGCATGCCGGTGCCGTCGGTGAAGAAGCGCTCGGCGGCCCAATCCTCCTGGTCATGGATCAGCTCGTAGGTCCGCAGGAAGCCGAGGCTCGACATGCCTACGCTGTAGGTGTTGGCGTACGCCAGCGCCAGGCGGTTGGGCGCATGCGGCGAGAACGCGCGCACCGACCGCTCGTCGTTTCGGAAGCGGTCCCAGCTATGGCTTGCCCGCGTGGTGGCTGGGCTCCGTTTGGTTCGATGGCGCGGCATGATTTCGTGTGTCGAGAGATTGAGGCGAGCCAATGCCGCCCTTTCGTGGAACCCTAGATCCTACAGGAGCCCGTGGCCTCTCGGCAGAAAACACGCCTGGCAGCGCGCTTTCGCGCTTGATCGACACCCAGCGGTAGGCGATAGGCTGGTTCCCTTGCCAGGAGGCCTGCTATGAGCGACTTGTTCTTCGAGGTGCGGATCGCGCTTCGCGCGCTTTCTCACCGCGCGGCGCTGTCCATCGCGACCGTTCTGACCCTCGCCATTGGTGTCGGCGCGACTTCGGCACTGCTGGCGCTTTTTCATGCCATGGCCATCGCGCCCCTTCGCCTGGTTCCGGATGTCGACCGGGTCTTCAACGTGTCGGCCCGCTACGGCCCCCAAAGCACCGGCGGCGGCATCTACCCGGCTGACTTCATCGCCTGGCGTGACGCGGCGACCTCGGCGTCACCAGGCACGATGAGCATCGAAGCGATCGGAGCCTACCTGCCGCTCGGCTCCGTGGCCTGGCATCGTGAAAGCACACCGCGCCAGCTCCGGCGGTTTGCCGTCAGCGATGGCTACTTCGAAGCATGGGGCGTGGCACCCCGAATCGGTCGGACGCTGGAGCCGAATGACGTGCGTCCTGGCGCTCCAGCGGTCGTGATCCTCACCGACCAACTGTGGCAGCGTGAGCTGGGCGGCAGGGCCGACGTGCTCGGGCATAGCCTGATACTCGACGGCACCCCCCACGAAGTCATCGGCGTGATGCCGCCGGGATTCGTGGTGCGGGGCGGCGAGCCGGACGTCTTCATGCCCCTGGACCTCGCCAACGCCGCGCACGACCGCACGAACGGCCACCTGGGTGCCATCGGTCGCCTGCGAATGGGGTCGAGCCTTGCAACAGCCGCCACCCAGCTCGAGCACGCCGCCGACCAACTCGCGGCAGCAGGTGTCTACGGCAGCCGCACACCGGCACAGCCCCTGCTGCGACCCATCACCGAAGTCATGCGTGGCCGGCGCGATGTATTCGCTCTGCTCGGACCCGCCGTTGCGCTGCTGCTTGCCTTGGTGGTGCTCAACTGCACCCAGCTTCAGCAGAGCGTCGCCCACAGCCGGGCCGGAGAGATGGCGATCCGCGCGTGCCTCGGCGCTCGACGTGGACGGCTGGCGCGCCACGTTCTTGTCGAGACGATGGTCCTCGCAGCAATCGCCACGCCAGCCGGGATCGGCCTGGCCGCTTTGCTGTTGCGTGTGTTGCCGGACCTCGGGGGCCGGCTTACCTATCGCGCGCTGCCGCCCCAGCTCGGCGTGTGGACGCTCACGGCAACGGCTGTGGTGATCGTCCTCGTCGCGCTCCTGGCCAGTGTTCTCCCGACCGTTCGGGCCCTCCAGGCACCGTCACTTCACCGCGGATCTTCGGCGCGGGCGCTCTCATCCTGGGGCATCCGCTCCGAGCGCGTGCTGGTGGTGGTCCAGGTCGCGGCCGCGTTCGTCCTGCTGACCGGAGCGGCACTGCTCGTTCGCGGCACCGAGAGACTTCTTCAGCGCGACCTCGGATACCCATCGGACTCCTTGCTACAGGCCGAGATCACCCTGCCCGCCAGTCGCTACGCCACGGCATCGGCGGTCGCCGACTTCTACTCTCGCTTCCTGGAGTTGCTTCGGAGCCGAGGAGGCATCGATGCAGCCGCTGCAGCCATGTACCCGCCCGGTGGTGGCTGGGGCTTTCGGCCGGCCGTCGATGGTGACGACACCGTGCCTGCCGACGCGCGTGCGTCGGCCCGCTTCGTCGCCATTACGCCGGGCTACGAGCAGACCGTGGGCCTGTCCGTTCTCGCGGGGCGCAAGCTCTCCGCCCGAGATGCCGCCACCCACCCACCCGTGGCCTGGGTCAGCAAGACTGCCGCGACGCGTTTGTTCGGCGGCCCCGATGCCGTGGGACACACGCTCCGGCTCGAGGGGCGCTGGCACGAGGTCGTCGGCGTGGTCTCGGACGTCCGCTCCGACCCGCTGACGCCTCCGGAAGCGATCGTCTACGTCCCCCATGCGCAATTCAGCGCGGCGCTCACCGAAGCTGATCTGCGTACGATGGTGATTCTCGTACGAGGGGCTGCGAGTCCGGCCACTCTCACGCCGCTCTTGCGGGCAGCCCTTCACGAGATCGACCCTTTGCTCCCCCTCGCGCACGCTTCGACCCTCGACGCGCAGGTGGCGCGAAGCCTCTTGGCGCCGCGGCTCGCCCGCTACCTCCTGACGACATTTGGCCTACTCGGCCTCCTGCTGGCCATTCTCGGGCTCTACGGCCTGCTGCGCTTCCACGTGCGGCAGCGCCATCGCGAGATCGGTATTCGCATGGCGGTCGGTGCACGTCCGCGCGACGTCCAGGCCGGTGTGCTCGTCCAAGGTCTGCGGTTGGTGCTCTACGGACTGGCAAGCGGCCTGGTACTGGCGTTCGCTGCTGGCGGGCTCCTCGCGCATTGGCTCTGGGGAATCGCGCCGCATGACCCCTTTCTCTGGGGCCTCGTTGCCGTTCTCTTGATCTTGGCATCTTTGCTGGCCGCCTGGCTTCCCGCACGCCGTGCGACCCGGATCGATCCAGCGATCGCCCTGCGCAGCGACTGACCGTCCGCCGGGCCGACTCACGCGGCATTCAGTCCGCCGTGCGACAATCGCCGCCATGTCCACGTCGAGCTCGGTTGCCGCGTCCCACGGAATGCTCCGCTTCGGCGAAGTGATCGCGCTGGGAGTGAACTGTGTCATCGGATCGGGGGTCTTCTTGCTGCCGGGACTGGTGGCCAAGGGGCCGGGCGCTGCTTCGTTGCTTTCGGTGGCCATCGCTGGTGCCGTCGCCTGCCTGATCGCACTTTGCTTTGCCGAAGCAGGAAGTCGATTCGCCGTATCCGGTGGCGCCTACACGTACGCGCGGGCCGCGTTTGGCGAAGGGGCTGGATTTATGGTCGGTTGGGTCGCCGCGGTCGCTGGCCTGATTGCCTGGGGCGCGATCGTTCACGCATTCGCCGTCGCGCTCGGAAATCTGCTGCCCGTCGTGGCCGAGGGTGCTGGCAAGGCGATCGCCATCATCGCGCTGGTCGCCATCCTCGGCACACTCAACGTGCTCGGCGTCCGGCAAGGCGCCGGTGTGTCGACGGCCGTGACCGGCATCAAGCTGCTCGCCCTGGGTGGGTTCGTGCTGATCGGGGCCTTCTTCGTCGACTTCGAGCACGTTGCCTCGCCGCTCGCCGCAGAGGGTTCTTGGGGATCGATCGGCA